>NZ_CP092473.1:2460833-2826666 GCF_014287515.2 Roseburia rectibacter
GCCTGCTGCATTTCCGCCACAGCCTGTCAATAATGTTGCTCCCATCGCTGCTACGAGCATCATACTTACAATTCTTCGTTTCATCTACTTTTCCTCCCTTTTCGAAATTCCTCTGGAACACTTATTTTCTTTTGTGTTCCTATCTCGTTTACAAGTGATATATTAACTGATTTTAATTTTGCATTATACTAAATCGCTTGAAAAAATGTCAGATTCATGACATAATGAGACAACCAGACGAAAGATGTACAAATCTGCAAATGAAATGATATTTTCATTTGAAAACAGTACAAGAATGGAGCTAATCATGGAACTTTCAAAAGAGTGGTATCACACAGAATTAGTCAACAGTGAATACGATATGCTGCACCGTTCCCCGACGGTAGAGTATTCTTTTTATAATGCGGTCAAAACAGGGGATATGGAAACTGTGATACGGAATTGCAAAGAAGATGCTTTTATTGACCTAAAAGGTACAGGAGTGCTTTCCCGCAATCCGCTTACGAATATCAAATATCATTTTGTTGTCACTACCGCCATGATCACACGCTATTGCATTGACGGTGGATTAGAACCGGAACAGGCTTACCGCCTGAGTGATTTTTATATTTTAAAAATGGATTCCTGTACCTCGATACGCCAGGTGGCAGACCTGCATCATGAAATGGTAAAAGATTTTACCGGAAAAATGGTTCTTCAGAAAAAAAGTTCAATTCTCTCAAAGCCTGTCATGCAGTGTGTCGACTACATCTACACGCACATCAAAGAACGCATTACCATCAATATTCTGGCTGAATATACCGGGCTGTCCGAGAGTTATCTGTCCCGTGTTTTTAAACAGAACCTTGGTATATCCATCAGTGACTATATCCGTGAAAAAAAAATTGAGAAAGCGACACATCTGCTGCGCTATTCCGATAAGCCGATCGTTGATATTGCAAATTATCTCTCCTTTTCCTCACAGAGCCATTTTATCCAGATTTTTGAAAACTATACCGGACTGACACCAAAGAAATACCGGGACAAATATTACAAATCCATGTGGTGACAGTCCGGTTTTTGCACTACTCACTTAAAACAACATCAATTCTGTGACATTTCCCAGAATTGAGTGTTTCGATCACTTTCTTACTAAGCCGTACCCCATATTCCGGCTCTGTTTCTAAAATGATCTGATCATCACACACTGCCTGTCTGATCTGACCATCTCTGCTGCTCTGTTTTTTGGGATTATGCAGTATGATATGGAATTTCTTACCTGCAAACTCCAGCTGCAGCCCTGCATCGCCTTTTTCGTCAAACTGCTCCGGCAGCAGGGACGGTGCGATCACAAGGTCGCCGAGTTTTCCTTTTACGCCAAAGACCTCCGTGATCATGGTTAACATATACCAGCTTGCCGCACCTGTCAGATATGCATAAAGTCCTCTTCCATCATTATCAAAATACTCCGGCAGTCCCGGATACATTTTACTGTTTTCAAAATTCATGGCTGCATCAAGCAGTGTCTGCAGTACTTTATGTCCCTCTGATACAAATCCCCTCTGATACAGTGCATTTGAATACATGACCGCCATATGTGAAAATACTGCTCCGTTTTCCTTTTCGCCATAGGCAAATCCAAACATTCTTCCAAGATCAAATTTTTCTTCTTTAAAGTCTGTATTCAGACGATAGCCACCGGCTTTTTTATCAAACAGATATCTGTCTGCACTCTTACATACTGCTTTTATCTGTTCCTCACCGGCGGTACCGCTCATGATCGCAAACACCTGTCCGGTCAGCATCATACGGACATCCCGATCTTTGCTGTACTCGACTGCATTTCCATGATTATCATAATATCCGTTAAACCAGCCCATACCATCTTCTGCACTGATCCATTCTTTTGATCTGATATGCTGCATCAGCCACTCTGCTTTTCCAAGCAGATTTTTTCTGATCTGTTCCACTGAAATAAGGATCGTCCCGCCTTTTATGTTATGTGCACAAAGACTGGTGTATTTTTCTAACAATTCCTGTTTTTTATCCGGACTTTCATATAAATCTGTTCCGTCTGCAAGCAGATATTTCATCTCTTCCGCCACTTCGATCCTGCTGATGCCTGTCTCTGCTTCCAGATGTTTCAGGCACTCTGCAATATCTTTCAGATTTCCAGCATATGCACAGGTAAATGCCACACTTTCGCCCCTTTCCCATGCCATATCAAGCGCATCGTTCCAGTCTGCACCGTGCAGTCTCATCTCATTATGATCCCCGACATCATAAAAAGCACACAGATTCTGAAGCAAAATATGTTCTAAGATCGTTCCAAAATAAACGTTGCCGCCCTCCGTGCGCTGTTTATTTCCATACGCATGATCCCACGCATTATCATGTGCAGTACCTCTCTTTGCCTGAAGATCTTTAAAATAAGTAACTTTTTCCAGTAAAATATTAAGATCTCCGGTCTGATCCAGATATAATTTCGTTGTTACAAACGGCCAGAACGCATGATCCATCCAGACACGGGTAATGTTATTACGGTCAGCAATAAATTCTCCCTGTCTGCTTCCAATGATCGTTGCATTTGTTCCATCTATCCGGACACCGCCATAATTGTCCACAATCATCTGACGCACCACAGACGGCTCCATGATAAGCAGGGCAAGACAGTCCTGCCAGAGATCTCTCCAGCCGCGTCCGCCTTTTCCATAATCATGATACGGTAAAAAAGAGCATCCAAAGATCCTTCTTAAAACCGGCTGAAAGCAGATCCATTTCAGATAATTATCAACTGCTGTATCACCTGTTGCAAAATCGACATTTACTTTGTCAGTCCAGTGCTTTTTTACCGTTTCAAGTGCTGCTTCCACCTGCTTTTTCGTACGGTAAGCTGCTGTCTGTTTTTCGATCTGCTCCCTTTCTTCCGAAATTCCTGCGAGAATCAGATACGCTGCTGATTCCTGTGGTTTTAAAGTAACCGACGCAAAACGCATTCCTCCTGCTGCCTCTTTTCCCTGCAGTTTCGTTCCAGCCGGCACGCCATCCTTCACAGTCCGCACAGTTTCCGGTATCAGATAACTTCCGCCCTCTCCGATAAACATTTCCGTTGTCGGATAAAATGTCTCCGGTGCCTCGCCTTCTCCTGTCGACCCATAGACAAAATATGTCGTCTGGTTCTTCTGGTGTCCTCTTTCATCAAAAGAAAGTACCGGACATACTTCCACGCCATACATCTTTGTCTCGATTCTATGTAAAAGTGATGTCACATGACGGTGATCCCTGATATTGTCTGCACTCCGTCCATAAACCGGAATCACCGCCATCGGTGTGATTTTCTGCTCATACTCTGCTGTATTGGTAAGTTCTACCATCATTACTTCCATTGCACCATCTAAAGTCACAAAGGAAGTCGTCTCTGCTTTTACCCCATACTCTTTTGATATTCTTGTCAGTTTCTGCCACATAAATCCGGCTTCTAAGGTGCTTTCATCCTGATCTTTCGTAAACTTTTCCGCTTCCTGTTTTGCAGAAGAACCACAGACAGACCAACAGCCTTTATCTTCGATCCGGCACCAGAAATTTCTTGTATTGCGGTTATTATGTAAGTTTTCAATACTGACCGGTTCTAACAGAAAATGATTCTGATCTGTCTTGCTGTCCCCTCCAAGATTCGGCGTAATGCTCGATTTCAATCCCGTCTCTCCTGCCAGCGGAAGGTACAGACCACTATAATTTTCCGGATTGTGAATACGGAAAGCTCCATTTTTATCTATAAATTCAACTTGTTTCATGATACTCCTCATTTCTGCGCACATTTTCCCAGCATAACGAATTTGTGTCAGGTGCACGCTGACACAAATTCTGCGTATAAAAAGACTTCTTTACTTATTTTGTCTTATGACATGATCAGTTCCACTTCTGTTGTCTCTGTAAGTACAGACTGTGGAATATAATTGTCCTCCATTTCCTGACCATTAACGAATAGTTTTTTGTATCCGCGCTCTGCATGTCCCGGATTTTTTACTGTAATGTGCAGATGGCAGCCTCTGAAATCTTTATCGATTTCAAACATTTCCCATTCTTTCGAAACAGCCGGTGCAATGCGAAGTCCATAAAGATCCGGGCGCATGCCAAGGATTCCCTCTACACACCCTACCATAACCGTGGAAGCTGTTCCTGTCAGCCAGTGCACATGCGACCGTCCAAAATTCGGACTATCCTTTCCTTCGGTAAACTGACCATAACAGTATGGCTCTAATTTTCGGATCTCTGCCCTGTCATTCTGTGCTGCCGGTGCATTTTCCATAAAATAGGAAAATGCTCTCTCTCCATGTCCTCTCAATGCTTCCGCAAGGATGATCCACCCCTGTGACTGAGAAAAAATACCGGCATTTTCTTTGGTGCCAGCGTTATAAATAACTGCAAGCGCCCCATCAAATGCATGTGCATGATATGGCGGATCCATCAGAATTGCTCCATATTCCGTGTTTAACCTGTCATATACCTGCTGCAATGCACAGTCTGCCTGCTTTTCATCTGCAAGTCCGCTGATCACCGCCCAGCTCTGCGGATTTAACCACATGTTCGCTTCCGGATCGGTACGCTTTCCGATTGTCTTACCATCCTCTGTGAAACCACGGATAAATCTGTCCTCATCCCAGCAGAGTTTCTGGATCAGCTCTCCCAATTTTTTCTGCTCTTCATTCAGAAATGCAATATATGCCTCATCTTTCTTATATTCTGCAAAAATACGCAGGATCGTCATCGCATAATAAAACTGCAGGGCAACAAATGTTGATTCCCCATCTTTTCCAAGACGCAGGCAGTCATTCCAGTCTGCATAAAGCCCTGCCGGCAGTCCATGCCCTCCAAGATGTTTCATGGAAAAATCTATTGCACGCTTCAGATGCTCGTAAACCGTTCCCTCGTCTTTATTCGCAAACGGGATCACCTCATCGATAAACGCCACGTCACCGGTTTCCGAAACATATTTGTACACGGTTGGGAACAGCCAGAGTGCATCATCCGCACGATATGCAGGATGCCCTGTCTCCTGTACATAAGAGGCATCGTCCGGTGTATCCTCATGTCCCGGATTATGTGTAAATTTGACTAATGGCAATCCGCCTCCATTGTCCACCTGGGCCGAGAGCATAAAGCGGATCTTTTCGACTGCCATCTCCGGTGCAAGATGGATCACGCCCTGAATATCCTGCACGGTATCACGGTAACCATACCCATTCCTCAGTCCACAATAAGTAAAGGATGCAGCCCTTGACCAGATAAATGTCATAAAACAGTTATACGCATTCCATGTATTGAGCATGGTATTAAATTCTTCACTCGGTGTCTTTACCTGAAAATGAGAAAATTTTTCATGCCAGTATGCGGTCAGTTCCGCAAGTTCTTTTTTGCACACTTCTGCTGTATTCCCATATCCTGCTATGATTTTTGCCGCCTCATCATCCTCTTTCATTCCGACTAAAAATGCGATATTCTTTGTCTCCCCCGGATTCAGATGCAGTACCGTTGAAATAGCACCACAGCCGTTTTCATTGTAATTCCCTTTATTATTTAAAACACCATCTTCCACACCTTTGGGATTCCCATATCCATGATATCTGCCAAGGAACTCTTCCTTATCGCCACACCAGGATGTTACGGCTGTGCCCGCAAGTCCAAAGAACCGGCTCACCACGGTCTTATGGTCAATTTCTTTTCCTTTTTCAATCATATCAAGATTGGCATGGATCATCTGGCGCACACGGTTCTCACAAAAAACAGTCCTTGTGATGAACTGTGAATACTGCAGATTGACCTGATCCTGTTCATAATTGCTGTTATTCGTAAACTCTGCATAACCGGTCACAGTAAGTTTTCTTTCTTTTTCAGAATCATTGGTAACACTCAGATTCCAAACTTCATAAGACTGGTTTAACGGTACATAATAACATACCTCAGAACTGATCCCGGCATATGCCGCTTTCATTTTTGTGTAAGCAGTCCCATGATGGCACTCGCTCTTATAATGCTCTAAATCTTTTCCCACCGGCTGCCAGGAAGCTGACCAGTAATCTTTACTCTCATTGTCCCTGATGTAAATATATCTGCCCGGTTCATCAAACTGGTTAAATACATATCTTAAAATTCTTCCGTTTGCTCCGGATTTTGCAAAACTATATCCTCCCGCATTATTGGATATGATCGCTCCATACTCCGGTGATCCTAAATAATTTACCCATGGTGCCGGTGTGTCCGGTCTTGTGATCACATATTCTTTTTTATTTTCATCAAAATATCCGTATTTCATAGTAACCTCCATTCTTGTCTCAGTCTTTTTTCTACTGCCATGTTATATTAACAATAAAGGTTCTATGAAAATGGTTATACAAAATACGTCCTTAAAATAACAGATTCATGACCTGTTCTTCCGAAAATATATGAGATACGATTTTCGAATTAAATCTCGTTTCGATATTTCAACGGCGGATTTCCGTACATCTTTTTGAAGCTCCGGATAAAATAACTGACATTTTCATAACCGCACCGCATTGCAACCTCCGTAACAGGAAGTGTAGTCTCCTGCAGTAACTGTCTCGCATGCTCCATGCGTAAATGATTGATATACTGTGAAATAGTAATATGAAAATGTTCTTTAAAATAGCGGGAAATATATTTTTCAGACAAGTGAAACTGGTTTCCAAACTCCTTAAGCGATATTTTCCTTGTAAAGTTCTGCTGTATATACGAAATCATTTCTTTCTCGGTAGTATTTCTGCCACTGGTATTATTTTCTAATATAAAACCACTTTGCAGCACTCTCTTAAAAAACATAAGCAATCTGCTTTTTATCTCAAACTGGATTATCAGGTTGTTCCTATTATCACTCGTATTCTCAGCAATTTTCTGCTCTTTCTGAGTATCAGACAGTGTCAGATCTGAATGTTCCAAAGCGATCAGATTATCGCATATATCACTCAATCCAGCACCAAGCTGTGGTTTTACCATCCGCTTTCCACTTTTCAGCGGTGCCATTACCTCTTTCTCTAATAGATCATTTGATTGAAACGATACATACTCCAATGGGAAAAGTAACGTATAGTAGTCCACTTTTCCTGTCTGCGAACCCATAAAATGCAAATTACCCGGCGATACAACAAATACTTCTCCTGTACTTCCTGTGTAGTTTTCTCCTGATATATTCACATTTAAAACTCCACTTTTTACATATATAATCTCAAGTTCGTCATGCCAGTGCACCGGAATCTGAAAGGAATGGTGGATATTATAGATATGATATAAACTGAAAGGATACTTTTGCGTACCATGTGGTCTGTTTTCTTTTAATTCAAAGTACATAATATCCTCCGCATAAATAATCATTCACAAACAACAGTTTCATCTTACTCCACCAGACGCTTCGTCTTCCATTTCCCTGTTTTCCAGCGGAGCACCATTCCAACCGCTCTGGCACATTCATCACCCGCCATGCCAATATATGCCCCCACAGCAAGCAGCCCTAACCGTATGCCCAAAAAATATGTGCCTCCAACTGCCACCAGATACATAAATATTGCACCCATGATCACAGGGAAAACAGCATCTCCGCTTGTTTTTAATGCCTGTCCATAGACCAGATTCGTTACACGTCCAAATTCGAGGAAAATGTCAACGACAAGCAATTTTACAACCAGATTTATCATCTGTGGATCGTCTGTGAAAATATGTACGATAAAATGTCCAGTCAATGCGAACGTCACAGAAAAACAGGTGGCTGTTATCACTCCATAAATAGCAGCCTTTTTCGTTCCTTTATCACACTCTTCAAATTCTTTTGCCCCAATCCGCCAGCCTGTCATGATGGCATTTGCCTGTGCTAAGGCAGCACCTACACAGTATGAAAAATTTGCAATCTGAAGCGTATAAGAGCGCGCGGTAACATTCATCCCGTCCGCATCCATCTGATTCATAAAACGAACAACAAGCGTCATTGCAATATTATAAAGAGCCGTCTCGCACGCGGATGGAAAACCTATTTTTATGATCTGTCCTAATATTTTGCGTGAGGACTCCCTCTCAGGAGCATTTTTTGCCTTTACCAGCACTGCTCCCATAGCCGCAACCATGATCAGATTTATAACACGCGATATTACTGTGGCGATGGCAACTCCCATAACTCCCCAGTTCATGACAAATAAAAATACAGAATTCAAAATAAAATTAATTATATTTCCTGTGATAGATGCCAAAAGCGACTGCCTGGTATAGCCAAACACCCGAAGATAGCTTGAAAATATAGGTATGAGCGCATTTAAAAAACACGCACCGCCTACGATTTTCAGATAAGTTTCAGCAGGCGTAAACAGAGCCGGTGCAATACTTACTATCTCTAAAATTTTTCCTGAAAAAACAGCTAAAAATACGGACATCATCACTCCGACAACCGCATTAAAAATAAGTCCAAGCTGTCTTGCCTGATATGCAACTCCCGGCTTTCCTGCCCCGATATTCTGTGTCATTACCGCAACCATGCCCGACGATATAACTCCAAACATGATGATAAAAACACCAATATATGTATTTGCCGTACCGACTGCACCAACTGCCTGATCGCTTACCGATGAAAGCATCAGGGTATCAACCATTCCGGAAAGCATATAAAAAAGTGTTTCGAAGCATATTGGTACAAAAAGCTGTGTTAAAGATTTTCTTTGGATTTCCATTTGAACTGCCCTCACATCTGCACTAAATATTTTTCGTTTTTATATTTTCAGCAATAAACTAGAGTTTTTGCGCCATACTAATAATATGACATTTTGCGCCATAATTCTTGTAGTTTTTCACATAATAATTGCACTATTTCTACTTTTTATACAGATAACCATATTAATTCTTTTTGCGGTTTTGTCAATCAAAAATTGAAATATGCTGTTTGACTCTGACATCATCTAACATTGCCCGCCAAATGCTGGTTTGTTTATGAAATAAATCATCTCCCCAAATGGTGTATCGTAGGCTTGTGAGTGGCATCTTGCGCAAAGCCGAAGTAATTTTTGTTCCGTTGTACGAAAATAAGAAAAGTCTAGGTATGCCTGAATTAGATTTTCTCGGAGTGACGTGACCGGCAACAACGAGTCATCCATGACTCGATGCTGCCTTGTTCTGCCATCCGTGGCAGAACATCACTATGTATAGACAGGCACACCAAGATTTTCTAATTTTCTCCCAAAGTCACAAAATTAGCTCCGGCTTTGCGCAAGATTCCAGTCTTCAGGTTATGAACACCATTTTGGTGGGCGGTTCATCTCAGAATTGGGGGCGCGGGTGTGAATTTTTGATATTCGCACGAATGGAAATATGCTTAAAATCCTAAGGTGCTGTATCATTAATATTCAGCCTGATGACTTCCCAGAATTTCCATCTGCTACATTGTACTACATGAATTGTTTCGTAAATTGTCAGACCAATAACACAAATTATTCTTCAAATGTGTATGGCAATAAACATGAGCATAGTGGAATATATTGAGGTTCTTGCCAGCGTTATCAAACAATTAATAAATTATTGAATATAGTTATTTAGAAATATTTTTTAATCAGATTCAGACACAAAACACTAAAAATTTACGCACCCCCAAGGTTGTAAAATGAGTTTCCCGGCTAAGGGTGGTTCACAACCTTGCGGCTGGCAAATCGCATCAAGCCGGGATTTGTTTTGTGACTTTGGGAGAAAATTAGGCAATCTTAGTCTGCCTGTTCGTAACACAGTGTTGTGCTGCCACGGACGGCAGCACAAGTCTTAATGCCCCCGGACGGGGCGTTTAAGACGCACACGTCACTCCGAGAAACATTAAATCAGGCTGACTTAGACTTGCCTTATTTTCGGACAACGGAAACAAAACGAGTCCCGGCTTGATGCAATTTGCCAATCGAAAACCCCCGGAACCACCCTACACGAGGAAACTCATATCACCCACAAACCAGCATTTATCGGAAATGTCATCAGCCTATAAAAAACAGGAATCCCACTTCTGGAATTCCTGCTTTTCGCGTAACCATTTTAAACCGTTACTTTTTCTATGCAATAGCTGTTTATTTCAAAAATCCGAACAACCCTTTTTTCTCATATGGCTCTTTTTGGACTGCCCCTGACTCATACCCTGTTCCGTCAATGACAGCCTTCAATTCCTGCTCATCGATATCCTGTTCCGTGATGATCACGGTCTGCTTTTTGCCATGAGAGGAAGATACTTTTTTGACCGGAAATGCCCCGCGAACTGCTTCATTTACATGATTTTCGCACATGCCGCACTGCATTCCGTCTACGTCCACCGTAATCTTTAACATAAATTTCTCCATTTCTTATCAGCCTGCTTCTTCACAGTCGCAGGACTGCACTACAACGCTTTTGATTCCCTGTTTGTCGACATAACCACATGCTTTTAAACCTGCAAGTACGACTGCATTCCAGCTTTTTGCGGATAATTCTTTTACAGTATCATCATCAAGTTCGATCGTACATGCCTTTTCTCTGTCACATACCGCCCCGCATGCGATCCGATACATATTTTTTCTGCTGATAGCCCCGATTTCTTCTAATAAATTGACCATGCGATAAACAGTTGCCGCGCCGATTCCCGGATCAACTTCTGCTGCTCTGTAATAAATTTCCTTGCAGCATGAACAATCTTCATTGAGAATCACGTCAAGCAGCATCAGACGCTGTTTGGTAATACGACACCCCTGTTCTCTCAATCTTTGAATGACAATTTCTTTCTGCATCTGGGTTCTATGGTAATTCGCCGTTTCATGATTTTTCTTTTTCTGACTGTTTACTCCTGCTGTCATGGTCTCCTCCTGTATTAATGACAGTGCCCTCCGCACTGACTGCAATCTCCTCCGCACTGAAGAGATTTTCCGTTTTTCTTATCGCGAACCATGCTGCGGATAATAAGACCTACGATCACTACAACGACCGCTCCCGTTACAATTGTTCCCATAAGATAATCCTCCTTGTTTTCCGAAGGAAAATGCGACTGCCACTGCAGGAGCAGAGGATTTTCCTCCTTGTTTTCCTCCTTGTTATAAATATGGCTGCCGTGTCAACACACGGCAGCCACTTTAGAAGCAGTGCTTATCTTGCGCCTGCCATGCCTTTTACATTTACTTTTAATGTATCGCTCTCTTTATAAGGTCTGAATAACAGATATAACAGACAAGCGATCAGTATGAATGCAACAACTGTTCCAATGCCGAACGTACCTGTTGTGATCAATGTACCGATCTGATAGATACATAAGGATACTACGTATGCGAGACCGCACTGATATCCGATTGCAAACCAGAACCATTTTGCATTATTCATCTCTCTTGATTGCTCCCATTGCGGCGAAGCAAGGTGCACATAAGAGGTTGAATACCAGATAGCCATATGCAGCTACCGGAGTCATAACAGCTGCAAGATTACCCCAGAACTCGGCACCATCTTCTGCAACTTCTGCAAAACCAAATAACATACCAAATGTTGCTACGACGTTTTCTTTTGCAATCAGACCGCTGACTGCTGCAACTGACATCTTCCAGCCGTTACCACTCTGTGTCCATCCAAGAGGTGCAAAAATCCATGCGATTGCGGAACCAACTTTTGCAAGAATACATTCTGCCTGTGCAGCCTCAAGTGTTGCACCTTCCAGACCATCAAAACTTAACATTCCAAAGCCAGCGTCCGTCCATCCAAAGTTCATTAAGAACCATAAGATGATTGTTGATAATGTGATAATTGTACCGGCTTTTTTGATGAAAGACCAGCCACGCTCCCACATACTTCTTAATACGTTTCCAACTGTTGGCCAGTGATATGCCGGAAGCTCCATAACAAATGGTGCCGGATCGCCAGCGAACATTTTTGTTTTCTTTAAAATAATACCGGAGCAGACGATTGCTGCCACACCTACGAAATAAGCACTCCATGCAACCCATCCGGCGTTGTTGAAGAAAGCACCTGCGATCAATGCGATGATCGGAAGTTTTGCTCCACAAGGGATGAACGTTGTTGTCATGATCGTCATTTTACGGTCACGGTCATTTTCGATCGTTCTTGAAGCCATGACACCAGGAACACCACATCCACTACCGATCAGCATCGGAATGAATGATTTTCCTGAAAGTCCGAATTTACGGAACACACGGTCCATGATGAATGCGACACGTGCCATGTAACCGCAGGACTCTAGGAATGCAAGGAACAAAAACAGTACAAGCATCTGTGGTACGAAACCAAGTACTGCACCAACACCGGAGATCACACCATCTACGATCAGACCTGTCAGCCAGTCAGCGCATCCGATATTTTCAAATAAGCTCTGTGCTCCCGGGATGATCCATTCACCGAAGAGTGTATCATTTGTCCAGTCTGTTAAAATAGCACCAACCGTCGTTACAGATACATAATATACCAAAAACATGACAACTGCAAAGATTGGGATTGCAAGCCAGCGGTTTGTTACGATACGGTCGATCTTATCGGACGTTGTAAGTTTTTCTTTATTGCTCTTTGTGATACATTCACCGATGATAGATGAAATGTATACATAACGCTCGTTTGTAATGATACTCTCAGTATCATCATCAAACTTATCTTCCATTTTCTTGATCTCATATGATACATCCGGAACAGATTTCATCTGCTCTTTGATCTTGTCATCTTTCTCTAATAACTTGATTGCGAAGAAACGTTTCTGATCTTCTGCAACGATACCTGTCAGCTTGTTTTCAACTTCTGCAATCACTTCTTCAGCATCTTTGGAAAATTCATGTACCGGAACCATATTTTTCTTCTGCTGTGCAAGTGCTACTGCTTTCTCAGCAGCTTTCTGGATACCGGTTCCTTTTAATGCAGAGATCTCAACAACCTCACATCCAAGTTTTTTGCTTAACTTGTCAATATGTATCTTATCACCATTCTTTTCAACAAGATCCATCATGTTGACTGCCATGATAACCGGAATACCAAGTTCCATAAGCTGTGTGGACAGGTACAGGTTACGCTCGATATTGGTACCATCTACGATATTTAAGATAGCATCCGGTCTGTCGCTGATCAGGTAATTACGTGCAACGACTTCCTCAAGTGTGTACGGAGATAAGGAATAGATACCCGGTAAATCCATGATAACAACATCCTTATGTCCTTTTAATTTACCTTCTTTTTTTTCTACTGTTACTCCAGGCCAGTTACCCACGAATTGGTTGGAACCAGTCAAAGCATTAAATAAAGTTGTTTTTCCGCAGTTCGGGTTACCTGCGAGTGCAATTTTTACTGCCATAACTTTTCTCCTTTTATTTTAGTTTGCTACAACTTGCTTGTGTTTGTTTGTGCTGTCTTATGTTTGATTGTGCTGTCATGTGTTTGTTTTTTCTTCCTTTTGTTAGCACTTGCTAACATCAGGGCAAAAAAATTTACTCTACCTCGATCATCTCAGCATCTGCTTTTCTTAAAGATAACTCATATCCTCTTACAGTTACTTCGATCGGATCGCCAAGCGGTGCTACTTTTCTTACAAAAATATCAACACCCTTCGTGATGCCCATGTCCATGATTCTTCTTTTGACCGGACCCTCCCCAGTCAGTTTCTTGACCTTTACGGTACTGCCGCAGGCTACTTCTTTCAACGTCTTCATCGTTCTGCTCCTTTTTCATTTTTGTATCATGAAACTGTGCTGTTGCAACAGTTTTATACCATAATTTTATTCGCCATATCTTTTCCGATCGCAACTCTTGAATCCTTGATGTTGACGATCATATTCCCGTCGATCTCTGATACGACTGTCACTTCTCCGCCTGGAACAAATCCAAGATTCTCTAAAAATCTTCTGGTTTCTTCTTTTCCACCGACTTTTTTAATAATACTCGGTTCTCCTGTGTTTAACATAGTAAGCGGCATCATTTCTTCCTCTTTTCTCCTACTGTATTGATAATGATTTTCATTTCTTACGTTGGTTGGTATATGCTAACGTTCATTAGATGTCAATAACATTATTGATATTTTTTCTCATTTATTTCCGTTTCATGTAAAAAAACGGATTGCAGGAAGTACTTTATACACTATTATCATCAAATTGCACAACATTATGGAATATTTTTCCATTTTATGTGCCATTATAGACAACAACAGATTTTTCTCCCACAATCCGTTTTCTATTCTTATTTGACAAATTATTGCTGTCTCAACTCAAAACTGACCTTTACTGTAAAAAGATCCGCCATCGTTTCCACTTCAAATATTCCTCCGCAGGCCTCCGTAAAACTTTTCGCAATCGAAAGTCCCAGCCCGCTTCCGCCATCGGTACGGCTCTCATCCCCTCTTGTAAAACGTGCGGTAAAATCCACATCCTGTTTTAATTCACTGCGCGATGTATTGCGAATATCTGCAACTGCAGCATTTTTCTCTGTTTTTAATGAAATATAGATCCGTGAACCCTCCAGCGAATATTTGAGTGCATTACCGATCAGATTCTGGAATACCCGGTACATCCGGTCTCCGTCGGCATATACCATGACCGCCTCCTTAGGTATATCAATTTTGAATTTGTACGGGCTCTTTTGAATCTCACCGTCCATATCTGCAAGGGTCTGCCGCAGAAGCTTTCCAAAATCAATTTCTTCCATCTCGACCGCAAGCTGTCCGGATGCCGCTTTGCTGACAGAAAATACATCCTGCACCATATTTTTCAGCCGCTCCGATTTTTCTTCCAGAATCCGGATATAATCCTGAATCTCCGGTGACAGATTTTCCTCCTGTTTTAACAGCTCAATATAACTGATAATGGAAGTCAGCGGTGTTTTAATATCATGGGATACATTTGCCACCAGTTCCACTTTCATGCGCTCGCTCTTGATACGCTCCTCTATCGCAGTTTCCATGCCCTGTCCGATCTGCTCTAACGTTTCTTCCATGGCGCGGATATCACTGTCTTGTACTTTCACCATATCCGCCGGTTCATAATGTCCACTGCTGATCTCTGTAATCCGTTTTGAAAGCTGTTCTAAAGATTTTGCCAAATTCCGGTTTCTTTTCTGATAGAAATATTCCATACCAAGCAGGATACAAAATACCCCTGCAAACCCGGTCAGCAGTAACAGCCAGTAAATAAAATTTGCCAGTCTGTAATTTACGATCAGCAGTAAAACAAGCATCACACAAGTTACCGCCAGCCCAAATACTGTAATTCCAATGATCCCATACAGAGCCCTTACCAGCCGTTTTGCAAATGGCAGGGACATATTTTTTGTCTCTGCCTGTGCGAGCAGTTTTCCGAAAAATCCATTCTGCCAGATTTTTTTATTATATTTTCCATCATTGATCCAGAAATAACAGAGCCAAAAAATCACCGGCAGTTCCACCAGACCCGGAAAATCATACTGTATCCTCAAGACAAGAAGCAGCACCAGAGTCGTAGCTAAGATTTTCCATTCAAACCAGATTTTCGCACTCAGGGCGGCGATCACGCTATCTTCCTGTTTCTTTGCATCTTTGAAAAATCTGCTGGCACACAGACAAAGAATGCCTGCAATGATAAAATAAATTGCCTGTATATAGCGTTTATGCTGCTGCGTCCACCGTATGTTAAGATCGTAAAAAGAATTACAGATCCAGGAATTTCCGGCATCATCTTCTCCCATATACTGCACCGGATCTTTTGCTATGATGATCCGGATATCCGCTTTCTCCCAGGATTTTTTTCCCATCAGGTTTTGAAAACCCGGTACATACCAGTCCTCTCCCTCGCGGTAAATGCCATCTCCATAGACATCCTGCTCCACTCCGTCTTTTTCGATCGTCACTTTTTTCCCATCAAAATGAAATGCATAATTATACCCCTCCGGAAGATTTTTTAACAAAGCAGCCGTGTTGTTTTTCCCATCAGAGGATGCGCCATCTGATGATGTAGCATCTGTTACATCATCAGGCATATTTGAATACATTATTTTTCCGTCATAGCAGATCTCATAGAAAAAATTATGATCCTTATTAACGTCCGCAAAATATTCTTCTTCGCCTTTTTCCTGATAACCGGTACTGTCGTCAGACGCCATATAAATATGTTCCGTGTCTGACACCTCCTCATACGTCGTGGAAGAGTTCTCATCTGTGCCCGCAGTCTCTGCTGCATCCGGGTTTTCATAAATGTCCGACGTCGCAGCCGTGTCCACTACATACTCCGAAATTCTGTTATTTGTTCCAAACAGCCTATCAAAAAAATTTCCTCCCGATGACAGATAATCGTCAATATTTTCCTCAGTCACAGCACTGCCGCTATATCCGCTGTCCCCATGATAGTTTCCTGTCGCCACATCAAGAAACGTATAAAATCTGTTCAGCACGGTGTTTCTAAATTCTTTAGACTCCTGATAGTCCTTTTCTTTCAGTTCCGCACAGACCTCATCCACACCGATATAATAGCTCTCATATGCAAATCTGCCGATTCCTGCCATCAGCATACTGATTCCGATAAAGAACACTAAAAATACAATCCTATTTTTCCATTTTTTCGATTTTATAGCCAATTCCCCACACCACCTTTAAGTATTCCGGCTCTTTTGGATTGAGTTCAATTTTTTCACGGATGCGCCTGATATGGACCATGACCGTATTTTCGCATGCATACCCCTGCTCATTCCAGACACGCTCGTAAATTTCCTCCGCCGGGAAAACGCGTCCCGGATGTTTCATCAAAAGCTCCATGATCTTTGTCTCCGTCGCAGTCAGTCTGACCGGCTCTTTGTCCACATAAAGCACTCGCTCATTCGTATGGAACTCCAGTCTGCCATTCGTGATACATCCATCATCATCTGCTTTATGAATATCCCCAAGACTTGTATACCTGCGGAGATGACTTTTCACACGCGCTGCTAACTCCTGTGGATTGTAAGGTTTTGCCACATAATCATCCGCTCCCATGGACAGTCCTAAGACTTTGTCTGTGTCCTCACTCTTTGCACTGAGCACAATGATCGGAATGTTTTTTCGCTCGCGTATTTTCAATACCGCAGATAATCCGTCGAGTTTTGGCATCATGACATCCATGATCACCAGATGTACCTTCTGCTCCGCTATGAGCTCTAATGCCTGCATGCCATCATACGCTTTTAATACCTGATATCCCTCCTTTTCCAAAAGTATTGCGATTGCCCTTACGATCTCGCGGTCGTCATCCACGACTAATATACATTCACTCATGCTGTATTTACTCCTCCTTAAAGCCTGTGTCTATCTTATCCGGGGCTTCTTACAAAAAAAGTGGGATATTTCTTACAGATTTCTTACAATTTTCCACCGTTCTTATTATTTTTCTCCCTTTTTGCTATTCATTTTGATTTCCGCTTTTTTTATTTCCATAGTAATATACTCCATTCCAACAACGATTTTAATTTCTTTGCCTCATCCCGCCAAATTTAAAGTTATCAATTATACCATCACTCAAGTCGATTTTTCTATAATGAGCTTCCGCAGGCCGTGAAAATTCCTCATCTGTTGGAACAACATTTTCTTCACAATACTATTCTCGTAACCATCTACAGATATCAACCACTCGCACTCCTTTGTAATCATAAGTTTCGTGATGTGTTCTTGCAATTATCATCTTAGGATATGCATCTCTTATTGCAAGCAAAGGCGAATATTCTCTTTCAAATGTTTTTTCATCTGAAATATTATCGCTTACCTGAATATATATTTGAGCCTCACGTTTCTTAGCCACAAAATCCACTTCTTTTTTATAGAGTTTTCCAACATATACCTCATATCCTCTTCTGCGTAACTCCAGATAAACAATATTCTCATAAACTCTTCCAAAATCCATGTTTCGTGTACCATTGACTGCATAACGGAATGATGAATCGCAAAGATAATACTTACTATTGTTCGCTAAGTATTTTTTTCCCTTTAAATCATACCGTTTTGCTTCATAGAACAGAAAAGCATTTTCCAAGTAACCAATATACTTCGATACCGTCTTTCTGCTTATCTCACTTTGATCAATCTTTAAGGTTTTGCTGATATTATTTGGAGAAAGTAAGTTACCGATATTATCCATCATAAATTCTGATATATTGGTAAACTCTGATTTATTTCTTATCTTATACTTTTCCACCAAGTCTCTGATAAGAATAGTTGAATACACATCTCTAACATAGTCATACTGTCTATCCTCAGTCTTATATACATAAGCCCCCGGCATGCCACCAGTTCGGACATACTGATCAAATGCATCATCATATCCATCTGTAATTTTATAATAAGTTAGATATTCCACGAAAGAAAATGGATATACCTTTATTTCCATCGTTCTTCCAGTAAAAAGTGTTGCTAAATCTGAACTCAGCAAAAATGCATTTGAACCGGTAATGTAAATATCATAGATTCCTTTTGCGTAAATACTATTGATTGCAAGCTCAAACTGAGGACACAACTGAACCTCATCAATCAATAAAACATTAGCCATGCCCTCTTTGTGCTGATCCAAGATGTACTTATGCAATGCGTGATATTCTAACAAATAATCAAACTCTAATTCCTGAAGATTTATCATTACAATATTTATGGGTTTCTCTAATGACTGCAAGTATGTAACGAACTCTTGCAACAATACTGATTTGCCGCTTCGTCTGATACCCGTGATAACTTTTATATCTGGTGTTCCATACAATTCAATCAGTTCATCTAAATACTTTTTTCTCACTATAAGCTGCATGGTGCCATCTCCTATTCCCGCTTTTAGAATTTTTTTCATTTTTCGGTAATATGATTTTCAGACACATATTAACACAATCTGTGTCTTCTGTCATTATTCTATTCCCACTTTTAAAAAAATATTCATTTTTCGGTAATAAGCACCCACAAAAACCAATCTACAGTACTATCTAAAAAAAGAAGCCAGCATATTGCACAATGTCATTAGGTTAACATTGGCATATTACATGGCTTCCTACTTATCTTTTATAACCAATTTGTAAGATGAATTTTTATTTATCAAGTAACTTTACAATCTCCACAGGAAGTTATCTTTTTCTTCCTAAATATCGGCATACTTTTGATTTGTATTGCAGGTACTCATTTCCGAATGCTTCTATCAAAAAATCTTCCTCTACATTGACTACCTGTAAATGAAAAAATACCACTGCAAAACCTGTGGCAAAGCAAAGAATCCAATTAAAGAACGAAAACAATATTCCTATATACATTAAATCAAAACCCAAAAATGCAGGATTTCTGCTAATAGAATAGATGCCTGTTGTTACCAAATTGGTCTTTTCTTCTTTTTGCACACCTGCTCTCCAATTTTCCTTCATCTGTGTAACAGAAACAATAAAAGCAAGTACACCGAACATTGTTATTACAACTCCTGTAAATTGCAACACAATATATGCTGTTCCCGAATAAAACACAATACTGATAATCTGTATTACAGGAAGCAAATATGTGATTATTTTAAGAGCTACTTCTATAAATTTGACAAAACCCTCTTTTCCTTTCCCTAATTGGTCTGTCTTTATGCCTTGCTTTTTCTGACTAATCAGCTTTGCAAAATAGCAGATGTAGAACACTGCCATCAGTGAAATTGTAACAATTTTTATTATCATCGTGTACCTTCAACCTCCGATTGAGATTTCACCTGTTTTAAGAGATTTAACTGTTATATTTTGTTATTAAATTCTCCGCAAACCCTTGAAAACACTGGATTTGTTGCAGGTGAGCTTTCCCTTATTTTTTCCCTTGTGTTATATTTATGAACTCTGATAAGGGCAAATACAAGGGCAAAAAAATTATATAAAACAGTATAACACAAAATAAAAGTGACATGGTGAACTGATTGAAATGCTTCTTAATTTTTGCTACTAATGATTGATTAAATGATAAGGAGATGGGATACGATGAGAACAATATTTGCAGAATACAATCCACAACGAAACAGCATTGACATTTATACAAATGTTGGCTATATGCTTCGCATTGACTGCTGGGAAGCCGAAAAGGATTTAAAAACCACACCCGGATCAGACTGTGCATTGACTTCACTTGCAGTCGATGAACCACTTGAATATGCGAGATTATATCTTGAGTGCAATTTACAGATGTGGGTAGATACAGAAGATTCATTAGAGTTATAAAATGCAAGCAGCCTGTATGCTTCATTACACACAGGCTGCTTAATCAAATTTATTATAATTGATGAAAAATCGGTTACATTTTGTCAAAAGTACAAAACTTTTTGAAACCAAGTGCTTTTAATTCCTGTTATGATACTGAGGATATCCCAGCAATACTTGCTATCCCTGATACCTTATTCTTTCTACCAGCGTTTCCTTTTTCAGATTACTGCTTAAAACGCAGGAAAGCACAATCTGCAAAAGGCTGACCAGCAAAATCATAGCAAGAATTGGTGTAATTGGAACATGATAGACATTCATTCCAAATATCCCATTATGCTTTGCATAGGCAAAGAGCACGTAGCCAAGTGGCAGACCAACGACAAGTGCTACACATATGGTGCCAACCGTAAAAATCAGTCCCTGTAACTGCAGACATAAATTTAATTGTTTATTTGTCATACCCACAGCCTGTAATACACCATATTCCTGCTTTTTTGTCGTAATATTCATGATCATGGTGTTTGCCATATTCATAAAACCGATGAGTCCTACAACCGCTATAAACAGATAACAGCCGAGCTTCATCATGCGGGCTGCTAATTCTGCATATTGTAACTGTGCATGATAGGTATCCATTTTTATATGCGAAGTATTAGAAATCAAAGTATTCAGACTCTGTTCCACAGATGCCATATCTTTTTTATCACAGTCCACCCACAGATATCCATAGGCTGTTCCTCTCGGATTCATGGAACGGTATACACCTTCTGGAATGACAAGATAAGTGTCCGCGCTTACAAAGGATCCTGCAATCTTTCCCTGATAGGTATAGGTTTCACTTCCATTCTCAAAGTCAAATGCAATGGATTCACCCGGAGCATATCCATCTTGTTCCATCCACGTTGACCAGCCAAAGAAAATATCACCATTCTTTACCGCCTGATCATAGTCCATAGAGCCAATATCCCCGTCCTGGCGCATAAAATCAAAATCCTTTTTACTCACAATATCAGCCGGAAATCTCGTTTCGTTCAAATTTATAGAGACAATCTCTCTCGTCATGACATCTGTCACTCCCGGAATGCTTTTGATTTCTTCAATCAGCGAATCATTCAATGGATTATCCGTCAGAATCGTATCCAGATTATTCTCCGGATATCTTTCATCATACTCAGCAGAATAGTCAAGCTGCAGTTCAAATTGTCCATGATTAACGGAAAGACGTGCTTCATGCTCCGTGTCAATATTTCCCACATAATTAGAGATAATCACAAACAATGTGCAGGAAAGCCCCATTGTGAGGATGGTACCAATGGTTCTTTTTGGGTTACCCGTTACATTTGCCATTGCCATAGAAAACACGGTGACATTTTTTCTGCCATTTCGTTTTCCTTTTTTGTGTGTTTCTGCATTTTCTAAATACCGTGTTGCTTCGATAGGTGAAATCCGTGAAACAATTTTCATTGGTTTACGCAGTGACAAAGCAACGGTAAGAAATGATACGAAAATACAGAGAAGCATAACAGGCAGGGAAAACAGTGACACCTGCTGATTTTGGACTCCCATAGAGTCAGTTCCGGTTGATACAAGATTCCCCTGTTCTACCAGCCAGTTAAAACCGCATTTTGCAATCAGAAAGCCAAAAAGCAATCCAACTGGTATTGAAAAAGATGTCAAAAAAATGCCCTCTCTGAAGATCAGTTGTTTCATCTGCTTTTTTGTTGCTCCCAGAGCCTTGATTTTTCCATACTCCTGTATCTTGTTGGCAATACCGACCTGAAAAATATTATAAATGACCACAACAGAGAAAAGTACAATTGCAAGAATCAAAACCCCGCATACTGCAATCGTTTCATAACTCGGCTGCAAGACCCATTGCAAATAGAGATCATTGACTATAACGTTTTTTTCTTCGATCCCACAAGATGCTGCAATCTGCTTTATAACCGGTTCAATATTATTCATAGATACATTTGCAGAATCATTTAAAGTAAAATAAATATTATACTGTCTGTCATTCTCTGCGACGTGCTCATCATAAAACTCCTGTGACCCGAAAGCAACATAAGATGCCTCGATGGTATACTCATCCCAATCATATAGGATTCCGCTGACAACAAATTCTTCCGGCTTATATTCTGACTGCATCCCTGCGCGGTAATCCAGTGTAACCGTATCTCCGACCTTTACATCATCATATCCCATTTCACTAAAAAATGCTCTTCCTGCGGCAATTTCCTGCATTTTTTCCGGATACTTTCCTTCCTTTAACTCATATTCCTTATTATAGGGAAGCATTTTTCTTGCAGTCTCATCCATGCAGACAAACCCGCCTTTTTCATTGCCTTTTATGATGCCTTCTGTACACAGAATTCCCATTGTATCTATTTCTGCACGGCGGCTTACTTCCTTTAACTGCGAGGCATCTGCTGCGACAAACAGACCATAATTGCTTCCATATGAGCCTGCCGCCTGACTTTTCTGCAAACGTATCATTCCATTTCCCACAGTACTGATAATCACAAGCAGCATCGTAGTCAGACATATGGACATCATAATCAGTATACTTCTTGTCTTGTTCTTTTTGTCATTGCTATATGCAATCCTGCTTATTGTCTTCATCTGAAATCCACCACCTGTCCGTCCTCAATCACCAGAATACGGTCAGCGACCTGTGCAATTTCGTCATCATGGGTAATCATTACAATTGTCTGTCCATATTTTTTTGCTGTCATCTTAAGCAGAGCGATTACCTCATCACTGGTCTTAGAATCAAGATTTCCTGTCGGCTCATCTGCAAATATAATTTCCGGACGATTCACCAGTGCTCTTGCAATTGCTACTCTCTGCTGCTGTCCTCCGGATAACTGATTTGGCAGATTATAAATCCGGTTTTCAATCCCCAGAGTTGCAATAATATCATTTACATACGCTTCATCCACTTTTCTTCCATCCAGCCCCAGTGGCAGTACAATATTTTCCCAGACATTAACAGATGAAACCAGATTAAATGCCTGAAAAACAAATCCGATTTTTCTTCTGCGGAAAACAGCAAGAGCATCTTCTTTCATCCTGTATAAATCTTTCCCTGCTAAAGTAACTCTGCCTTTTGTCGGGGTATCAAGCCCTCCAAGCATATGAAGTAATGTACTTTTACCGGAACCTGACTTTCCAACAATTGCGACAAATTCTCCCTGCTCAATCTGAATGTCCACCTGGTTGACCGCTTTGACCTGATTCTCACCTGTGCCATAAAACTTACAAAGCTGCCTGGTTTCTAATATCACACTCATGTGTTGCCTCCTTTTTAATTCTGTAAAGTTTACCTTTTCAGCACACTTTCTTTGCCTGTTTATATATCATTTTTCAACCTACATGCTGATTGTAGCAATATAATCTTTCATTTCACTTTCAAAAATTGGGCAGAAATCTTACAGAATTGTAAGATTTCTGCCCAATTAAAATTTAACCAACATATGGTAATTGAATCACAAACGTGCTTCCTTTTTTCTTTTTGCCGGAGATTACCGTGATCATACCTCCGTGTTTTTCGATAATTTCTCTCGATAGAAAAAGTCCGATTCCCGTGCCACTCTCTTCCCTGACCTCCCTGGAACCTCCTCTGTAAAATCGTTGAAAAATTTTGTGATACTCATTCTGCGGAATACCGATTCCCTGATCCTCAATTTCCATTCTTACAAGATCGTTTTTTTTTTGTAACCGGATAAATATTTTTGAACCACCCGGACTGTACTTGACCGCATTATCCAGAACGTTGATAAAAGCTTCACCAAGCCACCTTTTATCCTGCACAACCATGCATGTTTCCAGCTCTTTTGCATAGTCAAAAATGAATTCAATTTCTTTCTCATCCGCTTTTGGATAAGTACGGTTCACAGCAGATATGACAGTATCCATAAGCGGAAGTTTTTTCTTATTAATCTGAATCAGTCCGGTTTCCATCTTGGATATTTCAAGAAGCGACTGCAATAATGTCTCCAGTCCATCCAGAGCACTCCGACAACGAATACGAAACTCCTCCTGTTCTGTGGCACTTAAGTCATTCTGCATCAACACACTAAAACATGTATCCAAAGCTGCAACCGGTGTCTTTAACTGGTGAGAGATATCAGAAACCATTTCTTTCGTGCTCTCTTTTTCTTCCCGTGCTTCTTCCTTTAGCAACTGAATATGATGTCCGATTGCTTCAAGCTGGTCATTCAATTTTTCCAGTTCAGCGTGATTTTCCGTTTTCAGTAAATCATCAAATTTATTTTCACGGAATCTGATCAGAATTTCTTCTAACTGGTCTAAAATTTTCTGATGACACGCATCTTCTGTCTTCTTCCAATAAAATAAAATAATCAAAAGAAGCACGCATATCACAGTGCTTACAGCACCGGTCACCATAACCTGATGCCGGAATTGCGAATAAAACACATTCCCTTTATTTCCCCAGTATCCATATTGCTCCAATAATCGCCTTCCCTGTTCGTTGGTTTCAATATCCTTATCCTTAAGCAATTCCGAAACAGCATCCAGCCCGGAAAATTTTTCCTTTGCTGCAATTTCTGTCATAAGATTCATTTTATATTTATAATCTTCATAAAACACATACGTGGTAAAGCAATTTAATATTGCAAACAATAATATGACAGGTAATACCAAGGAGAGCACTACTGTAATCTTCTTGCGATATCTCTTTGTCACTGCCTTACCTCCTGATTCCATATATACCCAAGACCTCTGATATTCTTTATATAGACCGGTGCAGCCGGATTGTCTTCGATTTTCTCACGGAGTCTTCTGATATTGACAGCGATTGTATTTTCATCCACAAAATCCCCTTCCAGATCAAACACATTTTCCAATATTTGTGTTTTTGAAAGAATCTGTTTCGGATTCTGAAGAAAAAAAGTCAGCATTTTCAACTCCGTTTTTGTCAGACTGATTTCACGACTCTTTATCAGGACTTTCATTTCTCCTGCGATAAATACGATATCTCCCGAAATCATCTTTCCGGCTTCCGTTTTCTCCTGTCTGCGGCGGAAATGTGCTTCTATTTTCAAAAGAAGTACCGAAAGACTAAACGGCTTTGTAATATAATCATCTGCCCCTGCTTCATATCCCATGACCTGATCCATCTCCTGATCTAGTGCTGTAAGACAAATAATGTATGTATTATAATTGCATCTCATCCACCTTACAAATTCCAGTCCATTCCCATCCGGAAGATTCACATCACAAATGGTAACATCCACATTATTATCACTTGCAATTCTTTTCGCTTTTTTCATTGATTCTGCTGAAAAAACCTCATATCCGGATTTTTTCAGTGAGAATGTAATTCCACGATTTAAATTTTCATCATCTTCAACCACGAGTATACCTGGCATAGCATATGCACCTCTCTTTATTAACTATATATATCAGCTGGGAGATGACTCCCACCTCTGGCTGTTATTATGTCAAATTCAAAGACATCTGAACATATTTATCCGGTAACTCATGAAGATACCAAAAGCACTCATTTGGATCATAGATAATTCCATTTTCGGCACATCTTTTTCTGAACATATCCATAAGTTTCTCGTTATCAGGGCTTGCAAGGTCATATGCATTTCCATATGTATAGATGTATTTTTTCTTAAGCCCTGGAAAATATCTGTCCAATGCCTGATAAAAATATTCCCTGTCTCCATCCCTTAATGTAACTCCCATGTTGAAGCATATGATTCCTTTTACGCCAGCTTCCATACAGTAATCAAGAATACCATTGATGTTTTCCTTTGTATCATTTATAAAAGGTAATATAGGTGTCAGCCACACGACAGTTGGAATCCCTGCCTTTTTAAATTGCATAAGTGCTTCAAATCTCTCATGGGTTGTAGAAACATTCGGCTCTAAAATCTTGCAGAGTGTTTCGTCATAAGTAGTCATTGTCATCTGTACAACAGCTTTTGCTTTCGCGTTGATTGATTTTAAAATATCCATATCCCGCAATATTCTGGTAGATTTTGTCTGAATTGCAACACCATATTCATATTTGTCAATCAGCTCCAAACATCTTCTGGTCAGTTTTAATTTTTCTTCTGCTTGAAGATAAGGATCGCACATAGCACCGGTTCCTATCATACATTCTTTGCGTTTGGATTTTAATGCCTTTTCAAGAAGCTGTGGAGCATTTGCTTTTACCTCTATATCCTCAAATTCATGTGTAAATCCATAGCAGTTACTCCTGCTGTCGCAATAAATGCAGCCATGCGTACAGCCTCTGTATATATTCATTCCATTATTACTTGAAAGAATTCCCTTTGCTTCTACAAAATGCATATGTACTCTCCCCTAATTCTACAATTGAAAGTTATATATATCTTTGCAAATATACCATATCTATTAACTGTACACCGCTCTCATAAATTGGGTGGTCATAATTGTCAGTAAAGAAATTGGGAATCTTGTGAGAACGGGCAAATCCACATTTTTCATAAAATGGTATCGTCAATGGACTGTCACCTGTTCCAACTTGCAAAACAGAATATTCATCTGCATATTTACTGGCAAGAAAATCAATTAGTGCTTTGCCATAGCCCTTTCCCTGATTTTCCGGATCGACTGCGATATTCTTGATTTCAAGTATTCCGTTACCTTCATCGGTGACAACACATTCAGCTTTTACATTACCATCTTCAAGTGCATACATAGTACCTTTTTCAAGATAGCGATCAATCATATTTTCCTGCTCATCAGCTAATAGCAATAAGGATATAAACTGCTTTTTATTCTCATTCACTTCTCGTATTTTCATATCCATTACTCCATCAAATTGGAATTTTATCGTTCTTTCATACAATACACATAAGTCTGTACAATATTACGCATATAAATAAACTGATTATGTTTGCTCTATTTGTTTTATAGTTTGCATTTGTCGGATTTCATTTTTTTATTTTGTTATTTCAAGTAAAATCAAATACATGCAATGGGACAATAACAATAATAAGACTAAATAGTAAAGTCACTATCTTTAATATTTTACTTTTTTTCCAGAAAAAATAGTACATTGCAAACTGCAATATTATACTTATTGTAAAATAAAGTATCCACTTTAATTCCCATTGCACAATAGCTATTATTGATTCATAATCAAATTCAGTAAAAATTATGCATACAATAAATATCCAAAGAAAAAGTAAAAATACAATAAATTCGTATCCTGCTAATGCAAGTACTTTTTTTCTTATACTTGCATTTCGCATAAAAAAAACAACCCCAATAGATAATATACACAATAAAAATGTTCTATAATAATCCGAAAAAATTATTTCTGTTATCACATTCGTGTCTCCTATAAAAACTTCTGTTAAATCAGCACAATTTTTCAAATATTGATAGCAGCAATATTCCGATTTTACGCTCTCTGCAACTTCCCGACAAATTCCGATTTTTCGTTCTCTGTGACTTCCCAATAAACGGGAAGTTGTTATTCTTTTACGATTTTATCAATGCAGAAATAAACAGCTATCATAATTAAAGATATTACCAATCCAACATAAAACTCTGGAAAAGCAAATTCGATACTATTATGAATACTCATTTTCCCTGTTATATTCATTATGTGCCAAGTAAAGAAATTGTATATTTCAGAAATTACAATTCCTACTACTCCTAATCCACCAAAAATTTTATTGATTTTTTTATTTTTAAATGGAATCCATACACCTATAATAAAAAATAACACAGATATAATGCCTATTGGATTATACAAGCTAATTAAACCTCTAATCTCTTGTACACCTTTCATTCCACCATATTGGTTTAATAACATTGGTAATAAACTAATAACAAATGCTATTGTTAATATAATCTTCTTTTTCATAAAATACATCTCACTTTCAAATTACGATTTACTTAAATGCAGTATACCACATGGTCAACGTCAATGATACTATTATTCTCTTTTATGAAATAAAGAAGAAAACGTCCCAAAACCACTTGACATAGTTTTTAAAACCGCTTACACTGTACACTATAACTATTTAATAGGATTGGAGATCATCATGTTTCAGATTATCGTTGACTCTGCGGCAAATATTCCCGCAGAACTTGTAAAAAAATATAAGATCAAAGTTCTTTCTTTTATCAACTTTGTAAATGGAAAAGAAGTCACCTGTTTTGATCCGGAATTATCCCCGGAAGAGGAACGTCAGAAAGGTCATGAATATTACGACGCCGTGCGCCAGGGCGCAGATGTAAAGACCGGTCTGATCAGCACTGCCATTTTTGAAGATGCATTCCGCAGTGCCATGGAAAATAACGAAGATGTGCTGTATTTTTCACTCAGCAAAAATATCAGCGGAAATTTCAACTCCGCAAGACTTGCCGCGGAGGATCTGCTGCGTGATCCGGTAAACGGCAGAAAAATCCGTCTGATCGATTCACTCAATGCTTCTTTAGCACAGGGAATTTTAGCGATCTACGCAAGTGAAATGCGTGATAAAGGTATGGAGATTGATGAAGTAGCAGATATCTTAGAAACGTACCCTGCAAAGATGAACGGTGTATTTACCGTCGGAGACTTAAAATATCTTTCAAAAACCGGACGTTTAAGCGGAGCAACCGCCCTTGTCGGTAATCTTTTAAATATCAAACCGATCCTACGTGGAAACAAGGACGGTTTTATTGTCCAGTATAAAAAATGCCGTGGAAGAAAGGCTGCATTAAACGAGCTCGTCTCTCTCGTCTGTGACAATATCACAGAACCGGAAAAACAGATCATCGGTATCGCACATGCCGACGCTTACGAAGACTCCCTCTATGTCATGAATAAGATTCAGGAAAAAGTTTCCGTCCGCGATTTTATCAATACTTCTTATGATTTCTGTACCGGAAGCCATGTAGGACCTGATACCATTGCATTGTTCTTTATGGCAAAAGACAGAGAATTAGGTGCAGACTAAAATTTTTATATGGGCAGGCAATTTCGCCTGCCCTTTTTTCTACAATGCCCTCTCCATGCAGATAAACTGCATATCATAGAGACTGCACTCTCCCACTTTCTCATATCCAAGATGCGCATAAGAACGCATTGCCACCTCATGCCCTTTTCGTACCAGTATGTGAACAGATTTCTTTCCCTGTTTCCGCAGGACATTCATGGCATATGCCATCATCATTCTCGCCATTTTTTTATTCTGGTATTCTTTTCTGATACAGAGTCTCGCCAGTTCCGCTCCCGGAAGCAGCGCCTCATCCCAGCATTTTAAACTGTCTACGGCTTCGTCTGCATCTATGGAAATGGAAGCTATCAGTTTCCCCTTTTCATTTTCCATCACAAAAAGTGCATTCCTCGAAAGATCTGATTCTATCGTATCAATTCCCGGATAATATTCATTCCAGCCTGCCGCTCCGCCGATCATCGAATGATATAATTCTAACAGCTTTTCCGTATCTTCTATTACAGCCGGGCGGATATATCGCAAAAATGTATAATCCGGAATTTTCAAGGCATCTGCCGCCTTCGCAAAATATTTTTCTTCGATATGCGGCCAGACCTTTTCTTCTGCCTCATTTTCTTTCTGCAATTTTGTAGCCAGATTTACCAGTTCCGGTGTCAGATCCGTTCCTGTCAGGAAAATATGGAGATTATTATTCAAAAACCACGGTGCCATATCATAAAGTCCTGATTCAAAAATATCCTGTATCACCTGGTTGATATCATATGGAATACGCAAAAATTCCGGTTTCCATTCATTTTCCCATGACTCTAAGATCACAGCATGTGCATATCCCGGATCACCGATCGCAATTCCACAGGAACCGGTATTCATATAGGTTTTCCCATGATATCTCATCATTCCCGGATAATGCGTATGTGCTGCAAGCAGATAATCTGTATTGATTTCATCTAAAACTTCTTTTGTCCGCTCACTGTCAAGCTGAAGTAATTCCCTTGTATTGACAGGGGAACCATGACAGCAGATGATCGCAGGATACCCTTCCTTTTCATAACGGAACGTAATAGGAAGATTTTCAAAAAAGTCCAGATCTTTTGGGGTAAGCTGTTCATAAGTATATAAAAGATTACCACTGGCAGAATTTGCGATCCAGTATTTTTCTTTTTCTTCCTGTTCCCTGACTTTACGCTGTTCTGTCATATATTCTTCCCGGTTTCCCCGCAGAACATGACAGGGAAACTGCTCCATCAGTTCATAGAGAATCTCCATCGTCTTTTTTGCACCGGCAGTATCCGAAACAAAATCTCCCAGAAGCAGAAATTCCTCACACCCCGCCTTTATCATGTAGTCCACACATGCCCGAAATGCAATCTGGTTACTGTGGACATCTGCAATCACTCCAATTTTCATCCCAAAATATCGTTCCTTTCATGCTTTGGTCTGTCTAAACATTTTCTTCCTTACAGACATCAACCCAGCCTTTTGCACCGGCAGCCTGCTCAAGCTCCGGGATTGTTAATTTTACGGCACTATGGTCATTTCCCGCTGCCGGATATACTGTCGTAAATTTTTTCAGGCTTTCATCGAGATAAACCTCCACACCATCATTGATTCCAAACGGGCACACTCCACCGCAGTGCGATCCTGCCCGGAGGGCTTTAAAACTATCTGTTTTTGTGTAACTCCCTCTTAAATCTCATAATCCATGCAGGATCTCACTGCTGTATATGGTCTTACTTTACTATCTGCCACTGCCACATGTTTCGGATGCACGCTGTATGCTTTCAGTGCTTCTGCGCTCTCAAATGTGGTATCTAACATCACATCCACAGTGGAACTCGGCAGACAGTCAATGCGCACTTTGATCTCTGTCATCCCCGGAATCTGACCGGCAAGTCCTTCTAACCCCTCCTTGATTCCTGCTTTGATCTGTTTTTTCTCCTCGTCCGAAAATTCCTCTTTCAGTTTCCATAAAATAACATGTTTTACCATTTCTCTGACATCCTCTCTTTATTTTAGTATTATTATTTTTTTTACTGTTTTCTTTGCCGTCTGATTGCTTACTTTACTATTTGATTGTCAGCTTTGCCACCTTAAGCAGGCTTTTCTTTCTTATTCTTAAATTTCCTCTTTGCCACCGGTTTTTGCTCTTATCACACAAAGAACCGCACAAAGAATCACAATGCAGACCGGAAGTGTCAGCCAGACAACCGCATCCAGTCCAGCTGCTTTTAAAATACCGATCAGAAGATATCCGACCATACATACACTGCCAACAACCAACACATATGGAAGCTGTGTTACCACATGATTGACATGCTCACAGTGTCCTCCGGCAGATGCCATGATCGTGGTATCGGAAATCGGAGAACAGTGATCTCCACAGACCGCACCTGCCAGACAGGATGCGATGGAAATGACCATCATCTGTCCTTCCGGGAATACCCCGATCACGATTGGGATCAGGATACTGAATGTTCCCCAGGATGTTCCGGTTGCAAAAGCTAAAAATGCGGCAACCAGGAAAATGATCATTGGAAGGAATCCCTGCATTGCGGATGCGGAATTTGCCACAAGATCTGCAACAAAATATTTCGCACCAAGCAGGTTTGTCATACCCGACAATGTCCACGCCATCGTAAGGATCAGGATCGGTGCGATCATTGACTGGAATCCCTCCGGGATACATTTTGCAAATTCCTCAAAGGATAATACATCGCGCATCATATAATAGATAAATGTAAATACAAGCGTAACAGCACCGCCAAGTACCAGTCCCACAGAAGCATCCGAAGCCGCGAATGCATCAACAAAAGAAGCTCCGTCAAAAAATCCTCCGGTATAAACCATCGCAACAATACAGCTTGCGATCAGTACTGCGACCGGGAGTATCAGATCCAGCACATGTGCCTTATCATTGACCGCCTCTTCCTCATTCCCCTCATATGGTCTTCCCGGTGTTGTGAACAGATCACCTGCGATCGCATTCATCTCGTGTTTTTTCATCGGTCCAAAATCAACCCGGAGTACTGTCACGAGCAATACCATAACCAACGTCAGGATTGCATACAGGTTATATGGGATTGTCTGCAAAAATACGGCAAATCCATTGATTCCCGCATTCTCCGGCACGGAAGATGTCACCGCTGCCGCCCAGGAACTGATCGGTGCAATGATACACACCGGTGCTGCCGTTGCATCAATGATATAGGATAATTTGGCACGCGATACTTTATGCCGGTCTGTGACCGGACGCATCACGCTCCCCACGGTAAGACAGTTAAAATAATCATCCACAAAGATCAGTATACCAAGGATCATGACAGAAATCTGTGCGCCGATCCTGGTTTTGATATGCTTTGACGCCCATTTTCCAAATGCCGCGGAACCGCCTGCTTTATTCAGCATCGAAACAAGTATTCCAAGCATGACTAAAAACACAAGAATACCGACATTCCATGCATCCGCGAGTTTATACACCATGCCTCCGTCTTCCTGAAAAAAGATCGTACCTATCATCAGTTCCAGATTAAAATTGGAATATAACAGCCCTCCTGTGATGATTCCTGCTAAAAGTGATGTATATACCTCCTTTGTAATGAGTGCCAGACCGATTGCAATGACCGGTGGCAGTAATGCAAATACTGTCGCATATACGCTGCACTGATAATTTTCCGGATCAGTGACCACTCCGGGTGTATTTGCCGTTACAAACAGTAATACCACGATCACTGCAAGAAAAATAAGCATCCCTATCTGTTTTCTTTTCATATGTGTCCTCCAAACAAACGTTACTGATCTTTTGTCTGTCAACATTCAATCAGAACTTTCCATATTTCTGTATTTCCATACTTTTTATAGTGTAGCGTTTCTTCTGCAATTTTTCAAACATTTTATGCATAATCATACAATATTACATAAAATAATAGAATACATGATCCGTGAACATTTTATTATCATGAATAAAAGAAGTATCATTCCACAGTAATTCATGAAATGATACTTTCTCCTACATTGCGACTATATCATCTGCGATCGCCATTGTTGATTTTCGATGAGATACTAAAAGAATTGTCTTATTTGCTTTTTCCTGATCAAGACTTCTTAAAATGATTCCTTCATTCAGACTGTCAATGTTACTGGTCGGCTCATCTAAAAATATCATATCTGCATCATGCAGAAATGCACGTGCAATCCCGATACGCTGACGTTCCCCACCAGAGACAGACTCTCCTGACTCCGCTAATTTCGTGTCATATCCATCCGGCAGTGACATAATAAACTCATGAAGTGCCGCCTTTTTCGCAGCCGCAATCACTTCTTCCCTGGTCGCATCCTCTTTCGCAACTTTGATATTATTTTCAATCGTATCCGCAAACAGAAATGTCTCCTGTGTGACATAGGAAATATTGTCACGCAATGCCGTGGTTGAAATTTCATCCACATTTGTTTTTCCGTACCAGATATCTCCTTCAGATGTCTCATAAAAACGCATCAGAAGTTTTAAAAGTGTTGATTTACCACATCCGCTCTTTCCTAAAATTCCATGGATCTTATGTTCTGTAAATACATGATCAAAGTTTTCTAAGACTTTGCCAGGTGTACGTTCTTCTGCTGCTGACTCATAGGAAAAAGATACATGCTCGCAGGAAATATCGCCGCCACACTCGTTATTTCCATCTATTACATCTTCCACAAGCGGCTGCTCCTCTAAAATATCAAGTACACGGTTTCCGCTTGCCAGTGTGTGCTGTAAATTATTAGAAAGTGCAGATAAAGCGGCTGTCGGGCCAAAGGAACTGATCATCGCGATCACAGCGATCATTGCTTCATCTATGCTCACAGCTCCCTGTACAGTAAGATGTCCGCATAAAGCTGCCATAAGTACTCCTGCGATCAGGATCACACCATCTGTTGCAATGCGCTGTGTATTCTCTGCCATTTTCAGCTTTTTATTTTTCTGCTCTAACTTTTCTGTCTGTTCATTCATTTCATGCAGACGTTTTTCCTGCTGTCCGTACTGTAAAATTTCATCCATTCCATACAAATTATCCAAAACAACGGTGTTTAATTTTCCAAAACTTTCGCGGTAAATGCGTCCGTTTTCTGCACCATGTTTTCCATTGATAACAGGGATTACCGCCCCGACGATCAGGTAAAATACTGCTGCTAAAGCCCCCGCTGCCGGATGTAACCTCCCAATAAACCATACCATAAAGCCCGATGTAAGTATGGCGATCGCAATTGGAGAGATCGTATGTGCATAAAACACTTCGAGAAGTTCAATATCACTTGTGATAATGGAAATCAGATTTCCTTTTTCACTGCCATCTAATTTTGCCGGGCAGAGTTTTCGCAATGCGGCAAATACCTTATGACGGATCTGTGCTAAAAGTTTGAATGCAATATAATGGTTGCTTGCCTGCTCTGCATAGCGCAGGATGCCCCTTAATACTGCAAACACCACGATCAGAATAAAAATATGTGAAAGTGTCATTCCCTGATACAATCCTAAAACCTGACGGACACCAAAACCACCTAAGATCGTGATGAATGTCGCCATCAGATTTCCGGCACATCCCATTAAAATCGCAACAAACATAAACGGTAGCATCGGTCTTATCATACCGATCAGTCCTGCCATGACTTTTACACCACTGCGTGCCCCTTTATTCTCTTTTCCCTGCATCAGACTGCCTCCTTTGCATATTTTTCCAATTCCTGCTGTGCCTTATAAAGGCTGCTGTAATAGCCATTCTTCTCCATCAGTTTTGCATGGACTCCCGATTCCTCGATCACACCATCTTTCATGACAAGAATCTGGTCTGCATCGGTCACATTCGCAAGACGGTGTGAGATCAGGATCACTGTTTTCTTCTGTGCAAGCTCACGGATAACCTCCATGATCTTATTTTCACTCTCCACATCCACATTTGAAGTTGCCTCGTCAAATATGTAGATATCACTGTCATGCAGCAATGCCTTAGCAAGCGCAAGACGCTGTTTTTGTCCACCGGACAGATTCGATGCCTTCTCTGTGATCTCCATGGATAAACCACCTTTTTCCGAAACCGTATCATAGAGGTCAACCGCTTTTAACGCTGCTTCCATCTCCTCTGTGGCTGCATCTGCACGCCCCATACAGAGATTTTCACGCACGGTTCCTGCAAACAGATAACTGTCGTGACGCACTCGTGTAATTTTTCTGTACAATGCATCCGGTGCGATTTCATGGATATTGACACCGCCGACCGTGATCGTACCGGAAAATGCATCCTGCTCCTTCCCTTCTCCCATCATTAAAGACGCCGCTGTACTTTTTCCGCATCCAGACACTCCGACTAAAGCTGTAAATGCCCCCTCTTCTGCCGTAAAAGATATCCCTTTTAAAACAGGTTTTTCCGGTTCATAAGCAAACGATACATCAGAAAATACGATGTCATCGCCCCCGATCTTTGTATTCTTTCCACACTGCGGCAACGGCTCATCCAGTAATTTAAAGATCTTGTCTGCGGCAGCATTTCCATTCATCGCGATATGGAAAAAAGAGCCTAACAGGCGAAGCGGCAGGAAAAATTCCGCTGAGATCAGTATGATAAAAATACATTCCGCCAGTGTGATATGGGAAGCCCGAAGTTCTAATACACTTAAAATAATACCGATCCCCGCTCCTCCATATGCAACCAGATCCATGATACTGATCGAGTTAAGCTGCATGATCAGCACCCGCATCGTCACTCTGCGGAACTGTTCTGCCTCCTCATCCATCTTTTTTGCATAGCGCTCATCTGCCTGATAAATTTTTAAGGTAGTCAGTCCCTGTAAATTTTCCAGAAAAGAATCTCCAAGTTCTGTGTAACTGCCCCAGTACTTTGCCAGAAGTTTTTTTGCGAATTTCTGCACGGCAACGATGGATACCGGAATCAGCGGGACGCATAAAAGCAGCACAACCGCAATTTTAAGGCTCATGCTTCCAACGATCAAAAACAATGTCAGCGGTGCGAACAGGCTGTAAAAGAACTGCGGGACATACTTTCCAAAATAAATCTCCAACTGCTCCACGCCCTCAGTACTGATCTGGACGATCTCGGATGTGGCAAAATGAGCATGATAGGAACTTCCAAGTTTCATTAATTTTTCATAGACAAGCTCGCGCAGTTTTCTTTTCACCTGCGTTGAGGCGGCAAAGGATAAATGGCTTCCAATGCTTGTAAATACTGCACGCCCGATATAAACCGCCGCAAAAACAATAAATAACTTTGCGATATCTCCCTCTCCAACAGTTCTGTTATACAGAAGCAGTTTTTCCAGAAAAACACCAATGGCATACATCAGCGCCACATTACAGAGCAGCGAGCCCCACTGCGTGGCGACCATCCCTGCCACATACTTCTGATTCTCTTTAAATTCCTTCATTAGTCTCTTATGAAACATATTAATCTCCATTCTTGCGCTGTCTTTCAATGAAAACAACGTTTTCATTTGCATCTCAAGTTTGTGCGTAAGCACTAATCTGCCTGTTTCCTCTTATTCTGCATGGTCACCTTCACGTGACTGATTGCAAGTACAGGATGCACAAATAACATTCTAGGTCCCGAGTAACGCATCACTTTTCGTATTTCCTCCTGCATTTCCTTCGAATAACAATGCACCTTACATGCACTGCAGAATGTCTTTGTTTCCATGAACGGACAATGCATGGTGCGTGCCGTCGTATATTCTTTTAATTTTTCACACTGCTCACACAGCGTTCCCCTTTTCGTCCCATGACTGCCATGACAATAGATTTCTATCATGGAAGACACTGTTTCTATCTCCCTTTTTCGTTTTTCCTGTATTTCTTTTGTTTCCGTTTTCATATCCGCTTATCTATTTTTTTCCTCTCTGTTCCATCCTTATTTCTGTGTTTTGCTATTAGATTAGACTAACTTTGCTTCGTTAGTCTAACCTAATACATATTACTTTGTCAAGAAAAAGTGGCTGGCACAAAAAGGAAAAGCGCAGATCTCCGCCGGATCTACGCTTTTTCTTCTAAAAAAATAATATACTTTGATTTTGTCCTACACAGTTTTCACACACTGTGAAAACTTCTGTTTTGCATTTTCAACTTTGTTTGCATCTGCATCCGGAGTCGGATAAAGACCTCTCTGATGCATCATATTAAATACATCTTCCTGAATGCAGTGTTCCTGCTCTAAGCAGTGAAGAATTGCATCTCTCACACTGTCATGCACACATTCATTTGCAAATGCATTATAGTTATTCGTTGCTGCCTTCTCAGCCGTAAGTGCATCGGCTAAGATTTCTTTGTCCGTATAAATCTGCTCTGTCATGATCTTCCTCCCTCTCTCATTCCTTAGCTCAACTGTGCATACAGGGAATTAAAATGTCCCTGATGTTTCTGGGAAATCTCCGTAAATTTGGCACTGATTTCCTGATCCTTTGTGTGTTCTGCAAGCATCTGGAATTTTTTGATCAAAAGATCCTCCTCGGTCAGCAGATCATTCAAAACGGATAATTCTTTTTCTGATAACTGGCTCATGTTCCACCTCCATATTTTCATTCATGGCAATAGATCCGGTCTTTAAACATGCGGTCTATCGCTGGCATATCGTCTTTCACATTGACTCGCCTAAATCATAGTGTGGTCAAAACCTGTCAGATTATACATCTCATTTAAAGTAATCCGTCACCGTTTACCAGTTCGTCTAAAACAGCATACATCTGCTTAATATCCACCGGTTTGCTTAAGTGCGCATTCATTCCTGCATCAAAAGATTTCTTTACATCCTCCTCAAAAACATTCGCTGTCATCGCAACGATCGGTACTGTTCTGCTGTCCGGATGATCTGATTCACGGATACAGCGTGTGGCAGCAAGTCCATCCATGACCGGCATCCGGATATCCATCAGTATCACGTCATAATATCCCGGTTCATTCTTTAAAAACAGTTCCACACCTTCTTTTCCATTCTCAGCGATATCCACCATAAAATTCTTATGTATCAGAATATTTCTCGTGATCTCAATGTTGATCTCATTGTCCTCGACAAGCAACGCTCTTTTTCCGGAAAAATCATACTCCTGATATATTGTCCGCTCTGTTCTGCGCCTGTCCTCCTTTGCAGTCTTTAAAGGAACTGTTACAACAAACGCAGTGCCATTTCCTTTCTCACTGTACACATCGATCTTACCACCCATAAAATCAATAATATTCTTGGAAATAGTAAGTCCTAATCCGGTTCCACCGCTTAATGTTGTATTTCTGTTATCTTCCTGCGCAAATGCATCAAAAATGTGTGGCAAAAAACTCTGCTCCATTCCAATTCCATTGTCCCTGATCTCAAAACGGAAGATCGTTTCCTGTTCTTCCCGGTTAAAAAGCTCTATGATAAAAATAACTCTTCCTTCCGGTGGTGTATATTTTACGGCATTCTCTAAAATCGATGACAATGCCTCATTTAACTTTTCACGGTCAAACAGATATTTATCCGCAAATGAACCCCGTCTCTGCATGGAAAAAGAAATTCTCTTCTCCTTTGCCTTACTGGAAAATTTTTCCTCTATATGCGTAAGAAATTCTTCAAAATCTGTACTTTCTTCATTGAATGCAACACGACCGCTCTCTAAAAGCGAAAGATTTAAAATATCATCCATGCAGGAGCGTAAAAACTGCGCCGACATCTCAATCTTGTCAAAGTTTTCAAGAACTTTCTTCTCATCACTAAGATTTGCCCTGCTCAGATAGGAAAGACCAATGATCGAATTAAGCGGTGTACGGATCTCATGACTCATGCGCTCTAAGAACTCACTCTTAGAACGGTCTGCACGCTTTGCCTCCATCATCGCATCATAAATTTCTCTCTGGTGCTTCTGTTCTTCCTCGTAACTGTCTGTAATATCCCTGCGCACAAAAACCAATGTTGTTCTGGTCTTATCATAATAGTAAATACTCATTGATTTCCGACGATATTCCTCACCGCACAGCAAACGGTAGTTAATGACTAAACGCTCTTTTTTCTGTAAATTTTCCTTAAGTCGTTCCAGTCTGAACTCCCTCTCACACATTTCTCTGTCATCCGGATGTACATACTCCGGAATTGCCACATCATTGACTTTCTGGTAATTTCCATCTAAAGGCGGCATAACATCCGCTTCCTCATTGGTAACAATCGTATGTACCATTCCATCTGCCAGATCCACATATGAAATAAAATCAATTTCTTCTTTTATAACGCTTTCCAAAATTGCCCGCTGTTTTTCCATAGTAATCCTTTTCCGCTCCATTTTGCATCTCGTACTGCTCTGATTTTATGAAACCTGTCTATTTATTATAACAGTTTTCTTCCCTGTTTTAAATAGAAAACGAAAATAAACTGTGTCTAAAGTCCTATTTGTAATCTTTTAAAAAACTATGAAGCTCCGTATCTGTACGATATGCGATCACAGTATTCAAATTTACATTTTCCACACTTTTAAAAATATTTGCAGCAATTCCGGGATTGATACTTCCAAATTCTTCCAGCAGATGTTTTATTTCTTTCTGCTGATCCAAAAAGATCTCTGTCATTTCCGGCATCATTCCAAATTCTTCGTTCCATTCTGATAGATCCTGCTTATGCACCAGATAAAACGGGCGGATCAACTCTAAACGATCTCCACACCCTTTTTCTTTTGGCATCAGGGTACTGATCTCACCTTTATACAGTACCCCCGCAAGGATCGTCTCTATCACATCCTCATAACAGTCTGCCACCGCCACCTTGTTACAGCCAGCTTCTTTTATCTCTCCATAAGATCTGATCTTTCGCACCGGAATACCGGTCTCCTCTGCAATTGATACGATTTTTCCGTCATCCTCCCTGCAAAGTCCAAAAAAATCCACTTCAAAATCAATCTTTCTGTGACGTTTTATCTCCTGAAAACATTTTGCAAGGATCAGCTCATTTCTGCCCTGTTCCATGAAGACTGCGACATGATCGCCATTCTCCACTAACTGATAATGATTGATTGCCCTTGCAAAACGTGAAAATATTGTCTTATGATATTTTTTACGAAGACTAAGCTCAATTTCGTCTTTTCTCGTCTCTTCCATAGAAACTCCATTTCTATTTTCAAATTATATTATCATGATATGGTACCTGCTCCGCAGATATTGAAGCACTATGAATCAGTATAATTTTTTCAGAATAGGAAGTCAATTTCTAATATCAAAAAAAGAACCTCACAGCCCAGAAATTTTTAGACTGCTCAGTTCCCTTTTTGATGTTCTAATAGCAAAAATAATGCCCACCAATTTTGACTTCCACATGTTCCGTCAAAGGAAATGTAGAAAAATACATTGTATCATCTCTTAATAATCTTGTTTTTCCATCCAGTACCTGTTTAATGGATTCATATTCCTTCTGTGTCGGATTCGCTCTGTTCCTGTTTTTAAAAGAACAGAACTGTACCGGATTTTTCTGGCTTAAAACTTCATAAAGTGTATCCGGATACACTTCACTTCTCATACGGTTAAACACAACTTCCACAACCGCCTGCTGCCCCTCTACCGGTTCGCCTTGTGATTCTAACCAGACGATCCTCGCAAGCAGTTCCGTTTCTTCCGGCGTTAAAGTAATGTTCCAGCGGTTTTCCTGTGTTTCCTGCTCTATCGCCGTTTCCTGCTCTATCGCCGTTTCCTGCACTACCTGACTTACCTGTGCAGTTTCTTCTGTCTGTATCTCTTTTGTGGTTCTTATTTTTTCCTGCATCAGATCATCATCATATGCAGATGTTACTATCATAGTTTCTTTTTTTTCGATTCCTGTTTTTTCATCTGATTCTGGCGTAAATGAATGTGCAAAACGTATCGATCCTGCTGCAAGCCCCTCCATTACCGGAAGTTCTCTGACCGCTGCGTCTTTTTTTATGTTGGATGCTGCAGTCAGACTGACGATAAAACAAAACAGCACTGCCGCGTCCAATATTCTTTTTCTCATTTTGCTCCTTTCCTCAAGAATGATACATATATGTCAACATGACGAAAGCCGTCATTTGATACAGGCACATATCATACTTAGGTTATATCCAAAAGTCAAATTTTTTATACATACTTTTCTGAAAAAAAATTTGCGAATTTTACTCAAAATTTTGATATGTGCCACATTTTTTATCAGCCATTCATCCATTCGAAACTATGTTCGAATAAAGTAGAACTGACCAGGTAAACAAAAAAACACCCGTTTTTTCGGATGTTTTTTGAGATAATTGCCAAATTTTCAACTACATTTTTCATCTGTTTTTTATAAAAAACAATCTTTTTACTTTCGATAGATACATTCTTTGTTGCTGCAGGAGGCACAGATTCCTGTATGTTTTTCGCTGCATTTTTCTTTTCCACCAGAAAGTTCCACTAAAAATACTGCACTTTTTTTCGGCTCCATGCAGTATGCCTGATTGCAGATAACCCTTTTTTGTTTCATTCCAGACAGGAGCTTTACCATTTTTTCAAAAGAAAGTTCTTCTTCCGTACCAAAAAAGTGATAAGAACTAAGCCTCTGTTTCAAATGTGCCTCTGCCCATCTCTGAAACAGATCATAACCTTTTCGCAAAAGCTCCCAGCAGATCGTCTCCACTGCATATGCTTCTCTTAGGCAATCTGTGCTGCTATAGCGGTTTTGAAGCTCATCGACCCTGCCCCCAAGCGTAAATATTCCGATAGCATAGTTTTCTTCCCTGTGTAGACTGAGTATCTGCTCACACCTGTTCCTGCCCATGCAGTAAAATCCTTCCTCTCCGGCAAGACATTCGCGCAGTCTGTCAGCAACCGTCTCTAGCATTTCCATATCCTTTTTTTCATAATGATACTGCTTTATGATATCCATAAGGAAATTATATGTCAGTTCATTTTTCAGGTTTGTATGAATAAATTTTTCTTCTGTCACTTATCTTTCCGTCTCTGCTTTCTTTTTTAAGAACTGCATGATGATCTCATAATTTTCCGCTTTGTGTGGAAATGTACAGTTCATACAGGATTTGATGATTCTGCCTTTACTGTTAATATATTCCGGTTTCCCCGGACAGTGCTCTCTCTCATACAGAGGACAAAAACAGAACAGACAGTTCATCTCATCATTTTCTACTTCATGGCATGGATAATATCTGCACGCTCTGTTTTCAAAATAACGATAGGAATTTTCCAATTTTAATGCTCCTTTACGATCACAATGGTAAGATAACCTGATGTATCGTCTAACTGTCCGATCTCTCTGGTTACTTTTTCATTCATCATACCACAGTTTTCCACCGAATACACTTCCATCTGACCGCCTTTTTTCTGTTTTTGCAGCATCTGCTTTAATTCCCCTAATTTTTTTCCGGACTTCATATATATTCTGGTTCCTGAAAGTTCTGTCGTTTTTTCTATATCGTAGGAAGCCGGTATCACATGGATTTCTTCTTTGTTATCCGCTAACGATATTCCAAGCGCCCCTGCCGCCGCACAAAAAGATGGAACTCCGTTTATGATATGCGCCTCATAACCAACCTTTGCCACACGTTTATGGATATATTGGTAGGTAGAATAAATAGTCGGATCTCCGATTGTCAAAAAGGCTGCTTTTCTGCCCTCATCTAACAGTTTTTTTATTGTAAGATAAATCTGTTCATGTGCCGTGGCAAGCCTGTTCTCATCCTTTGTCATTGGAAACGGCATACATATAAGTTCTTTTTCTGCGATCTCCCTGCATGCCTCTTTCATGATCCCATAGGCAATACAATCCTCTTTGCTTTTTGCAGGAAGTATCACTGTATCGCACTCCCTGACAATCCGCACAGCCTTTAATGTGACAAGCTCCGGATCACCCGGACCGACACCAACGCCATAGAGAATACCTGTTTTTTCTGTATCTTTCACGGTTAAATCCCTCTCTTTTTCTTTTATTTTCCTATGACTGCTTTCACATATATAACAATAATCGCATTATGAACCGGTTACGCTGCCGGATGAGGACTTCTGTAATTTATAGTTTTTCGCTTTTTTCACAAAATTTTCTGCAAACTGCGGCGCAGACGGATAATAAAGATGTGGAAATCCCACAAAAATCGTTTTTTTATCAAAAATGCAATCATATTTTTTCCCGCTTACCGGTTTTAATGCCACACAGCCATCACCGTTTGCAGTGCTGTCGAAATAATGAAATTCATGCCCTTTTATACTGACATTTTCCGGCAGAAAATCTGCCTCTTTTTCTGTCAGTTCGATATATCCAAAGCGGACAAGTTTTCCTGTGTAAAAGCAGTCTCCCGGCACAACCCCCGCCATCTCATAAACATGGTGGGCTGTATCTTCCATTGTCCGGTGCAGATACATAAATCCGCCACATTCCGCAACGATCGGCATTTTACGTTCTGCCCTGTCTTTTATGTCTGCAAGCATCGTCTTGTTTTCCGATAATTCCTTTGCATAGAGTTCCGGATAACCACCTACAAGCAATAAAGCATTCGCTTCTTTCGGGACATAATCATCGTGCAATGGAGAAAAAAACACAATGTCAGCTCCAGCTCTTTCTAGTGTTTTTAAATTATCTTCATAATAAAAACAGAATGCCTCATCACGTGCCACCGCGATCACAGGTCTTTTCTCATTTTCCTGTGAACACGCTTTCTGATTACTGGAACTATTTTTTCCCAACATATCATTTTCTGCTGATTCGGATGTTTTCTCTGTCAACGCCCTGAATTCAGCATCCGGCAATTCTTCTGCACTCTCTGCGATTGCTATAAGTCTTTCTATATCAACCGTCTTTTCTAATATATCCGCTGTTTTTGACAGTTTTTCAGCCATCCTGTCTATTTCTTCCGGACGTTTCAGCCCCAAATGTCTGCTTTCTAACAAAATATCTTTCTGATTGGGAAAATATCCGAGAACGGCTGCCGGAAAACTTTTTTCGATCTCCGGCCGGATCGTCTCAAAAAAAGCTCCGGATGTCCGGTTTAAAATAATCCCCTTTATCAGGTGATTTGTATCATAAGCTAAAAAACCTGCGATCAGCGGAAGGATACTTCTACCCATCCCGTGCGCATCAATGACCAGAATGACAGGCGTATCTGTTACCGTTGCCAGATCATAAGCAGATCCTTCTTTCCGGATTCCCCCTAACCCATCATACAGTCCCATCACGCCTTCCATCACCGATATATCTGCATTTTTTGCAGACGTCATAAACAACTCTGCTGTCGTTTTATCCCCGGTAAAAAAAGTATCCAGATTTTTCGATGGTATTCCAAGTACCGTGCGGTGGAACATGGGATCGATATAATCCGGTCCACACTTAAATGCCTGCACTTTTTTTCCCTGTCTTTTTAAGATTTCAAGCAGTGCACAGGTGATCGTAGTCTTTCCGCTTCCGCTCCCTGTTGCACCGATCAGTATTCTTGGTGCCCTCATTGCTCCGCTCCTCCTGCAAAATAAAATGACAGGATAAATACCGGATTTTCTGCCTGCATCAGATGATAACGCCCTGCCTTTTTCGCCCTGCCAACAGACATCTGAATGATTTCTTCCTGTTCCACCGGAAATTCATTTAATATAGAAGAAACAGCTCCAACCGTCTCTAATGTTATCGCTGTCACCACCACACGCATACGTGGATTTTTCTGGTATAAATCCGTTAATATAGCCATTAAACTGCCATTGCTTCCGCCAATAAAAACATGTGTCGGAACCGGAAGATCTGCAAATACCAAAGGTGCCTCCCCTCGAATCACTTTTACATTGGAAAGTTCAAATTTTTCACAGTTCTTTTCGATCAATGAAGCTGCCTCCGGCTTTCGCTCGATCGCATAGACTGTAAGATTTTTCGATAACCTTGCCATTTCAACTGCGATCGAACCTGTCCCGCTTCCGATATCATAGACGACTGAATTTTCTTTCAGCCGCATTTTACAGATAGCGGTCTCTCTGACTTCCTCTTTTGTCATCGGAACCTTATCACGGCAGAATGCATCATCCGGCAGACCGTGAGTCAGGAATTTCCGGTCAGCGTCTTTTCCTGTTTCATGAATTTCTTTATTTTGGATCAGACAGGTAAAGAGTCCTTCGTCCGCAAGCTGTATACATTCTTCCGGCGATAAGGTTTTAATCTGTTCATCCGGATAAGAAAGTGCATACCCGACCGTCACAGCCGTTTCTTTTAATCCACAGTCCAAAAGTCTCTTTCCAATTTCACGGACATCCAAAACACCTGATGTGATAACGAACACTTTCCGGTTCGTCCTGACAGTCTCCATCAGAAGTTCCATATGATCTGTTCCGTGCAGACTGATGATTTTTGCATCCTGCCAGCTGTTACCGCTTCTAGCAGCCAGATAGGAAACGGAAGAAATCCCCGGACAGACAGATACTTCCATATCGCATCTTTCCTGCAATGCCTGTACCATTTTTTCTGCCCCGCTGTAAAACCCGGTATCACCGGAAAACAAAATAACAGCCTGTGGAACAGCTGTTTCCAGATATGGAAGAATATCTTTTGCCAGGTAATATGGTAGCCGTCTGGCAGATAAATTCCACTGCGCAGGCACAGCGTCCAACAGCCTTTTTGCCCCGAATAACAGATCTGCGCTTCTAATGCGCTCTGCCACTTCCTCCGTGATCAGTTTTGTATTCCCCATACCGATTCCGACGAGAGATACCTGCATCTTTTTTCTTCTGATCTCTTTCCCGGTCAGACGCTCAATCTCTTTTAAAATCTCCTCTAAATTTTCCTTCTGTTCTCCGTTTTCCGCCTCCGGGTTTTTGATCACATAAACGGAAACTCCTGCCTTTTTTGCAGCACTGATCTTCTCTGAAAATCCGCCTATCGCTCCACTCTCTTTTGTAACCATATGTGCGATCTGATACTGATGAAAAAGTGCCAGATTCATTTCTTCCGAAAATGGTCCCTGCATGGCAATAATCTGTTTTCCGGTAATACCATTCCGGTGACAGATCTCTATACTCTCCATTCCCGGAAGGACACGGACAAACAGACGTTTTTTTAATGTCTCATTTTCGCAATAACAATGCAGTTCCTTGCTGCCTGTGGTAAGTAAGATATTTCCGGTTGTCTGCTCAAGGGCACGGACACATTCCTGCTGCGACTTTGCATAGATCACATTGTTTTCTTCTCCGGCAGACTGTAATGTCCGTCTTAAACGGTAATATGGAAGTCTGACCTGTTCTGCCGCCTGCCTGATATTCGAAGAAACCAGAACCGCATAAGGATGTGTTGCATCAACTACTGCTGTATAGTCTCCATTTTGCATAAATTCTTTCATTTCATCTTCCGCAAGCCGTCCGGTATGAATATTCCGGTACTTTCCTTCGGTCATGACTTCATGCCCATATTCTGTGGCTACACAGACATCTGCACAGATTCCGGAAGCATCTAAAATGTCTGCTAACTGCCTTCCCTCTGTCGTACCGGAAAAAATCAAAATGCGTTTCATATGTGATATCCCCTTTTGGTGACGAGATGTCCGTCTATGATCTTTGTCTCCGAGTTGCCGATAAATACCGTTGTAAACATATTTACCTGACATTCTCTCAATTCTTTTAACGTGCACAGTTCCATTTTTGACTCGTCTCTTCCGATATTTTCCACATACCCGCACGGACGTGTCTCCTCGACTGTCTCTAACAGAATGTCGCAGGCGCGCATCAGATAATCTGCCCTTTTTCTGCTCGACGGATTATAGACCGCAATCGCAAAATCCCCGTCTGCCGCCGCTCTTAATCGTTTTTCTATCTTTTCCCACGGTGTTAAAAGATCACTTAAACTGATCACACAAAAATCATGGTTTAACGGTGCACCAAGACATGCTGCGCCGCTTAACGCAGCGGTAACGCCCGGCACAACACAAAGTTCACAGTCCGGGTAGTTTTCCCCGATCTCATACATCAAAGATGCCATTCCGTAAACTCCGGCATCCCCACTGCAGATCAAGGCAACTTTTTTTCCTTCTTCTGCCTTTTCAAAACAAAGAATGCAGCGCTCACGTTCCTGTTTCATCGGTGTGGACAACTGCTCTTTTCCGGCAAATGCCTCTCCTAATAATTTTAAATAAACCTGATATCCGATGATCGTATCACAGGACATCAATGTCTCGTATGCCTGCATCGTCATCATAGACTCCTCACCTGGTCCCATTCCAACAATATATATTTTATGTTTCATCAAATCTTACACTCCATTCCCGCTCCGCTATTGCGAGCGTCATTCCGTCTTTTGCTTTCTTTCTGAGCAGTAATCTGCCCCGTAATAGCACTTTTTTCTGATTTTCACTACCGTCACAGCATACCTTTGGTTCTTCTTTCTGGCATGCCGCAAGCGCTGCACGCTCACAGACATTGTCCACACCGACTGTCTGTGAAACAAATTCTGAACTGCTAAAAAAACCCGGTATTTCTTTTAAAACCTCTTTCGGATATGCCAGAAAATCCAACCCGTATTTTTCTGCAAATTGCAAAAAACCCGGTTCTTCTTTTTTCAGATCAATTGTGGCAAGCGCATTGACTGCCTGTATAGCTATCTGCTCCTGTTCTAATGTCTCTAATACAAACTGCTCAATCTCCTCACAGGATTTTCCCCTCTTGCAGCCCATACCAAGGATGATGGAACGTGGAACCAGCCAGAGTGGCTCTGTATGTGCTTTAACTTCCAACTGTTCATCCATAACCTGATTTAGGAGAAGTTTTTTTACCGGATATCTTGCAGATATTATAACATCCGGCACTATCAGATTTTCTTCCTCACATATTTTCATAGCCGGTAAAATGACCGAATCCGGTACATTTCCCTCGATTTTTCCATCTGTCAGCATCACGATCTTTTTTCCATCAAGCACCTTCGATGAGACTGCTGCGATCTGTGCTTTATTCTGTATCAAAAGCCCATTTTCTTTTGCAAAAACATCCACCGCAAATGCATGATTGACATCGGTTGCTGTCGTGATGACAGGCACTGCACCGATCCTATCTGCAAGCAGTCTTGCAAGATTATTTGCCCCACCGTAATGTCCGGATAAAACCGGGATAACAAACTGCCCTGCCTCATCTACGACCAGAACCGGAATATCCGTAAGTTTATCACGTAAAGACGGTGCCATGGCACGTACCGCAATTCCACATGCACCGATCCAGATGACCGCTGTTTTGTTTCCTTTTCTATTCTGTTCGAAGCGTGCACGCATCCAGTCGTAGATTGTTTCTTTGACGTAAACCTGATTTTTCCATCCGGCAGCATTTTGTTCCTGTTTTTGCCAGATCTTTCTCTCTGCATCTGCCAGATTCTGATATTTTCCATATTTTGTATACAAGTGGACTTCGTAATCTTCCTGCTCAACAAGAATTTCATCCCGTATCTTTTCCGAGAGTCTTATCCCGCGCCCGGTAAAACTCATGATATCGATCTGCATGTATTACTCCTTCTTTTTCCGGAATTCTGTTTCAAAATCCGGTGCATACAGTTTCGAACGTGTACACCGTTCTTTTGCAAGAATATCTCCAACCAAAACCAGTGCCGTTTTTGTGATATGATGCTCTTTCGCAACCTGCGGTAATGTCTCGACCGTACATAAATATGCTTCCTCTTCCGGCCAGCTTGCCTTATACACTAACGCTGCCGGGGTATCTTCCGTATACCCCCCCGCCACAAGACGTCTGGAAAGCTCCTCTAACATTCCGGTACTTAAGTAAATCGCCATGGATGCCTGATGTGCTGCAAAACTCTCAATGCTTTCTTTTTCCGGTACCGCTGTTTTTCCTGCCATACGGGTAATGATAAGACTCTGTGAAACCTCCGGCAGTGTATATTCAATCTGTAAGGATGCTGCAGCGCCAAAGCAGGCAGAAACTCCCGGACAGCTCTCATAAGGAATCCCCAGTTCATCCAGCCAGTCCATCTGCTCTCTGACTGCCCCATAAAGACTCGGCTCTCCGGTATGAAGACGCACCAGCATTTTTTCTTCTGCCTGTGCCTTTTTCATCACATCTATGACTTCCTCCAGTGTCATTTTTGCACTGTTATAAACCTCACACCCCTCCCCGGTATAGGAAAGTAACTCCGGGTTTACCAGTGATCCCGCATAGATCACTACATCTGCTTTTTCTAACAGCCGCATTCCACGCACTGTAATAAGGTCTGCTGCTCCACAGCCGGCACCTACAAAATATATCATTGCTTCTCCTCCTTCAGTCTCCCGATCAATTCTGCTGCTCCGTCACTTTCTCCAAGTCCTCCATGCTCGTTCGAATATAAAATACACTCAACCACGATCTTCCCTGCTGCTCTTTTATTCAGGTAAAACATGATCTTTTGCATGATAAGTTTCATCGTCTGTTCGCAAAGCCCAGCATTTTTTAATACATTGACTGCCTCTTCCGTTGTCACGCAGGAAAGGATCTGACATGCTGTATCCGCATCCGCTCCTGCTAACAGGGCAGATGATGCGATCAGCTCCATCCGGCCGTCTCCTTCCCTTGAATGTGTATTCATGATTCCTCCGGCGACCTTTACCAGCTTGCCGATATGCCCGGTCAGAAGCATGGCTTTAAATCCATTTTCCACTGCCATGTCGATCGTATCTCCGATAAAATTGCTGCATTTCACACTTTTATCCAGATCATAACCGTAAGTCCGTTTCATATAATCAAGTCCATAATTTCCCGGTGAGACTGCTACGATGGAATTTCCTAACGCACGTTTCTGTTTTAATTCCACACGGATCGTCTCAAGCAGCGCCCTGCTGCTCATCGGCTCCACAATGCCGCTCGTTCCAAGAATCGAGAGCCCTCCTGTGATGCCAAGTCTCGGATTAAATGTCTGCGACGCAAGTTCTTCCCCTTCCGGCACAGAAATTTCAACCAGAATATCTGCCCATTCATCCGTGAGCGCACAGACTTCCCTCACCTCTTTTTCGATCATCTCCCGCGGCACATGATTGATGGCTGCATTTCCGACCGGCTGGTCTAATCCCGGTTTTGTGACACGCCCGACACCGTATCCCCCATCGATCACGATCTTCTGTGAATGCGCAGACTTCCCTTTTTGCTGCATGTCACTGTCAATCCTTGAAACAGTTGCCACGATATGTGCCCCTGTCGTAATATCAGGATCGTCTCCACCATCCTTTATTACTGCACAGCTTACTTCTGTTTCACCTCGTCTTATGTCTGTGATCGCAGCATGATAACGGATTCCTTTTGGTGTCTCGATCTCTATCTCATTTTTTATTTTTCCGGTAAACAACATATATGCTGCCGCCTTTGCTGCTGCTGCCGCACAGCTTCCGGTTGTAAATCCATAGCGCATGGGGTTCTCCTTTTTCTTTTACAAGAATCTTCGTGATATCAGGCGAAAATCTATCAATCCACCTTTTTCACTGCATCCTCCCGCCGCACTTCATATAACAATGCATTACAGATCGCAGCAGCCACATTGCTGCCTCCTTTTCTTCCCCGGTTCACGATACACGGCACATTGGTGTGCAGGATCATTTCTTTTGCCACCTCCACATTGACGAATCCAACCGGAACTCCGATGATAAATGCAGGACGGTAAATTCCGTCACTGATCAGTTCATATAAACGTATCAGTGCTGTCGGGGCATTTCCCACAGCAAAAACGACCGGCTTGTCCAGTTTTGCCGCATGTTCCATGGAAATAACTGCCCGCGTCACCCTGCGCTCTTTTGCCTCTTTTGCAACCTCTTCATCTGCCATAAAACAATGTGCCATACCACCATATGTTTCAAGTACTTTTTTATTGATGCCGGATAATGCCATGTTTGTATCCGTCACGATATCCGCACCGTTTCGGATCAGGCTCTTTGCAACTGCAACCGCATTTTCTGAAAAGGTAAGTGTATCTGCATATCCGAAGTCCGCGCTCGTATGGATCACACGTTTGGTCACCGGCTCCTGTTCTTCCAGGATCACAATTCCCCGCTCCGCCAGTTCTTTTGTGATGATCGCAAAACTGCGACCCTCGATATCTCCGGGCAGCACAAATTCTACCGCGCCTGTTTTGTGCACCAGTTGGGCTGTTGCTCCGGTTTTGCCGATGCACTCCTGCCCTTTTACTCTGTCATTTCGTTCTTCTGACTTCTCTTTCATCAGGTCAATACGCTCTGCTGCCTGTGCATTTTCATGAATTTCCCTTAACACCTCTGCAAACATCCGGTTCTGTTCTTCTGATTTTACCGCGATCCGGTAATAACCTCTCTGTAACCCCCGGAAATTACTGCAGTCACGGATCAGAATACCGCGCTGTAAAAATAACTCATACAGCGGCATTTCACTGTAAAATAACAGATAGTCTGCATCGGAATCAAACACACTGCATCCCGCCGCCTGTAATTCTTCAAGCAAAAACTGCCGCTGCGTCTGAATACATACTACCGCACGCGCAATATATTCCTGCTCTTTTATTGCAGCGACTCCCGCTCTCTGGGCGAATACCGACAGATTCCACTCCGGTAACTGCAACCGGATCTTTTCTGCTAAATTCTGCTCACAAACCAGATATCCCAGCCGCACCCCCGGTATCGCATATAATTTGGTAAATGCACGTATCACGACTACATTTGGAAATTCATCCAGCCGTTTTAAAAAAGAATATGTCTGTTCTTTCCCGGTCAGTTCCATAAAACATTCATCTAACACCAGCGTAATGTCACACTGTCTGCATTTTTCTGCAATTTGAAAAATCAGTTCCGGTTCAACGAGATTTCCGACCGGATTATTGGGATTTGCCAGAAATACCAGAGAAATATTCTCATCTAACACATCCAATATGCGGTCGGTCAGACAGAAATTTTCTTCTTTTTTCATCTCATAAAAGATAACTTCGCAGTCTATTGCTTTTGCTGCCTCTTCATATCCCAAAAAAGAAGGTACCGGGATCAGTATTTTTGATGGTTTTATGGCATGTAAAACGGCATGGAACAATTCTGATGCACCATTTCCAAACACAAGCTGTTCTTTTCGCACCTGTAACTGCTCTGTGACTGCAGCGCTAAGTGCCTGTGCTCTGATATCCGGGTAGTTTTCTGCTTCCTCCACTGCCTGATGAAGTGCTTCTTTCACCGGATCTGGCATTCCAAGCGGGTTGGTGTTCACCGAAAAATCCAGTCTTATCTGATTGCGGTATATGTCTCCTCCGTGGTACTGCATTCCTTTATTTCTCACTTTCTGTAGTCTGTTCTTTTATTTTCGGACATTAGATGATCTGTCATTTCAAAAATTCAGATATATCATTCGTATTCAGAGTATAACACAAAGTGCCGTCTGTACACAATTTTTTGTGTTACAGACGGCACCTGCTAATGATTTTTTATACATTCCATACACCTTAAATCATTTCTTTATTATAACTTCGTTTTCCGTTGATATATTCTGCATATGCTTTTTATTTCCATGACTACTATTTCACTTACTCATAGCAACCGTACTTAATCATTTTGTGTGCGGATTGTCAATCTTTATCCTGCACAAACTCTTCCCGCATCGGTGTAAAGATGTCTAAAAGGATTCCCTCTTTTAAACATACACAGCCATGCTCAATCGAATCTCTCTTTAGCAGTGCATCTCCCGGATTTACGATCTTCTTTTCACCATTGATCGTAAATTCAAACTGACCTGACACCACATATGTGATCTGGGTATGCGGATGATGATGCAGCGCACCAATGGCTCCTTTTTCAAAATGATTTTCCACACACATCAGCTCATCGGCATATGCTAATATTTTACGCTTTACGCCTTCTCCACAAACTTCTGATTCAATTTCGCTGTTAAAGTTCCAGATCTGATTTTTTTTGGTTTTCATAGAAAAGTCCCCCTTTTTGATTTAAGAATTTGCTGATTTTTGTTTTTTTAAGTACCGCACCAGTGCTAAGATGCAGACCATATCAATAAATACAACCACCACGATCGAACCCATTCCATAAAAAATACCTGCTGTCTCTGCGATCTTACCAATGATAGACGGCATCACGATGGAACCGATACTTGCGGTTGTCAGAATAAAGCTCCATGCGATTGGATATTTTTCAATGAGATTTCCGGCAAAGGAAACGGTCGTCGGATAAATTCCTGCCATGCTGTAACCAAATCCCATAATACCGATCACGATCCATACCGTACTGCGGCTGAATAAAAGTAAAAAGAAAAAGCATACGAGTCCGATTCCCATAATTGGCAGCAGTTTTTCTTTTTGCATTCTGGTGGAAAGCCACGCTGTGGTCAGACGCCCTGCTAAAATCATCACCCATAACACGCTCGCTGTCATCTGGGATAAAGATGCCGGCAGGAATCCGGTATCTTTAAAATATGTGATCATCCATCCGATAACTCCCTGCTCTGCACAGAGATAGAAAAATAATGTTGCAACGCATAAATAAAACAGTGGTTCCGAAAAGAACCCAAAGTTTCCACCTTTTTTCTCTTTCTCCACCCGGTCATTTTCCATCGGGATCATCGCATACAAAATCCAGCTTAAAACGCCCATTGCAAGCATAAAATAACATGCCACGATCCAGCCGGATTCTCCGCTTCCTGTAAACAGTGTCAGAAGGATCGGGAACAAAAAAGCTCCGACAGAAAACATTGCATGCAGTCCATTGATCGTCCATGCTTTTCCCGGTGCCAGACTGTTGATCGCCGTATTGCAGAAATTACTTGTCGCACCTCTGGCAACTCCGGTCAGGAAAAATGCCAGTGCAATGCACCAGTTATGATTTCCAAAAATGATCAAAAGATAGGAAAGTGCAAAAAATGCATTAAAAAATAAAATACTCTTTTTTCTTCCGATGGCAACCGGCAGTAATCCGGCTGCAAAACTCGAAACAAGATTTCCGACAGAATGCAGACTGACGATCAGACCACAAAATGCATAATCAAGTCCTCTTGCATCCCTGATAAAAGGAAGCAGTGAGCCGATGGAAAGTGCTAACATTCCATTCAGCAAAAATACACTATAATTGCATAAAAACTGTTTCTTTTTTATTTTATCCTGTAAAAAATCCATCCGTTCATCCTCACTTATTATTTTGTGCAATGATCTGTTCGATCACATCCATATAGTCTGCACAGTATTTTTCATACACTCCCATGACAGCTTCCTGAAAACGCTTTTTTTCTGCCGCAGATAGTTCTACTACTTCCACACCCTGTTTCAATGCCAGCTCCTTTGAATCCGCTTCGCGTTCCGTCCAGAGTTTTCTCTCATACAATGCTGATTCTTTTGCACAATCTAAGATCATCTTCTGATCATCTTCCGAAAGTTTATTCCATGTATTTTTCGAACATATCTGCATTTCCGGCACCCGGTTGTGCTCATCAACCGTATAATATTTTGCCACCTCATAGTGATTCATCGCCTCATAGGAAGGCCAGTTATTCTCTGCCCCATCCACCGTTCCACGCTCTAATGCAGAATATACATCAGCATATGGGATCGGCAGTGCCGTTGCGCCAAGTGCCTCTACCATATCTACCATCACTTCCGATTCCTGTACACGGATACGCATGCCTGCCATATCCTCAAGACAGGTGATCGGTTTTTTTGAATTATAAAAATTTCTTGCACCCGCATCATACCAGGAAAGTCCGACCAGTTCACTTTCATCCGTCGCAGCAAGAAAAGCATCTCCGATCTCACCATCAAGAACTTTCCACATATGATCAGAATTTGTATACAGATATGGCATCTGCAAAACATTTAATTCTGGAATATATTCTGCCAGCTGCGAAAGGGATACTCGCGCAAAATCGATCCCACCATACTGTATCTGTGCAATCACATCGCTCTCTGTGCCAAGCGCCCCTTCCGCCTGAACTAAGATCTGTATTCTTCCATTACTTCTCTTTTCTACCAGCTTTGCAAACTCTTTCGCCCCCAGTGTTGTCGGATAATCCTCCGTCTGGTTCTCTGCATAAGAAAAAACAAATTCCGGTTCTCTCTCTTGTACCAGCATATGATGGCACAACAATCCTGCTGCAAGAACCACCGCCGCAGACAAAATAAAGATTCCTCTTTTTTTCATTTATCCTAATCCTCCGACAGCATTTCCCGTCTCCATCTGCTTTAAGACCTCCATCCGGTACTCTGTAGGCGTGCTTCCCACGGCACGTTTAAACACTTTAGCAAAATAATTCGAATCCCGGTATCCGACATTCGTGCTGATATCTTTTACATTGATACGGACATCGGCAAGCAGCTGCTTTGCCTGCTCCATCCGGAACTCGGTCAGATATACAATAAAACTCTTATCGAAACACTGCTTGAATATCTTACAGAAATACGCATCAGAATAATTCATTTCTTCTGCAACACTCTGCAGGGAAATATCTTCTTTATAATGCATACTGATATACTGTCTGATATTTTCTGCCACAGCACTCATTCTGATATTGCCGCTTTCCGGCTGGATATCTTTCTTTTTTTCCTGTTTTTTCGGTAAAATCTCTTTTCTATCTTCCCGCAATCCGTCTGTTCTCTCATTTAACAGCCGTATCGCTTCCTCTAGCACTGTAACCAGTTCCTCTTCAGTTCCCGGTTTCAGCAGATAATCCAGGGCATGTACCGAAATTGCGCGTTTTGCATAATTAAATTCATCAAATGCTGTCAGGAAAATAATGCTGCAGTCCCTGTTTTTTTCCCGGATCTGCCCTGCTGCCTCTAAACCATTCACACCAGGCATCTCAATGTCAAGCAATGCGATCTGACAGTCTTTTTCTGTAAAAAACTTTGCTGCCTCCCTGCCATTTACTGCTTCCACAACTTCTAACTGTCCGGAAAAATATTTTTTTATCGTTCTTGCGACGATCATTCTCTCTATCGGTTCATCGTCCGCCACCAACACACGGTACATCTTCTTCTCCCACTTCCTTATGTCTGATCTGTATTTTTATGACAGTCCCGGCATCTTTCCTGCTGTAAACTTCCACATTTCCATCCTGATACATTGCATGTATCCTCCGGTAAATATTTCCAAGTCCGATTCCAGTCTTTCCATCTTCTTTTGCCAGTTCTCTGCGCAGATGCATAAGCAGCTCATCATCCATACCCAGTCCATCGTCTCCAATCGTAATGAATATAAATTCTCCCTGCTGCCAGATATGTATCCGCACGGTTCCGCCTTCTTCCTTTTTGGAAAGTCCATGAATAATGGCATTTTCCACAAGCGGCTGAAACGTAAATGCCGGAACAATGACTTTATCCGCATCCACACGGCAGATCTTCTGATACGAGATACGCTCTCCAAACCGCATCTGCTGCAGATACATATAATCTTCTACAATTTTTAATTCCTGCGACAGACACACTTCCGTTTCCTGATTTTTCAGGTTATACCGGAAAAGCGCAGATAATGCACGGATCATTTTTTCGGTCGTTGCAGCCTCTTCTAAACATGCCATTCCACCGATCACATTTAATGTATTAAACAGAAAATGCGGGTTGATCTGGCTTTTTAACAGTTCGAGTTTGGTCATCTCCAATCGCTTTTCTGTCTCTAGTTTTTCCAATTCTTCCTCATGTAAGAGATCTAACGTCTTTCGTTTTTCTTCCAGTGCCTGAATATATTCTCCTGTCGCATATTTCATTTTATTGAATGCATGAACCAACTCCCCAAGCTCATCTTTATTGTCTACTTTTACGTCCTCTATAAAGAAATCATTTGCTGCGATTTTCTGTGATGCACGCACCAGCTTAAAAATGGGCGACATGATCGTTTCTTTCATCAACGAAGCCATTTCCGCAATTCCAAATAACAGCAAAAGTCCGGCAAATATAACTACCATCGGTACGCTGATTAATGTCGGTACTTTTTTCTGATAGGAGATATCCCCCTCCTCGATCGTACAGTTCATCAGTATCCCGGCATACTGTCCTAAGTATTTCTGCATATCATAAACTTCGTAGAGTCTGCTGACATAATCTGTCACATTGTCTTCCATGGAAAGAATCGCATCTCTTTTCGTACAGTAAACTTCATAACTGCTGCGGATCGACCATGTTTTTGCATAACGGAGTTCTCCGACCTTACGGTACTGAAATGGCAGATCATAAACAGCATTTTTTGTCCGTTTCATGGCACGGTCTAACTCTTCTTTTTTCTCTGCATCCGGATTTCTCATATAACTTTCAAACAGCGTACTCTCCTGCTCTAATGCCTGAATCAGTTCGCTGCACTTTGCATTATCCTGTAAAATACCGTTAAAATCGACCAGTGAAAAACGAACAACCCAGACATTAAAAACAACGGAAAGCAGGATGGTCAGACAGACCATCCCGGTAAACACTGCTATTTTCTTTTGAATGGTAAGCTCCTGCCACCATAATTTTATCCTTTTCTTCAAGCTGTTGTCCCATCCTGCTTTTTTATCCGCTTCGCTGCTATAGCAAGCCTGTATTTTTTAATTAGCTGCTGCGATCTTTTCTTTTGCAAATGTATAAAATTCTTCTTTCTGTGCTCCTAAAATACGGTTTGTAAGCATATATCCATGTCTTGCATCAGAAAAAACGATCATCATGCCAGGTTCTTTTGACACCCGCAGCTTTCTCCAGCCAATGCTCTCTTTCTCTTTTCCCACTGTCACATGGAGTCCTGCATCATCAAATGAAAGATTCACATCTTTTGGCATTGTTTTTGCCTGACCTTTCGCTTTCAGGTAGATTGCAATCGGCTGAACCACAGGAAACAGCAGACATCCAAAGAGCATCAGCATCTGCATCAGATCTCCGGAGCTTTTGAAAAATTTTGCTGTAAATAAAATCATCGCCACCGTAAAGACCATGTTACAGACTCCTGCCACCGAACGGTAAGTCCGGCTCATTGTTAATTTAAAGAAGTCTCCTGCAGTTACTTCGCTCTTAAACTGGTATGTCATGCCAATCCCCCTATCATTTCAAACTCATCCGCCGTAGCCGCCTAATACTCTCGGTAACAGAAGGCTGACTTCCGGAACGAATGTGAGTAACAGTAATACAATAATCATACATACATAGAATGGAAGTGTTGCCTTTACGACACGTTCCATTTTTACACCACTGACTGCGGAACCGATGAATAATACGGAACCAACCGGCGGTGTCAAAAGACCAATACCACAGTTTAATACCATGATAATACCGAACTGTACCGGATCAATACCGATGGAAGTTGCGATCGGCAGTAAGATCGGTGTTGCGATCAGGATAATCGGCGCCATATCCATGATACAGCCAAGGAATAAAAGAATCAAGTCAATCAACAGTGCAATTACGATCGGGTTTGTAGAAAATCCTACGATTGCATTTGCTACCATATCAGGTACATGTAATGTGGTCAGGCAGTAACCGAAGATACTGGAAGTTGCAATCAGGATCAATACGATCGATAACGTATCAATGCACTGCTCTAAACATTTCCATACACCTTTCCAGTTGAGGCCTTTATAAATATACACACTGACGATCAAACTATAAAATACTGCGATTGCTGCTGATTCAGTTGCAGTAAACCATCCGGCTACTACACCGACAACTACGATAACAACGGCTGCGAGTGCCCAGATAGAAACTCCGATCTGTTTTAATAATGCTTTAAAGCTGAATTTTTCTCCCTTCGGATAATGTCTCTTCTTAGAAATAATATAAGAACCTACCATCAGGGAAACTGCAAGCAATGCACCTGGCAGATAACCAGCAAGGAAAAGGCTTCCTACGGAAATACCACCTGCTGACATTGCATAGATAACCATGTTGTGACTTGGAGGAACTAAAAGTCCTTCACAGGAAGAAGTAATTGTTACTGCGGTAGAAAAATCATCATCATATCCCTGGTCTACCATCATAGGGATCATGATACTTCCGATGGAAGCGGTATCAGCCGATGCAGATCCGGAAATTCCACCAAAGAAATAAGATGCTACGATATTTACCATTGCCATACCGCCTGTCATCCATCCAACACAGGCATTGGCAAGTGCGATCAGTTTTTCTGAAATACCACCGGTACCCATCAGTACACCCATCGTGATAAAGAATGGTACTGCCATCAAACTGAAAGAACTGATTCCTTTTACCATCTGCTGACAGATCGTAGTAAGCGGTAATCCCTGTGTCAGTAAGCAAAGCAGTGATGACAATGCAACTGCATATGCAATTGGAAATCTAAGGAGTATCATTACTAAAAAGCTGATCAGCAATACTGCGATTGCAATTCCTTGTGCGCTCATTATTTATCCTCCTTTACAAAAATTCCTTTGATATGGTTATAAACTGCTTCAATCTCAAATACCACCATTGCAATTCCTGCAAGTGGAATCGGGAAATACATCCAGAATTTTGAAACACTTGGCATACTTACATAATTTCCTTTTGCACCGATCTGGACTGCATAGGAAAAGCCAACTGTGATCATTATCACACCAAGGATCAATACTGCTACATCTGCAAAAATATCCAGTGCACGGATCACAGATTTTGGCAGATACTGATCAAATGCTGTCATACGGATATGTGCATTTCTTCTTATTGCAAGTGCTGCAGATAATACTGCCATATAAGACATCAGTGTCAGAACGACTTCCTCACTCCATGCCGGATCCGGCACAAACGAAACGTATCTTCCGACAACGCAGACACTTGTGATCACAAGATCTGCCGTCAGCAATAATTTACATATGAATAAAACGACCTTATATGTAATGTCATATGCCGGTTTTATTTTATCAATGGTCTGAAAAAATTTTGGCATAAACTATCTTCCTCCTTTAAAATAATTCCTTTTTCTTTAGAAAAGGAGCACAGAGAGCAGGTATTCTCTCTGTGCTCCTTTGGTACATCACATCAGACTCTGTGTGTCCGATCACATTTTTTTAATTAGTTTGCCATATCAAGGATCTTCTGATATAACTCTTTGTTATCTTTTGTTGCTTCTTCAATAACATCTTTACAAGCATCCTGCCATGGTTTGATGTCATCTACTTCAATAACGTTGCATCCGTCTGCTTTTAACTCGTCTAAGATCTTGTTCTCTGTCTCTTCAGAAATCTTACGGTTGTACTGGGACGCATACTCACCAGCCTCTGTTAATACATCCTGCTGTTCCGGTGTTAATTTATCCCATGCTTCATCTGTGATGACTACCTGGATTGCTCCTAATGTATGTCCGTCTAAGATAATGTTGTTTGCAACTTCCGGGAATGCATTTGCCTGATAGTTTGCGATCGGCTGCTCTGCTGCATCAACAACGCCTGTCTGTAATGCGGAATATAACTCACCCATGGCAACAACGGTCGGGTTTGCTCCAAGTGCTTCAACCATACCTGTCATGATCGGGTCATTTGATACACGGATCTTCATTCCTGCAAGATCTTCCATTCCGGAGATCGGTTTCACGGTAAAGAAATGACGGAAACCTTCTTCTCCGTAGAACAGTCCGCGGATACCGCTTCCGTTCTCATGCGGCTCAAGCAAAAATTCCTGTGCCAGATCAGATGTTGCGAAGTTCCAGAAATGATCTCTGTTTACAAATGTGAATGGTACGGATAAAAGGCTGGATTTTTCTCCGCCATAGCTTGTCAGTGCGAATGCAGAGATACGAGCCATATCAATCGTGCCGCCTCCGCCAAGCATGGTATCTAAGACATCTGACTCAGCTCCTAATACACCGTTTGCCTGGATATCGATTGTGATGCTTCCGCCGGAAAGCTCTTCTACTTTGTCTTTGAATGCGGTAGCTGTCTGTCCAACAATGGTTCCCTCTAACGGGTTAACCTCAGCATATACAAGTGTCACTGCCGGTCCAACCGGTTCTGTTGCGCTATCGCCTGTGGATGCTGCTTCTGTCGTTGTGTCTGCTGCTTCTGCATCTGATGTACCTGCATCCGATGTTGCTGCATTTGTTGTTCCGCTGTTGCCTGTCGCTGTGTTCGGTGACTGTAAGCCACACGCTGTCATGGAAAATACCATTGCTGCACATACGATTGCAGATAAAACTTTTTTCTTCATAAGAAACCCTCCTGTAATTGGTTGATATATTTGCTGCGCTGCCCCTCTTTGCCGCTGCAACTTTATGTATTTATTATAAGAGGAATTTTTAACAAAGAAAACCGTATTATTTTTACATTGTTAGCACATTCTTAACATTCTTTAGAATTTATTAATATTTTTTTGATACTTTTGTACAGTATATATACATTTTTTCTATTTTTATATGTAGAACTAAACAAAAAAACCACAATCCGCAGGTCGCCTTGCAGACACCTCATAATTTTGTTATGCTCCTTACAAACCATGCAGCATGGAGGTACAAAATTGAAAGAAGAATATTACCAGATCGGTGAGGTCAGCAAAATCACCGGTATTTCCAAAGATACGTTACATTTTTATACGAAGGCAGGTCTCGTGACACCCGACTATATCAACCCTGACAATCATTACCATTATTATTCCCGCTGGAACATGTATCAGCTTGATATCATTACCACCTGCAGGAATCTTGGCATACCGCTCGATAAAGTACGACAGATCATTTCCTCGAAAGATAACGATAAAGTTGTTCATCTTCTGATGGAATACCGCAAAGAAGCCTTACGTTTAAGCGAATATTATGCGCAGGTTGCAGACGATATCCTCTGGTATGATTCCGAAAATGAACATATCAAAGCCCAGACCCCGTCACATAAAATCCAGGTCAGATATCTAGAACAGGAAACGGTCATCGCCGGAAGCCTGACACGCGAGGATTCTTCCTACCATGCCAATCTGCAGGAGGTCTTAAAGCAGGAATTTCAACAAACACATTTTGTCCGTAGAAAATACGGATACTTTCTGGATCCGGACCGTCTTTTACAAAATGATCTCCTCAAATGCCGGGAATACATGAAACTGCCGAACGGGGATTACTCTTCTATCAACCCCGAACACCTCTATACACTTCCCGCCGGGGATTATGCAGTATTTACCGTTCAGATTCAGGATGAGACTGCTGACTTTTCGCCACTGCTTGATTTTCTTTCATCAGAGGGCTTTACGACCGACATCGTGTTTGCCGAGGAAATCGGTTTTCAGCTTTTTAAATATATCCATAATTATTATTGTGAGATCAAAGCTCATCTGATAAAAAAATAATTTTTCTCTTGACCGTGTAGTTACTCCATGCTTTAGAATGTTCCTCGAAATACATGACATGCGAGGAACATTCCTATGGATATGGAACATACATCAATTCCAAAACTCTTATTAAAATTATCGCCACCGGTAATGCTGGCACTGCTGATACAGTCGATCTACAATATTGTGGACAGTTTTTTTGTGGCAAAATATTCTGCAGTCGGATTGACTGCTTTATCCATCATATATCCGATCCAGCTTTTAATGGTAGCACTCGCCACCGGAACAGGTGCCGGTGTCAATATTTTAATTTCAAGGTTAGACGGACTGGGAAGATCAAAAGAACAGCATCAGGTCATCAAAAGCGGACTTTTGCTTACGCTCTTTCATTTTCTTATTTTCGCTGTGGCCGGGACTATGCTAGCTGAATTTTATTTTCAGATTTCTACAGATAACCTTGCGGTTGCAAAGGATGGAATTATTTATACAAAAATTATTTTTATCGGTTCTCTCGGGCTTTTTGTTGAATCCATCTGTACCAAGATTTTACAGGCAAGAGGAAACATGGTCATCCCAATGATCGCCCAGATAACCGGTTCCCTGTTAAATATCATACTTGATCTTTTTCTTATTTTCGGACTTACCGGTTTTCCAGAACTTGGCATTGCAGGCGCTGCCATCGCAACCGTGATCGGACAGTGGGCAGCCATGTTTATTACACTGATCGCTGTTATACGGAAATATTCTCTTCGCGGCAGGTTTCAGATATCTGTCTGTAAACAGATCTACCAGAATGGCATTGGCTCCATTGTGACGCAGTCGCTTTTTACACTTTATATTGTAGGTCTTAATATGATTTTAAAGGGATTTACCGAAGATGCCGTGACGGTGCTTGGCATTTATTATAAGATACAGTCTTTCTTTTTTATTCCGCTGCTTGGATTTCAGCAGGTGCTGCTTCCGCTTATCAGCTACAATTACGGTGCCGGTAAAATATCACGCACAAAAGATATTTTGAAATTCGCATCCATCGTTTCTTGCTGCATTATGACGGTTGCAACTATGATCTTTTTTGCCTTTCCGCACCTTTTGATAGCAATTTTCTCCACCAGTCCTGCACTGTTAAACATCGGCAGTTATGCGCTGCGTGTTATCTCGATCAGCTTTATTTTTGCAGGACTTACTATTGTTATCACTTCATATCTGCAGGGAATTGCCCGTATGCAGGCAAGCATCTTTATCATTGTGCTGCGGCAGGTGTTTTTGCTGGTGCCATTGGCATGGGTGCTTCATTTTTGGGGACTTAACGCAGTCTGGTGGACATTTCCGCTGACGGAAGTGATCGCATGCGTGGCAGGGATCATCTGTGTGAAAATGTTTCGTTAACTGCCTGACAAATGCTGGTTTGCGGGTGACATGAGTTTCCTCGTGTAGGGTGGTTCCGGGGGTTTTCGATTGGCAAATTGCATCAAGCCGGGACTGTTTTGTTCCGTTGTCCGAAAATAAGAAAGTCTAAGTATGCCTGATTTATATTGTGGCGGAGTGACGTGTGCGTCCTAAATGTGCCGTCCGGGCACATTAGGACTTGTGCTGCCGTCCATGGCAGCACAACACTGTATTGTGAACAGGCATACAAAGACTTTCTAATTTTCTCCCAAAGTCACAAAACGAGTCCTGGCTTGATGCAATTTGCCAGCCGCAAGGTTGTGAACCACCCTTCGCCGGGGAACTCATTTTACAACCTTGAGGGACGTAAATTTTTAGTGTTTTTATGTCTGAATCTGTTTAAAAAAATATTTCCAAATAACTATGTATAATAGATTATTATTGGTTTGATAATACTGGAAAACCTCAATGTATCCCGTTATGCCTACTTTTATTGCCATACACATTTGAAAAATATTCTGTGTTATTTTGTCTGACAATTTACGAAACAATTCATGTAGTACAATGTAGCAGATGAAACTTCAGACAAGTCATCAGGCTGAATATCAATGATACAGCACATTAGGATTTTAAGCATATTTCCATTCGTGCGAATATCAAAAATTCACACCCGCGCCCCCATTTTGAGATGAACCGCCCACCCAAATGGTGTTCACAACCTGACGATTGGCATCTTGCGCAAAGCCGAAGCTAATTTTGTGACTTTGGGAGAAAATTAGAAAATCTTAGTATGCCTGTCTACACACAGTGATGTTCTGCCACGGATGGCAGAACAAGGCGGCATCGAGTCATGGATGACTCGTTGTTGCCGTTCACGTCACTCCACCATAACTTGAATCAGGCATACCTAGACTTTTCTTATTTTCGGACAACGGAACCAAAATTAACTCCGGCTTTGCGCAAGACGCCACTCACAGACCTGCGACACACCATTGGGACGGGCGATTTATTTCATAAACAAACCAGCATTGGGCGGGTTGTTTATCAGATTTCAATCACTCTGCCCGTTGTCGCATTCACTCTATGCGAGATAGATATCACAGTCCGGTTCTCACTGACACGTTTTAACGCCTGCAAAACCTCTTTTTCTGTCTGTGCATCCAGATTTGCTGTGATCTCATCTAAAAGAAGCAGTTTCGGTTTTGCCGCCGCTGCGCGGGCGATCGACAAAAGCTGCCATTGCCCCTGCGAGAAAATTCCATCCGAACACGGTGTATCATACCCATGTTCTAAGCTCATGATCGTATCATCAAGTCCTGTCATTTTTGCAGCCGCACGGACATCCTCCATGGTAATAGACGGATCATACAGTGTGATCTGCTCTTTTACAGTTCCCGGAACCATATGGAAAGACTGCTCTACATAGCCGAAAAGGTGACGTTTTTCTGTGTCCGGGATATCTTTTGCCGGCTTTCCCTGAATTTGTACACTGCCGGTCTTTGGTTCATATAGTCCTAACAGCAGCTTAAATATCGTACTTTTTCCTGCACCGGTGCGACCGGAAAGTGTGACCTGTTCTCCTTCTTTCACCTCAAAACTAAGGTTATCTATCACATTTTGTTCTTCATAGGCAAATGTTACATTTTCAAAACTTACAAAAGACGTATCTGCTTTTTGCAGATTTTCTTTTATGTATCCTGTTTTGTCCGGAAGTTCTTCCAGACTGAAAAATTCATTGATCCTATGCACGCCTGCTATCGCGGACTGTATCGTCTGGATTTCCATACCAAGACTCTCCACCGGGGAAAATATCTGTGAAATATAATTCATGACAGCAACTGCTGTACCGGCTGACATTCCAAACAGATTTAATACGTTTGCATTGCCGGACGCTGAAAGTAACATAACAACTGCCACAACCACGGCATTTAAGATCAAAATAACCGGAGAATAGATCGCATCATAAAAATTTGTCCGCTCCATGGCACGGTAACTTTCCCCGATATAAGTGTCATAACACTCTGCCATATAGTTTTCCCTGCCAAGATTACGGATTGTTCTTATATTGTGAAGCGTCTGAGGCACATGACCCGATGCACGGCTTACGGCACGCCGGTTCTCGATCTGCGCTGCCAGCATATTTTTCTGCACAATGCGCGTAAACCAGAACAGAAATGGCAGCAATACCACCAGTACAATGGCAAGTCCGCGGTTTTTAAACCAGATGACTGCAAGAATACTGATGATCTTGCACGCGTCCGCAAACATACTGATGATCCCTGATGTAAACAGATTTTCTACCGTATCAACATCCCCTACAAATCGGGAAACCACCGCTCCAGGCTCCTGATGTATCAGTGCATCCGCTGTCAGAACTGTATATTTATCCATCAGACTGCTTCTGAGTGCGTGCGTGATCTTTTGTCCAAACACAACTAACAGTCCCTCTCTTGAACTTTCCAGCAATCCTGTGAGCAAAGTAAAACCAAAATATAATAAAATAAGGTAAAATGATACTGCATTTCCCGCTGTCATACTATCTATGATATTTCCAAGAATAAGCGGTGGCAGGAGTGCTGTCAGAATTGCACCAACAACTGCACACACAATTCCGATAGAAAGCCATTTTTGTTTTTTTATCGTCCGAAGCATCACGCTTCCTACATTTTTACTGCCATGTGTTTTACTTTGTGTCTCGCTATGCATCCCGCATATCCCCTTTCTCCGCTGCATTTCTCTGCTCCGGCTCATTTCTGTCTATCGTTTTCTTTTTAAGTTGAAAATTTTATTCACATACCTGTACTTGTTCTGTCAGAAGCTTTTCTTTTTCTGACTTTCCGTTTTCTACTGTACTGCTCTTCGTCTGCTCCTCATAAAGTTTTGCATATTCCGGATATTTTTTCATTATCTCTTCATGCGTGCCAACCGCAGCATGCCCATGTTCCATCCAGATTACCTGATCCATTTCCGGGAACAGATAAAGTCTGTGTGATAACAGGATTACAATACTGTCTGAAGCCATCATCTTTAAGTTCGCATACACTTCCTGCTCTGTATTCCGGTCAAGCGCAGAAAAGGGATCGTCTAAGATCAGCACTGGTCTCTTATGACACAGGGTTCTCGCAAGTGCCAGACGTTTCGCCTGACCACCAGAAAGTCTGACTCCTCCATTTCCCACAACTGTATCCATTCCCTGTTCCATCTCAGCCACTTCTTTATCAAAGCACACTGCCTTCAGATAAACGGCGGCATCCTTATCCTCCCCTAACAGAATATTATTTTTTATACTGTCATCAAATAATTCCGGATCATGACCTAAATATCCCACTGTCCCGGTCAGTACAGAATTTTCCATTTTACTTAACTCATCACCAGCAAAACGGATGCTTCCCTTATAAGGATATTCACACAGAAACGTCTTGCCAAATGTCGATTTGCCGGATGCAACTGCCCCGGTAACACCGATGATCTGTCCCGGCTGTGCCGAAAAAGTAATATCCTCATAGATATCTGTTCCACCCGGATATGCAAAACCCAAATGGGAAACTTCAAGTTTTTCCGGCTTTTGAACACTGCTTTCGCCATCATTTTCAACACATTTCATGAGAGGTTTGATCCGCTTCCAGGAGACCTGTGCCTTGTGGACTGCATTAAAAAGTTTTGCCGCACTTGATGATTTAACGGAAAGTTTGGTAAAACAGGTAAGAAAGGTGGTAAATGCTGCCACATCCCAGGATCTCCATCCGTTTCCAAGTACGTTTTTACTTCCAAAATATAAAATAAATAGAACACCTGCCATAGAAATAACACGGTAGACCGGTGGAAATGCCGCACTCCAGATATTTACCCGCACTGCAGATTTTTCATATGCTGACAGATTTTTTTCATAAGAATCTTTTCGCTCCTGCTCACAGCCATAAACACGGTAAGTAATCGCATTTGACGCCCGGTCTAAGGTAGCTGCACTTAAAATCCCGGACTGCTCCTTATAAGCCGCCCCCGTCCGCTGTACGATTTCTTTCATTTTTTCAGCCAGAAAATAAGAAACCGGGGGAAACAGCATACTTAAAACAGCAAGTCTAAAGTCATAAAAGAGTAACATTCCGGCATATGCAAGCAGCGCCACTCCGGTATCAAATATTTCCGTAGTAAATTTCCGCATACCCTCCGCACAGTCATCCACATCAAGGATTGCCTTTGTCATGACATTTCCGGCACCTTCCTCCTCAAGTTCTGCCCTGCTTTTATGCACAAGACTGTTATAGAGCACATGCTTCATGCGCCGGTTGACATTATTTGCAAAACGTCTCACATAAAAACGCTTGATATATCTCGAACTCTGTACTACCACAATCGCGATCACATATGCTGCAACCAGTTTTTCCATGTCAGGAAACCCTGCTCTGCCTCTAAGGATATCCACCAGACATCCCGCCATTTTTCCCTCAAACCATGGTCCTGCAAGAAGTCCTAAATTATAGATCAGTCCGGAAACTGTCACTGCAAGAAGAACCTGCCACTCCATTTTAAAATAAGAAATAACCCGATCCGCCTGAAATCCACTTATTTCTTTTCCATTGCTTTCTCTGCCACAATTATCACTCATCCGTCTCACCATCCATTTCTGCCATGTCACTTTCCCCTGTTTCCACAAGTTTTGACACATCTTTAAACTCTGCTCTCCGCTGCTCCTTAGATCTCCAGTAAATCTTATCTAACGTTTTCAGAAATGGTACTTTCTCGTCTTCCGGCAGCTCTGCTAACAGCCATTCATAAAACACACTCTCAATATGTGCCTTTGAATTTTTTAATTGTTCTGCTTTCTCTGTTGCATACAAAAGCTGACTTCTGCCATCCTTAGGGTTTGGTTTCCGGTAAAGATAGCCTTTGCTCTCTAAACTTGCTGCGCGCCTTGCGGCTGCTCCTTTGTCAATCTTTAACTGTTCTATGACTTTTGCCTGTGTGACACCTGGATTGTGCCTGATAAAATGGATGAAATCAAATTCTGCTGTTCCGATTCCCTCTTCTTTCATCATTTTTAGTGTAAATTTAGATGCCTCACGCGCTATTTTTGTGATTTTTCTTCCTGTTTCATCCATTGCTGGTCTCCTTTTTCCAATTATCTGCAAAATTGAATTATCATCATATAAACTGCCCTGACAAATGATGGCTTGCGGGTGACATGAGTTTCCTCGTGTAGGGTGGTTCCGGGGGTTTTCGATTGGCAAATTGCATCAAGCCGGGACTCGTTTTGTTCCGTTGTACGAAAATAAGTCAATCTAAGGCTGCCTGGTATAGGTTGTGGAGGAGTGACGTGTGCGTCTTAAACGCCCCGTCCGGGGGCATTAAGACTTGTGCTGCCGTCCGTGGCAGCACAACACTGTGTTACGAACAGGCAGACTAAGATTGCCTAATTTTCTCCCAAAGTCACAAAACGGAACCCGGCTTGATGCGATTTGCCAGCCGTAAGGTTGTGAACCACCCTTCGTCGGGGAACTCATTTTACAACCTTGGGGGTGCGTAAATTTTTGTGACATTCACTTCAAAAAGGTTGAAAAATCTCGACGCAATCTGTTATATCTATGCTTTTAAACATACATACTTGGAATAATAATCTGCATTATTAGTCTGGTAATTTACGAAATGATTAATGTAATGCAACATAGCAGATGAAACTTCAGACAAGTCATCAGGCTGAATATTAATGATACAGCACATTAGGATTTTAAGCATATTCTCATTCGTGCGAATATCAAAAATTCACACCCGCGCTCCCAGTTTTGAGATGAACCGCCCGCCCAAATGGTGTTCATAACCTGAAGTCTGGCATCTTGCGCAAAGCCGAAGTAATTTTGTGACTTTGGGAGAAAATTAGAAAATCTTAGTGTGTCCGTAGGTACACAGTGATGTTCTGCCACGGATGGCAGAACAAGGCAGCATCGAGTCATGGATGACTCGTTGTTGCCGGTCACGTCACTCCGAGAAAATCTAACTCAGACACACTTAGACTTTTCTTATTTTCGTACAACGGAACCAAAATTAACTCCGGCTTTGCGCAAGATGCCATTCACAGACCTACGACACACCATTTGGACGGGCGACGCATGTCAACCACAAACCAGCATTTGGCGGACAGTTCATGTTTATTTTTTTACGCAAAAATAGATGTACCTACATCCAACTTGATGATAGTACATCTATTTTCATATGTCAATTATATTTTTAACACCCTGACTTCTGCATTAATGCCAGCACTTCTTCTTTTGACGGAATGGCAGGTATCCCATCTCTCTTTTGTACACACAATCCGGTAACCGCATTTCCCAAAACGGCACATTTTGTGATTTCTTCCCACTCCAGCTTCTCAATGGGTTTATTCAAAGAAAGAATCCCACATAAAACACCACCCCAGAACGAATCTCCTGCTCCGGTCGTGTCAACTGCCTTCGTTTTAAATGCTTTTATAATCTCTTTTCTATTTTGGGTTGCCATAAGCACACCCTTTTCTCCAAGTGTGACTGCAAGCAGTTTTGGTCCCATGGCAAGCAGTCTGTCCGCTGCATCTTCATAACTTTCTGCACCGGTCAGGAGTATACTCTCTTCATCGGACACTTTCATGACATCTGCCAGTTCTATGACCGATCTCATTTTTTCAACTGCGATTTCTTTACTCTTCCACAAAGATGGACGGTAATTCGGATCGTATGAAATAAGTGCACCTGCTTCTTTTGCCATTTTCACTGCTTTGATCGTTGCACCTTCCGCCGGCTCATCGGTCAGCGACAGCGATCCAAAATGGAAAATCTTACAATCAGAAATTAATGTTTGATCCAGTTCTTCTTTTCTTAACTGTGTATCTGCTCCCGGTTTTCTTGCAAAAGAAAATTTCCGTTCTCCAATTTCATCGTTTTCCACAAATGCCAGCGTTGTAAAATAAGCTGGATCTTCTATGACCGCATCTGTCAGCAGGTTTGCCGGTGCACCTCCTGGGTTTTGTTCAAACAGTTTTCTTCCATCCTGTCTGTATCCTGCTTCCGTAAAATTGATCAGCAGTTCGCCTAATGCGGCAATATCAACCTTTTTTTCCATGTTTCAGTTCCTCCACATTCTCGTTATAACGTTTTTTATTTAACCGGTAGAAAAACAGTACGACCGCTGTCACGATCCAAAGTATTCCTGGAATTGTAATAAATGCATGTTTCATAACAGAAAGTACTGCTGCATTTTGTGTCTGATTTGCAACATAACCGTATTTTCCAAGTAATCCTGCTAAAAGTGAGGTTCCGACCGCCATTCCAATCTTATTTCCCAGTGAAATAAACGCATACTGAAAGCCATCATTTCTAAGCCCTGTTTTCCTCTCCCCATATTCCACACAATCAGGAATGATCGCATAAATTGCAGTATTAAATCCAGAGAAGAAAAACTGTGTCAGACCGGATAAAGTATAAAAAACAACCGGTGATTCCTTTGCGTTAAAGAAAAACATTGTAAGCATTGCAATTCCTGTCAGTAATGCAAAAACAGATGCCGTTCTGCCTTTATTATTCAATTTGCGAAATACTGGCTGGAAACAGGCTGCCCCAATGATAGAAGGAATAATGATACACATGGAATACGTTGTATAATAAGAAGCATTCCCCTCCACGTATGTAAAATAATACAGAATGTCTGCGTTTCTTCCATATAAGGATTCGGGTGTCAAAAGGTGTTTTTTAATTTTTTGATTGGCAGATTGTTCTGCGCATGATGGGAATTACGGCTATTTCTAATGTTGCTGACTGCTGCGTTTTCTATCTTAACGGCAGTTATGGTATATTTTTAGAAATTCTTGTATTCGTAAGCGGCTCGTGGCTCTATTTAGGAAATGTACTGATTGGCTATTCGTGGGCACAATTTATAATGACGCACATGAATATCCCCTTTACAGATACACATAAGAAAATGTACCGGATAGTTGCACTTGTTGCCTGTATTCTGCTGGTCATCAACATTTTCTATCCGCTGGTATTTAACAGTAAGGATGGCGTATAGCAGAGGGGATCAGCGTATAGCATTTTCCTGTTCTTTGCATTTTTTTATATTTTGGACAGCCTGTATTTATATGGCAGGTGCCGCAAAAAAGTTGGTACGCTGAAACTGTTTCCTGTACGGGTATTTCTCGTTCCTATTATATTCGGGTTAGTTGTACAGGCACTTTTTGTAGAGATTGCCATTACATGGACATCCATTGCGATCGCGGGAATCATGACAGCACTGAAAAATGAAATAATTTTTTGTAGATCGTCTTACAGGCTTGTATAACCGTGTGTATCTGGAGTTTCTGCAAAAACAGGCTTGTAAGAAAAAAGGCGTCTGGGTCTCAGGTATCATGATTGACTTAAACGGTTTCAAGCAGATTAACGATAACTACGGACATTCTGAGGGAGATGCTGCACTGATCATTGTTGCTGATCTGCTTCGGAAATCATTCAGCGAATATGGCGTAGTAACCAGATATGCAGGCGATGAGTTTGTTGTAATGTTAAACACAACGGATGAGCAGTTTATCCCGGAACTGATTGAGCGCGCAAAAAAGAATTTTCAGGAAGAAAACCAGACAAATGACAAATCATATCAGTTATCAGCCTCTATGGGATATGCAGTCTCCAACCTGGGTGTCGAGACAATGGATGATTTTATGAACCGTATCGATAAGCAGATGTATCAGGATAAGCTGGTATATTATGAGAATCATAACCGCAGGAAAGGATGAATCATACTTAAACAAAACAGGAGAAAATCTTCACATAAAAGATTTTCTCCTGTTTTGTTATTACTACGCTCATCTGTCCATTATCGATTGTATCTGTTCTGTACTTCTGCCGGTTATTTCGGCGATTTTATCTATGGAATAACCGCATTTCGCCATATTGTGAATCATTTCTGCTATAGCTTCATTTTTACCGATTTCAATTCCTTCGTTTTTGCCGATTTCGATTCCCTCATTTCTGCCATCCTCTTTACCAGCTTCATATTCTGCCTTTCGGAGTTTCTTTTCTTCCCACTCTTTATCATACTCTAATATACTCACCATCTTTACCTCCGAACGATTCTTCCGAAGAAATTCCACTAAAATTCCTTCTTTGATGCATTCCGTGATCGCCCTCTCAACTGCATCATTCAGATTCAGCTCTGATGCATATTTTCGGACTCTCGCAACATAAATGGCATATTCCTTCAATGTCTGGCACTGCTCCATCAGTTCTTTGTTGTGTCCTTCGTTCACATTTAACATCAGAACTTTTAACTCTAAATCCGGCTCTCCTGCCAGATGCTCATATGCTGATGAAAGTTTCAGTTCCATACGGTCTTCTACGTCATCGGTTCCATTGTAAAACACCATAAACTTCGGTGCCGGAATCTTCTGCAGCTTTGACGAATATAGTGACTTATCGTTCACAAACTGCTGGTATTCGATTCCTATGTAAATCAGATCCCGCAATGGTATATTGGGATTGATCGTCGACTGATGTTCATAGAGATAAATATTCGTCTCTAACATAAATGCCAGGTCATTTTTCATTCCCATATAGATCGCGTTTTCCAACGTGACAATCTTAAGGGCTTCCGCATTCTGATAATGGCTTCCGGTCACTGCGTTGTACAGGGATAAGAGATTCTCTTTCTCTGAGAACAGCATACGGAATACAGTGTCTTTGTACTGACGGTTGGCTGTCGGTATCTTTTCTGATACCTGTGTGCTCTTCTTCATATTCGGTTCCTCCTGTGTGCAGGAGGCTCATCCAGATCTCCTGCTTTTCATTTTTGTGGATAAAAAGCATAGATTTCTGAAATGTTTTTGAAAGATAGACGGATGTATACATCCTGATAGTCATGCAGACAGAATTGCCGGATTCATAATTATGGCATCGGATAAATGTCCGCATCAATAGAAATATGCTTTGAGTTATTTTATCATACGTCATCCTTAGTATGCAACCAATTTGAAATTTCTTGTGCAGGTTGTACAAAAACAAAGTTACTGTTCACAGGTTACCCTGCGGACTGTAACTTCGCAGCCCCATATAAAGTTTTGCTTCGCAAAAGGGGCTGCTCACCCCCACATCATGTTCATACGCGCCTGAACAGCAAAGTGTTCAAGTGATAAGTGAACAGTAACAAAACAAGCGGCTATTTTTAAAGAAAGACAGGGTCCGGCTGAATATCAATCCGGACACTGTCTTCCCTGTCATTTTCTAATAGTTACACACTTTAAATTTTTCTATTTACTGACCTTAACTTTTTTCACGGATGAATATTTTCCATACACTTTTTTGCTCGTGGAATCCATTTTATAAGCCCGGATGCGCACATAGTATATCTTTCCTTTTTTCAGTTTACTTATGGTATAGGATGTCTTCGCCGTATTTTTCTTTGTAACCGCCTTTTTGAATTTTTTATCCGTACTGTAAGAAATCTCGTAACCTTTTGCGCCGGATACTTTCTTATATTTCAGTAAAATCTGTTTACTCTTGCTGTTTTTCGCAGACGTAAGAGAAGCCTTCGCCACTTTTACTTTTGTCCACTTTGCATACAAAATGTAATCGGATTTTGCGCTGCTGCTGATACTTGTGATCTTCTTTTTAAATTTTGCATCCGTATACCAGCCTGCAAATGCGTATCCTTTGCGTGACGGATTTTTCAGTGTTACTTTCTTTCTATAATAAGTTGACGGATTTGAGGCATTGTTTTTACCTTTATTCAGTTTGTAGGTAATTTTATATGGTACTGTAACCGTACAGGATGCCTGATAACTACTGTTTTCAGACGAAGTCACCATGATCTTCGTTCTGCCCGGTGCTTTTGCTGTCACACTGCCGTTGGCATCCACGGTGGCAATCTTTGTATTTGCCGATTTCCAGACTACCTTTTTATTGGAGGCATAAGATGGTGATACAGTCACATTTAAGGTTAGCTTCTCTCCTCTTTTTACCTCTGCTGATGTCCTGTCTAAAGTTATTCCTGTTACTTTCGCCTTTCCGGTAACAGTCACATAGCAGACTGCATATTCATCACTGCCATCCGTTGCCGCCGCCCGGATTTTTGCTTCACCCTCCGATTTTGCAGTGACAAGTCCGCTTGCAGAAACCTCTGCCACTTTCGTATCAGAAGAAGTATATTTGAGTTTTTTATTTGTGGCATCCGAAGGTGAAATATATGGTTTCAACTGATAGGTTTCACCAGCTTTTAATTCAATCTCATCCTCATCAAATTCGATCCAGTCTATCAGCTGCGGTACGGTTATCTTACAGGCAGCTTTTACATTTCCAGCCGTTACCGTAATGACTGCTGTTCCAACACCACAGATCTCCACATATCCGGTATCAGAAACAGTGGCAACCTCTTCGTTGGAACTTGTCCATACCACTGCATCTGTGAAATTCAAAGGCGCGATCGTCGCTGTCAGCTGGAAATCGTCATAGCGCTCCGCCGTTTTTTCTGTAATATCCAGACTGACTGAGGTTGCATGAATATCCTGTGTGACGTACTTGATTCCTTTTCCGCTTGCATAAGTCTGGGCATAGCAATCAGACGGACCGTACATCGTCATTTTCTTTGGATAGGAAAATGCATTTGATGCGATCAAAGTTGTGTTGCGCGGGACTGTGATCTGCGTCAGCTTCGTGCAGTTGACAAAGGCACTGTCACCGATCGTGGTCACATTGTAAGGAAGCACGATGGATGGCAGAACTGTGCAGCCGTAGAATGTCTGGCTCTCAATCTTCTTTAACTTGCTGCCTAATATAATGTCGGTCAGAGCTTCACAGCCATAAAATGCAGAACTTCCAATGGATGAAACGGTATCCGGTACCGCTGCCTTTTTCAAGGCTTTACAGTTTTTAAATGCGTTGCTTTCTATTTTTTCTACCCCGGATGGAAGTATTGCTTCCGGCAGGGATTCACAGCCAGAGAATGCGGAGTTCCCGATCATGGTCAGGGTGGATGGGAAGTTGATGGTGGTTAACTTTTTGCAATTGTAAAATGCGCTTACAGGCATTTCTTTTATGGTACTTGGCAAATGCACTTCCGTCAGGCTGGCGCAACCCGAAAACACGGACTTATCTATAGACTTAACAGTATCAGGAATATTTACTGTTGTTAGCGAAGTGCAGTTATAAAATGCTTCTGGCTCTATTTTTGTGACAGTATTTGGAATTTGTATTGACTTTAAATTCGTACATTCTTCAAATGCACTATCTTTTATTATTGTTACTGTATCGGGAATTTCTATTTCTTCTATTCCAGTGCAATGGTGAAACAACATTGTTGCTATTACCGTTGTTCCCTCTTCAAATTTTACTTTTTTTAACTTATCGCAATCTCTAAAGGGTCCATATGATCCATAAAATATATCGCAACTTGTCAAACTCTTTGGTATCTCTATCTCCGTCAATTTATCACAATTTCCAAACGCACTATTTCCCATACTCTCTAAATTTTTTGACAATGTTACATTTACAAGATTACTACACCCATAAAATGCTCCACCATCTATTCTCGTCACACTATCTGGTATCCTAATATTTGTTAATCCTACACAATTCTGAAATGCCTCTGGCTCTATTTTTGTTACAGTGTCTGGAATTTGTACTGACCTCAAATTCGTACATTCTTCAAATGCACTATCTTTTATTATTGTTACTGTATCGGGAATTTCTATTTCTTCTATTCCAGTGCAATGGTGAAACAACATTGTTGCTATTACCGTTGTTCCCTCTTCAAATTTTACTTTTTTTAACTTATCGCAATCTCTAAAGGGTCCATACGATCCATAAAATATATCGCAACTTGTCAAACTCTTTGGTATCTCTATCTCCGTCAATTTATCACAATTTCCAAACGCACTATTTCCCATACTCTCTAAATTTTTTGACAATGTTACATTTACAAGATTACTACACCCATAAAATGCTCCACCATCTATTCTCGTCACACTATCTGGTATCCTAATATTTGTTAATCCTACACAATTCTGAAATGCCTCCGGCTCTATTTTTGTTACAGTGTCTGGAATTTGTACCGACCTCAAATTCGTACATTCTTCAAATGCACTATCTTTTATTATTGTTACTGTATCGGGAATTTCTATTTCTTCTATTCCAGTGCAATGGTGAAACAACATTGTTGCTATTATCGTTGTTCCCTCTTCAAATTTTACTTTTTTTAATTTATCGCAATCTCTAAAGGGTCCATACGATCCATAAGATATATCACAGCTTTCCAAACTTTTCGGTATCTCTATCTGCGTCAAGCCATCACAATTTCCGAACGCACTGCTTCCCATACTCTCTAAATTTTTAGATAATGTCACATTTGATAAGTTAGTACAATTGTTAAATGAATATGCTTCAATTTCCGTCACGCTATCTGGTATCATCACCGTTCTCAAATCTGTCCGGTTCTCAAAAGCGCTATCTCCAATCGCAACAACCTCATGCCCGTCAATCTCCCCCGGAATATAAAGTGCCGTCGCATTTCCACTATATCCTGTGATCGTAGCCCTGTTTGCATCATCGAGTGTATAGGTATAAATCGGTACGATCGCACCGCCTGCACCTGCTCCTGCATCAAAATAGCTTCCTACGCCCGCCGGATTGAAATATCTCGAACCTGGAGATGTCCAATAACTTGTCCAGCCTCCCTGCGCGGCAAATTCTTTCCCACGCGTACATGATGTCCGAAGTACGCCGTCCTCAATATGATAGTACACGCGCACCGGACTGTTATTCTTTCCCCAGATCTCTATACTTTTGCTAAAGGTCTTTGATGCAATACCAACTCCGATCTTTGCACTTGCCCCCACTGATGCATACAGATATGCCGCCTGTGACGCACAGTATGTCGGTGTTCCGGAACTGTACCTTACGTATTTGATGTTCATACGTGCACCGGTTTTTGCATAAATATCTCCGCTGACAATTCCGAGCGTTGCTTTTGCGGAGAGTACAATACCTGTGGTCAGATCTGCTTCTGCTGAAAAGGAAAATCCTTTTTTATGACTGTTTCCAACTACACGGAATCCGTCCGAATACGCAAATCCGGCTTCAAATTCCTTTTCCACGGTAAGCGTTGCCTCCCCGGAAAGATTATATTCCATTGCCAGCGTCAGCATACCAACACCGCCGAGCGGCACTGCCCCCAGCGTCAGTGTATGGTTAATATCTTTAAATGCGTCCCCTTTTACATTGCAGGAGTACTCCATATCTCCGCTGACTGTAAAATAATAGTCATTATTTTTCAGCCTGTAACTTACTTTCATGTTTGAAATCACAACACTTACTGTCGCTGTGACATCATCTGAGATGGAAATCGTTTTATCTGCACGCAGGGTATTGTTTTTATAGGATATCCCCCTTGTCATACCTTCTGTGACTGTAACACCATTTACCACATATGTTTCTTCATCTGCCGGAATAAATTCCGTCATATCAACATCCAGTTCGCCCTGCTGGTCAACATTTAAAACCGCGCCATCATCCGCATCTGCGGTTGTAATATATGTCGTTGTTCCTTCTGTCCGTACACTTTCTGCCTTATATGCCATGACAATATCGTTAACATACACGGCAAATGTTGTTCCCTGTTTGATCGTAACCGGACAGTTTTCGATCATAACTATTCCGTCCACATCAATAGATACGGCTGTTCCCTTTGGTACAACAACTACTCCGGACGCAAACGTACAGGTATTTTCTTTTCCGGTCTCTATCTGCGCATCTGCCAAAACCTTTTTTGCATCCGCGATCATTGCATCATGTTCTTCCGTTGTAAGTGACTGTTCCGGGAGAAATTTACCGGCAGCAACCGTAACCCATCCTCTATCGATTGCGACCTGTGCTGCATCCTTATATGTAACATCTGCTGTATCCTGATAAGTATAACTGTCTGTTTCCGGCACAAAACCAAGCATCGCATTCATGGTCTGCGCTGCAAATTCACGTGTCACTGCATCTTCCGGTCGAAATTCTTCTCCTGCCTCAAGATCGATCATTCCGAACTCGCATGCCACCATCACATCACGATAAAACGAATCATCCGTTGATATGTCACTGTAATAATTATCCGGATAATTGTCCCCATCTACCGTAAGATCAAATAATGTTACCAGTTCCTGTACCCAGTCGATACGGCTGATCTCGTCACCTGATAATGCCCTTTTTAAAATCTCCTCTGTACTCTCCGTTTCTTCCGTAACGTTCTCTGTTTCAGCCTGCTCTGGCTCTTCTGTGACATTCTCTGTTTCAGCCTCCTCTGTTTCTTCTGTAACAACCTTCGTTTCTGGCTCTTCTGTCTCTTCCGTGACAATCGTCGTTTCTGGCTCTTCTGTCTCTTCCGTAACAATCTCCGTCTCAACCGCCCCAGACTCTTCTTCTGCCAGATGTCCGGCATTATGATCTTCTTCATCTGCCTGGTCTGTTTCTTTTTTCTCTGTCACTGTCGACTTTTCATCATCCTGTTCTGCAGTCTGTGTTTCCACAGTCCCTTTCTCTCTGAAACTGTTTTCTTCCTGTGTCTGCTGATAATCTTTCCCTGCCACATCCGCCAGCAGCATCTCCGGTGCCGCGGTCAATGTCATACAGGCACAAAGCAGCCATGCGATCATTCGTTTTTTCATAACTGTTCTCCTTTCACAGATATGTTTCTTCTGTAGTTCAGATTCTTTTCATTCATTATATAACACTTGTTAGCTGTTATCAATACAACCTGTATGTTTTATATAGTTACATTTTTTATTGATAAAGTAGAACGATAAGGAGATTTATTGCATGGTACGATTAAAAGAACTACGTGAATCAAAACATATGAGTCAGCAGGCTGTCGCTGATGTATTTCATGTCACACAGCAGACAATCTTTAAATATGAGCATGCTCTTGCGGAACCGGATCTTGATGTAATTCTTCACATGGCAGATTTCTTTGATACTTCTGTTGATTATCTGATCGGTTACACAGATGTTCCCTTCCGGTATGAAGTATATCCGAAAGATTCCATCACGCAGAGTGAACAGCGTGTTTTAGAATATTACAGACGGCTCCCGCCCAAAGTACAGGCTCTGGTTCAGGCACTCGCAGACGAAACAGCTGAAAATGGTTCTGCCCCAAAAACAGCTTTCCGTTGATGCAGAATGCACCCCCTAATGTGTGATTCAAAGACAGATAGATTACATTGGAGTACTCCCCTGTTTTTTCCGCCAGCATCGCCGCATTTACATCATTTTCAAAATATACCGGGATTCCGATCGCCTGTTCTAAAAAACGCAGACTGTAGTTTTTTAGAACAGGCGCATGGGATTTTAAAACGATCCGTTCTTTCTGGTCAACGATTCCCGAAATCGCAATCCCAATTCCAAGCAATGTTTTCTCTGCAGACTCACCAGCTAAAAAAAATTTTACCTTTTTTGCAGCTTCTGTACAATAAGATAATTCTGTTGTAAATTTTAAGCGGATACGTTCCTTTTTTATAATCTCATCGCCCAGATTGACAAGCACCATTTCTATATGGTTTGCGGTGATGAGCATCCCCATTGCATGACAGTACGACTTATATATCCACGCATCACAAATACCATGCTTACAAATACCTTAAGAGATTTAGAGGAGCTTGGGATCATTCACAGAGAGCAGTTTAATGAGATTCCACCCCATGTGGAATATTCCTTAACCGAAAAAGGAAAAGCCCTGCTTCCGGTGTTTTTTGAAATATCAAAATGGGGGGAAGAAAATTTAGATTAAATGAACAACGTTATTCCCATAAGAATTAACAGACACAAACATTCCCCAATCACTGCGCTCCGATATAAAAGCACATTTACCCGCGCAATATCTTCTGCTTCCACTGGTCTGATATCATCCCCGATATATGGTTTTTTCACGATCTTTCCAAAATAACTTGCATCCCCTGCCAGACGAAGATTTAAGGCACCTGCACAGGCTGCCTCGGTCTGGGCAGAATTGGGGCTTGCATGGTTATAACGGTCACGTTTAAAAATGCGCAGGGCATCTTTCCCGGAAAACTGTTTTCCCGGCAGATAAGCTGCAGCGATCATCAGTGCCGCACTGATACGTGCCGGAATATAATTTACCACATCATCAAGTTTTGCCGCCGTTCTTCCAAAATTCAGATAGCAGTCATTTTTATATCCCACCATCGAATCCATCGTATTGACTGCCTTATACAAAAATCCCAGAACCGGTCCGCCGATCGCTAAATAGATCATCGGTGCGATCACACCATCCGATGTATTTTCCGCTACCGTCTCCACTGCTGCTTTTGCAACACCTGCTTCATTCAGATTCTGGGTATCACGTCCCACGATCATTGCCACTGCTTTTCTTGCACCGTCAAGATCCTCTGCCTTCAGACGTTCGTACACTTTCATACTCTCGACTTTCAGACACTTTGTCGCAAGAATCTGATATGTCATGATACTCTCTAAAATGCAGCCTGCTACGGGATTGAGTACATACCCCCCCAGAAGTAAGCAAATACTTACCAGACCTGTAGCAGATAATACGATCACTACAAGCCAGATGCCTGCACACCATTCTTTTTTTTCATTTCTTATGCCTGATACATCAAGCATTTTATGATCTATTGCAGAGATCAGATTTCCGATCAGGCGCACCGGATGATACAGCCAGTGCGGATCTCCGATCAGCAGATCTAACAGAAATCCTGCCAGAAATGCAATCATATGGTAATACATATCGTTACTCTCCCAAAATTATTTTTTCATCTGTTATAAAAATCGAAGTCTCATCCACTGCTCCATTTTCATCCGTGGTATAAGACAATGTACATTCATACCCCTGTCCGCACCTGCACTGGTAATCAAAATAGGAACCCTTTCCATAGCTGTCAAATAATGCCATGATCGTGCCGCCATGTACGACGCAGACAACTTTTCCCTGTACTTTTTTTGGCTGCGATGCTTTTTTCAGCTCATTTTCCTGCTCTATAAAACAGATCTTATTTATCCTTTTACTCTGATCTTCCGAACGAAAGGTATCGCTCTTTTTTTCTGTCAATCTGGTCAGGCAATCCATGAGCCCGGCTCTGCACCGCAGGATAAATTCTTCCCGGCTCTCCCCATCCGGAAAGGTCAGTGTTCCACCGCTGTCGATCCATCTCTGATAATCTTTATTTCCATTTAATTCGAGATAAGTTTTCCCTTCAAAACTGCCAAAATTCATCTCTTTCCATTTTTCTATGATCTGGCAGGACTGATTGCCATATATAATCTCTTTTGTCTGTCTGCACCTTAACATCGGACTTGTAAAAATAAAATCCGCATCCGGATATTTTTTTTTGTTCTGTGCAATCACTTCACGTCCTTCCACAGAAAGCGGCTCATCCGTCCAGCCAAGATAACTTTTTCTGCGGTTTGAATCTGTTTCTCCGTGCCGGATAAAAACCATTCCTATTTGATTTTCTGCGCTATTCCGCATATCACTCGCTCCACACTCTCCGAGGCTTTTGCCAGAACGATCTGCATTCTTCCGACCTGCTCCCGGTACTCTCTTTCCTCTTTTTCGACCGGTACTACACCACATCCGACTTCATCACAGATCACGATACAGTCCGGATTCTGCTTTATAAATATTTCTGTGAGTTCCGGTACATCTGCGCCTTCTTTTATTTTTCTTTTGACCCACAGATGGAACTGATCTACCGCCACTACACCGCTTAACTGCTCAAGTTCTGTTTGTTCACCGGAAAAAATGTCGTTCTCTGAAATCTGATATGCAGTTTTTACATAATCGCGTTTTCCCTGTGCTATTCCACCTAAAACCAGTCTCATCTTAACCTCCAATTTGCCACACTAAAACTCCAAACTATCTGCATTGAGCAGAAAATATTTCATGCCCATGAATACGAATCCTTCTTCATTTCTCCATGGCTTTTTCGTTCCATTCACTATAACAATCTTCTTAAATGAATCCGGAATATTTCGAAACGAATTAAGTTCCTGTGTTTGCTTTTCCTCTGTAGTCATATCATAAGCGACCTGAATGTAATATCTCTGACTGCCCTGATTTACTACAAAATCAACCTCTAACTGCTTATGCACTCTCTTTCCTTCACTATTTTTTGCAAATACATCCACAATTCCAACATCCACATTGTAACCACGCACAAGCAGCTCATTATAAACAATATTTTCCATAATATGAGTCGGCTCCTGCTGTCTAAAATTCAGTCTTGCATTTCTAAGTCCAACATCCGAAAAATAGTATTTCAGATTGGCTCCTATATATTTTCTGCCCTTAATATCATACCGGTTCGCTTTAGAAATCAAAAATGCCTCTGCCAAATAATCAATATGGTTAGATATAGTTTTATTGCTATAATTGATTCCTCGTTCACTTTTAAAGGTGTTTGATATTTTAGTTGGGTTGGTAGGAGCTCCAATGACAGACGCCAGTATATCTACCAAAGTTCCGATTTCATCAACATTTTGAATCCTGTTTCGCTCTACTACATCCTTGATATAAACATTAGTAAAAATATTTTTAAGATACTCCGTTTTCTGGCGTTCCGCAGAGAATTGTGCCACTTGCGGTAAACCACCATATATCATATATTCCTCCCACGCATCATCATAATCTCCGTTAAAAGCCGCATAGAACTCTGCAAAGGACAACGGATAAATTCTGATTTCATCTCCTCTGCCTCTAAATTCAGTTACAATGTCGCTGGATAAAAATTTAGAATTACTGCCAGTTACATACACATCAATGTTACTGATGCGAAGCAAACTGTTCAACACTTCTTCAAATCGTGGCATAAACTGTACTTCATCCAAGAGCAGATAATATTTCTGATCATCATTCATTATATCTTTAATATGCTGATAACACTTCTTTGGATCTCTCAACTCCTCATTTTCAATGCCATCTAAAGCAATCTCAATAATGTGGTCATTATCTACACCACTTTCCAATAAGTATTTCTTAAACAACACAAATAACAGAAATGATTTGCCGCATCTCCTGATTCCCGTGATAATCTTAATCATTCCGTTACCTTTTTTTATTTTTAACTGTTCAAGATATAAATCTCTCTTAATCTCCATAGTATCCGTTCCTTATTTTTGTGCTTTGCACAAATTTTGGTAGTATTATTTTACTGCTAAATTATTTTTATTTCCATAGCTATTACTATTTTTTGTACATTTGCACTTTTTTATGTAGCACTTATAGAAGAAAACCAGATGGTTTCATGCTATTTTTATGCCAGTTATTATTGAGTTTTCAAGCTCATACCATTCACAAATACGGTAGTCTTCCGTATCGATATTATAGATTTTTGCATTCAACGTTCCAAGCATAAACGGGGAATGTGTTGCAATGTTACTTCCTTCTTTTGTCTGAAAAATGGTTCAATATCTTTCCCTCTTCTACAATATCTAAATGGAGTCTGCCATAACCACCTTACAATTTTTCCGGAAACAGGCTATGCCATATTTTATAAAATTCTGCATACCATCCTGCTTTAATCTTGCAATGTAGTCTTTTTCTTCGATCTGCTGCAGTGCTTCCTCACATGCTGCATCCATATCTCCGCCTTCTGCATATTTTAATTCGATTACAATACCCATCCTGTTTTCTCCAATCTCGATAAGTATGTCACTGTAACCAATACCTGACTCTGCATTGGATATTGTGCGCCATGTGGATTTATAGCCTAACAGTCCTAAAAGAACACCGTGATAAAAATTTTCTTTCTTTTCCTTTGCGACCGCAGTATCTCTGATACTTATGGTATTCCACAGATAATTTCCAAATATCTTTTCTATCTTTTCCGGTTCTTTCTTTACGAATGCCTCACAAAGCTCTTCGAGCGTTTTTCCATCACTTTTTGACACATCACTGAACCATTCCTTTATCTGTCTGGTAAACAGATTTCTTATTTCTCTATTTGGAATTTTCAACAAATATTTTCCACTTACTGTATAGCCATTTTGTGTCAGATATCCCGTAGTCAAAAGTACACTCCATAAATTTTCTATGCTTCTGTCTATCTCATTGTACGTCAGTTCCTGCGAAACGTCCTTTTCAATGCTTTCTCCTGCGATCAACTGCTCTATTTCCGCTTTTGTCTGGACGTTTGCCTTGTCAATAAACCTGCGTACGATAGAGTTACTGCTGGAATTTGACCAGAAATCCTGTGGTGTGGCATTGGGATCAGCACACAATAAATCAATGTAATTTACAACATCCCACGGACAATATACATCTGCATTACCGAATCTGTAACCATCATACCATTCCTTTACTTCCTCGAAATGCGACGATAATCCATAATCCAGAAGCATTTTTTTTACTTCTTCATCGGTAAATCCGAATTGCTCATCAAATCTTGTATCCATGACAGATAACACCTTAAAGTTATTAATTCCTGTAAAGATACTCTCTTTCGATACTCTTAAACATCCTGTCAAGATGGCAAATTGCAGGAAATCATTCGTTTTCAATGCCTGCCCTAATAGTCCACGAATAAGTTCTGCCATTTCATCATAATAGCCATTACTGAATGCTTTATCCAGCGGTACATCATATTCATCTATGATAATGATCACTTTTTCTCCGTAATGTCTGCATAAAAGTTCTGACAGCAGACGAATACTGTCTGACAAATCTTCCATCTGTCCTGATAAAAGTTTATCATATTGCATACGTTCTTCATCTACCAGTTTTTCACTGTTTTTTAGATAATAATGTCTGCGGGCTTCATTTTTTATGGTAGTAATGATACGTTTTAAGGCTGCATCAAAAGTCAATCCATCTGCGCCCTTAAGTGACAGGAAAATAACCGGATACTTTCCCATATATTCCTCACATATTTTTCTGTTGCAGGAAATATATAGTCCGTCGAAAACAGACTTATCTGTACCAGCTTCAAAAAATGTTTTAAACATACTCATATTCAAAGTCTTGCCAAAACGCCGCGGACGCGTAAAGAGGTTTACCTTTCCCCAGCTCATCAAAAGCTGCTCTATCAGTTTTGTTTTATCGATATAATAAAATCCCTCTTTCCGGATCTCTTCAAAATCTTCAATTCCTACTGGTAATTTTAATCTGTTATCCATGCATGGAAACCTCCCTGAAAATAAATCCGCTACACTTAACCATTAGTATAGCGGATGAATATCCAAAAAACAATATTTGACTATAAACGAAGCCCCATTACTTTTCTGCTACAAGATGCATACGAAACCCTTTCTGTCTCTCTAATTTTATCACTTTTAAACCTGCTGTTTCGCACATTTTGCGCACTTCCATGCAGCTGTAAATCCGTACATCTCCATGTCCACCAAGATGTGCCAATGGCATCTCAATATGATTCATCAGCCATATCATAAAATTATTACTCGTGTAATCACGCAATACCAGTTTTCCGCTTTTCTTCAACACCCGTGCCACTCCATTTATAAACGCCTGGGGATTCGGATAATGATGAAAACTGTTCGTACAGATCACTGCATCAAACGTATTTTCGGCAAAAGGAAGATTCTCACTGTCTCCGACTAAAAATTTGGTATGGACAAGTTTTTTCTCCTGTGCCACTTCGATCATACGGGGCGTCAGATCGATTCCCGTATAATTCCTGTCAGGAAATTCTTTCACCAAAAGTTCTATCATTGGACCTGTTCCACACCCCACATCTAAAAGTTCCTGAAATGGATATTTTTTTAATTCTTCAAGAACCGGCGGATAATCGTCCTTACACATTTCATACACACCCGCATGCCCGGAATCATATACTTCCGCAGCTTTGGTAAATTCTTTTATCGATAAATCCTTATATTTCTGTTCTGTAAACATTTCCGTTTTCTCCTTTACAGTCTGGTGATTTGTCAAATCTCATAGTTAGCATTAACTAACCATAATCATGATACCATACCAACCCTGAAAAAGAAAGTATCTTAATACTATTCATTCAAATAATCATACGCTATCCGTTCAGCTCCATCTCTGACATATATATTTCCACATTTGCAGAATCCAAACCGTTCAATTGCAGTCTGCATAGAAATATTATCTTTGCGTGTATCAATACGAATATAGTCTATCTGTTCAATGCAATATTCAAAACATGCTCTGGCGATTCCTTTACATAGCTGTTTCCGGCATCTATATCCGTTTTTAATATTTTCTCATCAGGGTATCCATCTCCCCATTGCGTTTTATTCCCATGCGCAATCATATATGCCTTTGCCGTTGTAAAAATTGCCATAATCTGCTTTGTATCTTCTGTTGTGCTTTCTCTTATTTCCATATTCCTTAATCCTTATAATATCGTTTCTAAATAGGTATCATCATTTGATATGCTGCTTTTAAATTTTATCACATATTCACAATGCTTTCTATCTTCAAATACCATCACTTTCTCCACTGGAATGTCCCTGACTGCTGTCCACATATATTATGAAAACTGGCATAATATTGTCAGATAAATCAGGATTGCTTGAAAACGCTCCCTGCATCGGCTATAATTTCAACGTAACAAATCGGAATTTAACGAGGAGGTAATGATTATGAGTAGAAATATAAAAGGTGGTTTTTTAACATTAAGTGGTGTTGTTGGTATTGTAGGAATGATAATAGCGGCAATGCAAAATCCAGCAACTGCATGGGTAACGCCACCTGGAAGAATGATTGTAAGTATTTTAGAAAATGGATTATTGATTCCTACGGTTTTATTCCTTGTTCTTTTTATCTATGGATTGTATATTCTCCTAACGGAGAAAAACGATTGAGCAATACCGGTTTGTCGAATTAAGAGAACCGGTATTTGTGGAGGAGGAATTCTGTAATGAGATTTTTTGAAAATACCCGTAAGCCACAAGGCTTCGGCGGAAAATTGATGACGAAGATGATGAACAGCGGTCACGCCAAATTATCTCAATGGGGATTCTCAAATATCTCCGCGAAGTCTGATGCTGAAGTTCTGGACGTTGGCTGTGGCGGCGGAGCAAATATTGCGGTCTGGCTTGATAGATGTAGAAATGGCCACGTGACAGGAATGGATTATTCTGAGGTTAGTGTGGCAGAATCTCAAAAATTGAACGCCCTCGCCATTAAACAAGGGAAATGTAATGTAGTTCAAGGAGATGTATCTGCTATACCCTTTTCTGACGCGACTTTTGATTATGTTTCTGCCTTCGAAACAGTTTACTTTTGGCCAGGATTAGTAAAATGCTTTTCCGAGGTCAACCGTGTGCTGAAAAGCGAAGGCATATTCCTGATTTGTAACGAGAGTGACGGAACGAATGCCGCAGATGAAAAATGGACAAAGATGATCAATGGTATGAAGATTTACACATCTAAACAACTTGTTGCCGCTTTGAAAGAAGCGGGTTTTACAGAGATCAAAACGTATTCAAATGCAAAAAATCATTGGATAAGTATTGTTGCAACGAAATAGTCAAATTCCAGTTGATATTCCACTTATTTTAGGAAATTTAATAACTATTATATTTGATTATCAAATTCTTCGCAAACCCTTGAAAACACTAAGTTTGTAGCAAGTGTACTTTCCCTTACTCTTTCCCTTGTGTTACATTCTCCCATTAGCTTTCATGAACCTTAATATGGGAAAAATTAAGGGAAAGAAAATTTCATAACACAGTATAACATATAACAATAACAACATGGTGAACTGATTGAAATGTTTTCGATATTTAACTCTATAACTGATTATTAAAAAAATGGAGATAAGATACGATGAGAACAATATTTGCAGAATACAATCCACACAGAAACAGCATTGATGTTTATACCAATGCCGGTTATATGCTCCGCATTGACTGTTGGGAAGCTGAGAAGAACTTAAAAACCACTCCTGGATCAGACTGCGCATTAAATACACTTGCTATTGATGAGCCACTTGAATATGCACGATTATATCTTGATGGTAATATGCAAATGTGGGTAGATGCAGAAGATTCTTTGGAATTGTAAACCACAAGTAGCCTGTATGCTTTATTTTACATACAGGCTACTTAATCAAAATCACCATAATTGGTCAAGCAAGTTTTTTTAATATACCTCGGAGTCATTTTCGTTCGATCTTTCATCGCTAATAAAATTTCTCTGAAGTGATAGCAGATAACAGATTGGCAGGTTTTTCTAAAAAATAATCTGCTTTTATGTGCTTATTATGACTGCCCCATACTGCTAAAGCAAAATCAATTCCCGCATTTTCCGCACATTTACTGTCATATTTGCTATCTCCGATATAAAGTACTTTCCTATGGTCTGTTTTTGATAATTCCACATATTTCAAAATCGGTGCGGCATTGGGTTTATGTTCCTGTGTATCGTCTGCACATATGATTGTTTTGAAATAATGACTGATACCAAACGGACAAAAATCATGTGTAAATTCTTCCCTTGTCTTTGATGTGACAATCCCCATTTCATAATCCAGACTTAGAAGATTTTTCAATAATTCAACGATTCCGTCAAATACTTTAATGTTATTTGTATAGTTACGCATATTTTTATCCCATAATTCTATCGCATAGGAAGTGTCTTTTATCGCAAGTTTTTTCAAAGCGTCTGTTCCTGTAATCCCTAACGCAAATCTTAGTTCAGAACATGGTATCTCTCTCCCGGACAATCCCTTTATAGTTTCCTGTAAAGAATGTAATACAGCATATTCCGTATCAATCAGAGTGCCGTCAATGTCAAAAACGATATGCTTATACTTCATGCTGCCACCTTTCCCTGTCTGTATCAAAATAACGTATCACCCTGCATGGATTTCCTACTGCAACACAATTAGGCGGGATAGGGCGGGTAACTACACTTCCAGCCCCTATCACGCTGTTTTTTCCTATAGTGACTCCGGGCAGAAGAATACAGCCGCCGCCAATCCAGACATTACTTTCTATTTCTATCGGACGTGCATAGGTTCTAAAAAATGTTGTCTGACGTTCCCTCCAATCCGGCACAAACCTTTCCTGTGGTAAGACAGGGTGTGAAGATGTATAAATCTGCACATTTGACGCAATCAATACCCTGTCGCCAATTCGGATAGTTTTGTTATCCACAAAGGTACAATTCATATTGACGATCACATCATTTCCCAAAAAAATATTTTTTCCATAGTCGCAATGAAAAGGCGTGTCGATTGCCACATTTTCCCCTATTCCGCCCAACAGCTCCCGAAGAATGGAAGTGCGTTTTTCTGTATCTCTATAATCAGAAAAATAATATTTCCGTGTTAATTCCCTTGTGCGGGCAATCTGCTTTAACGTATCGCTGTCCGCTGTTTCCAAAAAATCACTGGATTCGTAATACACAATATCCCCCCTTAACGAAAACTGTTTTCCATAACGCCCGGAAGCAGGGCATAGATAGAACAGCCAATCTGATCCTCAAACCGTTCTTTAATCTCTAAAATCTTTTTCCATCTGTCTATTGTCGCTGGGTGAACGCCGTATCGCATTGTCACGTCTACAAATCTCTTTTCCAAAAGACAGAACCCCGAAGGCATAGCCAATGCGTCACATAACTGTACAAGACGGTCATAATCATCATATACCGCATTTGCAACAAATTCTTTCATAAACAGGTAATCCTCATCACTGACATCAAACTCTCCGATAGATGTGGCAATATCCTGTATCATAAATGCGTGGGATATACATATTTGTGCGGCTTTTCCCCACCCACGCTCCATACAGTAACGATAGCCGTCTATCAGATGCCTTTCCGAACTCACTCCGGCATAACGTCCAATATCGTGTAACAGCCCGAAAATATACGCCTGTTCAGAAGATAAATCTTTACAGTGTGACGCAATGTTTTTACAGGCTTCGGCTACATACCGGGAATGTTCTGCCCATGCTCCCGGATTGGATTCTGCCGCTTCCCTTAATGCCAGTTCTGCGGTCTGAATGTTCAACTCCATTTTTAACTCCTTTCAAAAGGGCGGGGCTGGAAGATAAACTGTCCAGCCCCTTTATGATGAAATATTTACAGATAAATCAGCAATCCCCGGCATAGTACGAAACAATGTTCATATAGTCCGTTGGATTCGGAACTTCTAAAACAAGCCGCAAACAGTTTTTGTTTTGGGAGTATTGCCGCCACAAACTGCCCTGTATCTTTTCTTCCCCATTGATGTTTTGTTTTTTACCATACGGGCAGAGCATATTTACTTTGCCGGAACAGCTATTGACCGTATCTAAAAAATTTTTCATGTTCAGAATGTTCAGTTTTACCACTTTGCACTCACCTCCTGTAAATGACGGATTTACTTTACAGGTATCATTATAATGCAAAAGGAATAGAAAAAATATTTCTTTTCTGCCCTTATCTATCACTATTCTGCCATTTTCTCCGATATTCTGTGGGTGAACAATGTGTGTATTCTCGAAAAACCTTTCCAAAATAACTGCTACTCCCCAAACCGCACTCATGGCTGATAACGGTAACTGCTTCCTGCCCCTTTGCTAGCATCTGACAGGCAGCTTGCAGACGGTAAGCCTTTATATACTCTACGGGTGTCATGTGCAGACAGTCATGGAACACTCTATAACACTCCCTTTCGCTTAGGTATGCTGCTGCCGCAAGTTCCGGGATAGAGATTTTCTCTCTGTAATGTTCGTGAATATATATCATCATCAGCTTTATTTTATCGTTGCTTTTATTATGTTCCCCCTTTTTTTCACGCATAGGACGGGATAGTTCAAAAAGCATGAGCCATATTTCTGTTAGGGTTTCCCGCAGTTTTATTTCATATCCAAATTCATCACTGGATAAACGAAATGAAGCGGCAAGCAGTTTCAAAATCCTTTCTTCTTCTGCATTGCCTGGAAAAAGCGGAATTACCTCAATCTGTGGGGCTGTTATGATAGGCGCAATATATTTTTGTTCAATCCTGCTTCCCTGTTCCCCGGCAAGTAGGGAAACATCGAAAATATGAAGTAGCTGTATATTCTTTTCTTTCTGCGATATTGCTTTTGTCATATGGAGTACATTGGAATTTACTATGCCGCCGCTTCCAGCCGGAAACAACAGTTTTCCTCCCGGCGTATCATATTCAATGCTACCACTTTCCATATAAAAAAGTTCCACTGTCTTGTGCCAGTGCCACGGTACATAATGTCCGATATACTTGTCAAGTTCTGCCCTTGAAGCGATATAGGGAAAATCTTTTTCAAAACCGGGAAGCAGTTCTTCCTTGCTTCCAGTATAAAATTCAATGCTATGGATATTTTTCATGTCTGTTCACCTGCACATCTGCGATTTTGTATCTGCTTTATGGATTAAATATATTAGAATAGCTCGGTAATTGTCAATCAATCAAAACAGATTCATTTGGAAGATTATAAAAAATAGTGTTAAAAATCAAAGAACAGTTTTCACAGACTCTAAAAATCTGGATAACTAAAAATAAGTATATTTGTTTTGTGAAAAACAGGCAGTTTTACATGCCCATTTTACTTTAAAAATATCCTCGTTTTTCTCGCCAGTTTTTCACATAACATCGGATTCCGATATAAACCGCATGTACCAGAAGTAGCAACATAATGAGGTTTATCGGAATAATTGATTTTATCCATTTTCCGAAATAGATTATGATAGCTGTACTCATTATCACCACCATGATGCTGATAATATCCCAGCAATATTTCCGGTAGATTTTCCCCACCTGATAGCCAGTCCCGATTATCAGCAATCCCGTTATGATAAATAAAATTCCCATAACAATACTTACAATCAGCCAGTACACAATCCCTGAAATGATACTATTTGAGATTCCACTGCTTAACTGTCCGAAAGAATCTGCACCTGCAACAAATTTTTGAAACAGGCTTAAGATTCCTTTAGCAAACATACTGAAAAAGCTAATACAGTCACTAAAGAAAACTGGAGAAAGGATAGCAGTGAATAGTGTAATGGCTATACTGTACCATGCCAGCAGAAACAGGATACTTTCATAACCAGCCGTCATATTTTTATATTTTTTCTCTAACTGAATTTTACGGTTATCGCATTTTTCTTTTGCTTTTTGGTAAGCAGTGCGGTCACAGTTATCGCATTTCTCATAGGGCACTTTTTTCTCAACAGCTACCTCTGTTGTCTTTTGGTGTGTCTGTGCATAGCGTTTTGCCTGTTCCGCTTTTTCATACCTAAATTTCCATGCCACGACTTCTGCGTCGGCTCTTTTCCTGCTGTCTGTCTCGTTGGCTAATTGTTCTTCTATTTTCCTTAATCTTGTCCGCAATGCTTCGATATTCTCGACTCTGTTTTCGCTGTTCAATTTCTCGTTCAAGGTCAGCGATCTGTTTAGCTGCCTGTTCAGTTCCATAATCATCTGGTCTTTCTGATCCAGTTCGTCCTGCATCTGTTCTGTCATCTGTAGAAGTTCTTCCACTTGACCGACGTTCTCTAAGTTTACGCATTCTCGCATCTATATCCCTCACTTTCTCTATCTGCTGTTTAAGGTCAGTAATTCTCTGCTCTGTTTCAGCAATAAGCTGTTCTCGTTGTTCAGCTTCTGCGTTAATTCCTGCCATTGCTGATTCTCGGTTTCCAACTGTTCGATTCTGTTTTTCTGCTGTTCGATCTGGGAAAGCAGTTCTTCTGTATCTGGCAAAAGATTCAGCAGTCCGGATAACTCGCTGTTTAATATCTGCAAGCTCTGGTTCTGCTCCTGAAAGGACAGAAGCTGTCTGTCTTTTTCCTGTAATTCCTGTACCATCTCTGCCATAAGGTTCTGCTGTTCCTCGATCTGGTTTATCATTGATTCCATCATGGGAATGACTTCCCGGCTTTCTTCTAATGTCATTTAATCGCTCCTTCCATAATGATAATGCACCTGATACTTTTCCAAAGGTGTCCAGTATCTTTTGCAATAACGTGTTTTGCTGTTTTATGATTTGATTTTCCGCTACTTTCCACGAACCTTTTATTTCCTGCCCGGCAAGAAATTTTTGTTCAATCTTTCTTGCGTCAGCACCTTCATGGATGGTAGGAATCTGGAGTTTTCCCTGTTTTTCATAAGAACGGTGATCAACCTGATTATGCAAAGGAAGATGTTCATTACACACCTTTGCCCACTCACTCCGCCACGGCTCACAATTTTTGGGATTGTTCCATCCAGTAGCATCGGTCAGCACCCGTTTCCATTGCAGGCGGTTTCTTGCACCAATCTTCTGGATTCCGTTTTCGTCTAATACAGGGATACGGATTCCATGACGGTCAGGGTTTTTCTTATCCTGCCACCAGTCCGGGTGGGATTCGTCAATCACGATATTTCCGCTTTTATCTCTGACAAAATCCCAATCCTTGACTTCTTTCTTTCCCCAAGAATGGTCCGGGTTAAAAGGTCGCATCGTCAGAAGCAGGTGGACATGGGGGTTGCCATCCCCTTTGTCGTGGATACTCCAATCAGCACACATTCCCTTATCCACAAATGTTTTTTGGATATAGTCGGATGTATATTGAATCTGTTCCTGTCTGCTCCATTCTTTTGGGAGGGCAAATTCAAATGACCTGCCAAGTTGGGCATCCGCACTTTTTTCAATCTTCAATACCTCATTCCATAATCTTTGTTTCTGAAATGTGATTTTGAATTTTTCTAAAGCAGCTTCTTTATCTTCTGACCTTTTGTAGCGGACAGATTTTTGAAAGCGTTTTATATTTTCTTCTGGTACTATCTGCCATTCAGGAGGTGCGTTTTCACACATCATCAGACTGGTGTAGACCACTTCTTTTTTAGAAGTGTAATAACTGATTCTCCCGGTTTCCTCGTTTTTCATCACATCCCCATTGAGATATGCGGAAGCGGAGATAACAGATTTCCCTTTACTTCGTCCGACTATTTTGATTGTGTAATGAAAAATCGCCATATCTGGATTCCTCCTTTCTGCACATCCGGTATAGATTTCCGGCAACATTGCTTTCGATTTTAGAAAAAGCAGCATTGCCAGAACGCCCTCTGCGTAAGAGTGCCCTGCGCATAGCAGCCTGCATGGAATGCGCCTCTCTGGCGAAGAGTGCCTCCTGTGGCATGAGCAGGTCTGGCTGAAAGCCCCGCCGACGGAACGAGCCCGGCAAGCGTGAGCGCAGACCGGTTGCCACTTGTGGCAAACTTATTGGGACGACCTCTGGTTGTCCATAAGTGCGCCCTTCATGAAAAAGCAATGAAGGGAATGAAAAACTCATCCCATCCGCCATTACACTTCCTCCATATCGGTATTTGTTTCTTTCTGCATTGCCTTTGAGAAAAATTTCCCATTGGCTTCCTGCTTTTTCAGAAAACCAATCAGCTTTGGGATGTCTTCCTCCTCAATAGTCGCACCAAGAACGGATTCCACCGCACCGCCAACCTGACAGAGCCTATGGGTTCGTTTTTTACTTTCTTCGGCTTTCTTTCGTTTTAGAAGTTCTTTCTTCTGTGCTGCATATCGTTTTGCTTTTTCAAGGCTTTCCTGTTCCTTCTTTTCCATTTCAAGCATTCGTTCTTCATAACTTTTTGTTGATTTTGCCATTCTTACATTCTCCTTTCCTTCACAAACATAAGTTCTCGGTTGCGTATCAGAAGAAGCACATGGTATAATCTTCTTGCGTGTAGGTATATCATGGCTTCGGTCTGATAGAACCTTTGGCGGTTTCTTCGGAAGCCGCCTTTTTAATTTGCCGCAGTTCTTGTTACGGCTTTTACATTTCCTCTATCCCTCAAATCACGACCTTCATTAGCTTCCATAAACATTTCCAGAATATCGGTTTTAATCAGGACTTTGCGACCAACCTTTAATACTGGAAGTTTCTTCCATTCTACAAGCTGTCTTAAGGTATTTCTGCCGATTCCCGTATAGTCAGCAGCTTCTTCGATGGATAATGCAATTTTTCTTTGCGTCATATAATCACCTCCTTATAAATTGCATTATGCAATTCTTGTGATGTAAGTATATCCTTTTCATATCTTTTTGTCAAGCGTTACGAAATATCAAAAACAAACTTTATGTTGCATATTGCAATTTTGGAAAAACAATGCTATAATTCATACATACCGAAAAAGGAGGCAGTCAGCATGAAAGATAAAGAACTACGCAAGCTGATAGGCAGCAGAGTAAAACAGCGCCGTCTGGAATTGAATCTGACACAGCCTTATGTCGCAGAAAAGATGGGGGTTACCGCTTCTACAATCCTGCGTTATGAGAATGGTTCGATTGACAATACGAAAAAAATGGTGCTGGAAGGTCTTTCGGAAGCACTCCATGTATCTGTGGAATGGCTCAAAGGGGAAACAGATGAATATGAAACCGACATTACGGATAAGAGAGAGTTACAGATTCGTGATGCGATGGGAGATATTCTGGAACAGTTACCGCTTGCCCTTACCAAAGAAGAAGATGCTTTTTCAAAAGATTTATTACTGCTGATGTTAAAACAATATGGTCTGTTTTTGGATTCCTTCCAGTTCGCCTGCAAAAATTTCAAGGGGAATGCTGGTCAGACGGATATTGCCAAAACAATAGGGTTTGAATCGAATGAGGAATATAATGAGATTATGTTCTTAAGGGAAATCACTCCTACCATCAATGCTCTTAATGAGATGGCAGACGTTGTAAGGCTCTATTCCAAGAAACCAAAAACAGCAGAACAAAGGCTTGCAAATCTTTTATCAGAAGTCTTATACGAAGATTCCGAATCGGTATAGTAAGACAACCGGAGTTATGATATACTTACACGCACGAAGCATTTCATCAGTTCCGATTGTCTAATATCGAAAGGAGATATACGATTATGGCAAAAGGATCTGTAAGAAAAAAAGGAAAGAAATGGTACTACCGCTTCTATGTAGAGGACGCAAGCGGCAATCTTGTTCAAAAAGAATGCGTTGGAACAGAAAGCAAAAGTGAAACTGAAAAGCTGCTCCGTCAGGCAATGGATGATTATGAAAAAAAGAAATTTGTTGCCAAAGCGGAAAATCTCACAGTCGGACAACTTCTGGATGTGTGGGCAGAGGAGGAATTAAAAACAGGTACGCTCAGCAATGGTACTGTGGAGAATTACCTCGGAACAATCCGAAATATCAAGAAACACCCATTGGCAGAACGGAAATTAAAAAATGTAACCTCTGAGCATTTGCAATCCTTCTTTGATTTGCTTTCCTTTGGGGGAGTTCATCCCGATGGAAAAGAGAAAAAGGGTTACAGCAAAGATTACATCCATTCTTTTTCCGCAGTCATGCAGCAGTCCTTCCGCTTTGCAGTATTTCCAAAACAGTATATTACGTTCAATCCCATGCAGTATATTAAACTGCGGTATCAGACGGACGAAGTTGATTTGTTTTCGGATGAGGACATGGACGGAAATATCCAACCAATTTCACGAGAAGATTATGAAAGACTGCTTACGTATCTTCAAAAAAAGAACCCAGCCGCAATACTTCCAATCCAGATAGCCTATTATGCCGGGCTTCGTATTGGAGAAGCCTGTGGTTTGGCATGGCAGGACGTAAATCTGGAAGAACAATGCCTTACCATAAGACGCAGCATCCGATATGATGGCTCAAAACGCAAATATATCATCGGACCAACCAAGCGGAAAAAAGTGAGGATTGTTGATTTTGGAGATACGCTGGTAGAGATTTTCCGTAATGCCCGGAAAGAGCAGTTAAAAAATCGAATGCAGTATGGAGAACTTTATCACACGAACTACTACAAAGAGGTCAAAGAGAAAAACAGAGTGTACTACGAGTATTATTGCTTAGACAGAACAGAGGAAGTCCCGGCAGATTATAAAGAAATTTCTTTCGTCTGCTTAAGACCTGATGGCTGTCTGGAACTTCCGACTACTTTGGGAACGGTATGCAGAAAGGTAGCAAAAACATTAGAGGGATTTGAAGGCTTTCATTTCCACCAGTTACGTCACACCTATGCAAGCAACCTTTTAGCAAATGGAGCTGCCCCAAAAGATGTGCAGGAATTGTTAGGACACTCAGATGTCAGTACCACAATGAACGTCTATGCTCACTCCACAAGAGATGCGAAACGAAAATCGGTTCGGCTTCTTGATAAAGTGGTAGGCAATGACTAAAAAATTTCCCTTATTTCCCTTGTGATTATCTCATAAGGGCAAAAATAAGGGAAACTACATATCATTTCACTAATGGACAGGCGGGAAAGCCTATAAAATGGGGAAAGTTAGAGAGATAATTATATAAATTCCAGTTTAAAGTGCATAATTTTATGATTCTCAAAAGAAGGTAAAATAATGAGCAGCTATATTAAAACAAACATGATACCGATTATAATAGAAATGATATTTATAATATCTTGTTTTGTCATTCCAAAGGAATATTTTATTTATACTAACACTCCTTAACAATATGGGGAATATTTTTAACTATGGTCTGGGCTTTGCCGTTAAGTTTGTCATATATTAAGACTAAAAATATATATGTACCAATGACAGCACATTTTATTGGCAATTTATTAGGAAATGGAATGGATGTTATTATGACGATTATTTCAATGTTATAGATACTGATAACTTCCAATCTCTGCCTTTCAGGCAGCCCACAGCCATACAACTTAAGAAAGGACTTCACATGACTCACACAAAACGTAAATCAAAAATTATCCTTATTATACTGCTTGCCGTGATTCTTACACTTTGCGGCATCAGCGTCTGGTATGTCAATGACTACTATCACGCCGTTGATGTAGATGCGGCTTTAACCTCCTCCGATACCGTAACGGTAAGTTCTACTGCCACCGGCATGCTTTTTGACGGACCAGGCACGAAAGATGCGCTTATTTTCTATCCTGGCGCCAAAGTAGAGGCAATCGCATACGCACCACTGTTAAAACAGATCGCAGGAAGCGGCATCGACTGTTTTCTTGTCAAAATGCCCTGCAACCTTGCTTTTTTTGGTATGAATAAAGCGGATGACATCATGGCGGATTATTCCTATGAACACTGGTATCTGGCTGGTCATTCCCTCGGTGGTGCCATGGCTGCAAGCTATGCAGGGAAGCATTTAAATGATTTAGACGGACTGATCCTACTTGCTTCCTATTCCACCAGTGATCTTACAAAAGCTGTTTTTCCGGTTATTTCCATATATGGCAGCAATGACGGTGTCTTAAACATGGACAAAGTTGTAATTAGCCGTGACCTTATGCCCGCTGACTATTCGGAACATGTGATCGAAGGAGGAAATCATGCCGGTTTTGGAAGTTACGGTGCACAAAAAGGTGACCATGATGCATCGATTTCCCATGATGAACAATGGAAAGAAACCGTATCCGTCTGCACATCTGTGCTAAAAAAGTAATAGAAATGTAAAAAAATTCCTTACCAATAATCTGATAAGGAATTTTTTAAACTATATTATTTTTTACCATCTAAAAATTCTTAAATCCATACCCAGCAGCTCTCACGGCATCAATAAAATCACCCAGCACTGCTGCATTCGTCTCCGACTCCGCATGGAGCAGATAAATCGCACCCGGATGGAGTTTATCTTTCATCTTCTGCAGGCTTGATACATGATCCGGCTGGTTATTGACATCATAATCAAGATATGCAAAACTCCAGAAAATACTCTTATAATTACAGTTATTTAACAGTGCAAGCGACTGCTCACTGAATCTTCCGGTCGGATAACGGAACAGGTACATGTCATACCCAAAGTTTTCCTTGATATAGGCATGATTCTCTGTTACCTCATTTTCCTGCTTATCTAAAGTCAATGATGGCATACCCGCAGATGGATGTGTCACACTGTGGTTTCCAAGCACATGACCTTCATCAATCATACGTCTTACCAGATCAGGATTGTCCTTCGCATATGGTTCCGTTACAAAAAATGTAGCAGATACACCTTTTTCTTTTAAGGTATTTAAAATGCTCTCGGTCTGTCCGTATTCATAACCTTCATCAAATGTCAGATAAATATCTTTTGTATCTTCACCGATGAAGTACGCATTATATTTTCCATAAGTTTCCTGTGCATTGATGGCGTCAAGCGGACGGTTTTCGTCATCCGTGTGGCTGCCAAGTCCCCAGTCATGACTGGTCGCATCTAAAGAAGCTACGTTTTCAATCTGCGTATTCTGCAGCACCTGTCCGGTCGTGCCTGTGCCTGTTTCCGTAGATGTCTGGTCTTCCGTACTTGGAACATCTTCTACCGATTCTGTAGCATCTGTTCCGTCTTTTCCATAGGACTCATACGTTTTTAATACAGCATCCCCGATTGCTTTCGCGTAACTGTCAAGGTTTGCATCAAACAACTGGTTATCCGTCGGGCTGTTCATAAAACCAAGTTCAACGATACATGCCGGCATGTTTGTGTGCAGATTTACATAATAATCTTTGCTCTCGCTCTTTTGTGTTCCTTTCTTTACGCCGCGGTTTCTTGAAACTCCTGCAGCATCCAGATTGTCCATGATATTCTGGGCAAGTGACTGTGCCTTGTCATCTGCATCACTGCGGATCCATGTCTCTACGCCATTTCCCTCACCGGTATTTCGGTGCAGCGACACAAAATAATCGGCATTATTCTGGTTTGCAAAGGTTGTCCGCTCCTCTAACGACAAAAATGTATCATCCGAACGTGTCATGATAACCTGCACATTTTCCTTGTCAGTAAGATATGCTGCCACTGCCTGTGTTATTTTTAAATTGTCATTTTTTTCATAACGAAGCCTGTAATCAGATCCATTATCTTTTCCGCCATGCCCGGCATCTAAACATACGATCAGTTTATTCTCGTCTATCTCATCCTGCTTCTCCTGCTCGTCATTAACCGCCACGATCTTCCCTTCGATCTGTGAAAGGTCAATGCCTGCCGGAACCAGCTTGTGCAGCAAACTCCCCATCCCTTTAAATAACGCAAGAACGATCAGAAGCTGCAGCGAACAATATACTATGCATACCAGGTTTCTCAGTCGTTTTTTTCTTCGCTTCTCTGCATTCAAATCCGTTCACTCTCTATCTTTTTTTTCTTTTTCATTCATTTATATAAATATTTTAGTCCGCAGTGCATATTTCAGGTACTGCGATATTAATACTTTAGTCCGCAGTGCATGTGCTCATTGCTTTACCACATTATATCCCATCCACCTTTAAATGACCATAAAACATTTTCTTAATATTTTATTATGTTTCGTCAAACAGGAACTGTGCCAGTGCATAATTGCTGACATCCTGCCCCTTCGGTGTCAGGTAAATTCTGCCTGCACGGCGCTCTAAGAGTCTCTCTTCCTGCAGATGATTTAAAACTTCCTGATACACTGCCTCAATCGGTATTCCAAAGTCATGAAAGAAATCATCTCTGGAAATTCCATCGATCATACGGAGTCCTAAGTACATAAACTCTTCCATCTGGGCATATCTGCTTACAGATTCTGCCGAGGCATGTAGATTGGTTGCCGGAAGTTGTTCCACTGTGCCATCTTCATGATGATTTTCCCAGATACCTTCGCGGATTGCTTGTGTCTGTTCTAAATAAGTATATAGATCCGATGTATTGGTGTAACGTATGTTTTCCATCAAAGAAGATGCACCAAGTCCCATTCCGAGATAGTTGACACGTGTCCAATAACCAATATTATGTCTGCATGCATATCCCGGCTGCGCAAAATTTGACACCTCATAATGCACATAGCCATTTTCTTTCAGTACCTGTTCCGTCATCTGCGTCATCTCGTAGACTTCATCTTCCGTCGGCAGTGCATCCGTTGCCATTCCTGCACGCTGCTTGACCGCATCAAATTTATAGAGATCGTAAAAAGGTGTTCCTTTTTCAATGATCAGCGAATAGGCAGAAACATGCTCCGGTTTCAGACGGCATACTTTCTGCAGGGAATCCGCATAGGTTTCTATATGCTGCCCCGGAAGAGAACTCATAAGATCCACATTGATATTGGAAAATCCTCCTGCCCTTGCAAGTTCATAGGTCTTTAAAAACTGCTCCCAGGTATGGATACGTCCTAGCATTTTTAATTCAACATTCTGTGCAGACTGCAGCCCCAGACTGATCCGGTTGATCCCGGACTGTCTGTATACTGCAAACTTCTGTGCCGTGACAGTTCCCGGATTGCACTCAATGGAAACTTCCGCATCCGGCAGCAGGGAAAAACTCTGATGCACAGCATCCATGATTGCTGCCATATCCGACTCCCAAAGCCATGACGGTGTACCGCCGCCAATATATACGGTCGAGACCACATAATCCCTGCAATGGGCTCCATAGTAGGTAATCTCTTTACAAAGTGCCTTCACATACTGTCTCTGTGTATCTTCATCCGCCGGAAAAGAAAGAAAATCACAATAATTACATTTCCTGACACAGAACGGGATATGGATATATAATTCCAGTTCCTTTTTTTCCATTTTTAATCCTCATCCAGTTTTAAAACACTCATAAATGCTTCCTGCGGAATCTCAACATTTCCGACCTGACGCATACGTTTCTTTCCTTCTTTCTGTTTCTCTAACAGTTTCTTCTTTCGGGAAATATCACCACCATAACATTTTGCAAGCACATCCTTACGCATTGCCTTGACTGTCTCACGCGCGATAACTTTACCGCCGACAGCCGCCTGGATCGGTATTTCAAACAGATGTCTCGGAATCTCTTCCTTTAACTTTTCACACATTTTTCTTCCGCGCTCGTAGGCACTGTCTTTAAATACGATAAAGGAAAGGGCATCCACCTGCTCTTTATTGATCAGAATGTCAAGTTTTACCAGCTCGGAACGCTCATATCCTTTTAATTCATAATCGAAAGATGCGTAACCTCTGGAACGTGATTTTAATGCGTCAAAGAAATCATAAATGATCTCATTTAACGGCAGATCATATTTGATGAGTGCACGCGTCTCCTCTAAATATTCCATACTCAGATAAACACCGCGGCGTTCCTGACATAACTTCATGATTGCGCCGACATATTCACTCGTCACCATGATCTCTGCCGATACAACAGGTTCTTCCATGTATTCGATCTCAGACGGATCCGGGAGGTTTGACGGGTTTGTCAGGTCAATGACCTCACCGTTTGTCTTATGCACTTTATAAATAACTCCCGGTGCCGTTGTCACAAGGTCTAAATTAAACTCACGCTCTAAACGTTCCTGAATGATCTCTAAATGAAGTAATCCTAAAAATCCACAGCGGAATCCAAAACCAAGTGCTAAAGATGTCTCCGGTTCATACTGCAGGGAAGCATCATTGATCTGCAATTTTTCCAGTGCATCTCTGAGATCCGGATATTTTGCACTGTCTGCCGGATACATACCGCAGTACACCATCGGGTTGACTTTTTTGTAACCCGGAAGCGGTTCACTGCATGGACGGTTGGCATTCGTCACGGTATCGCCGACACGGGTATCACGGACATTTTTGATGCTTGCACAGATATAACCTACCATTCCCGCCGCAAGCTCATCACATGGGATAAACTGTCCTGCACCAAAATATCCGATTTCTGTGACCTCGGACTGTGCACCGGTTGCCATCATACGGATGGTATCTCCCACTTTTACCGTTCCCTCTTTGATACGGCAGAATACGATGACTCCTTTATAGGAATCATAAAGTGCATCAAAGATCAGCGCCTGAAGCGGCGCATCTTTATCTCCGGTCGGCGCCGGGATCTTTGTCACGATCTGCTCTAATACCTGATCGATATTTAAGCCGGTCTTAGCGGAAATACGCGGTGCATCCTCCGCCTCAATACCAATTACATCCTCGATCTCCTTTACCACCTCATCCGGCTGTGCACTCGGAAGATCGATCTTATTAATAACCGGCATCACGTCAAGATCATGATCTAAAGCAAGATATACATTTGCCAGTGTCTGTGCCTCCACGCCCTGTGCAGCATCTACAACCAAAATCGCGCCATCACAGGCTGCAAGGCTTCGTGACACTTCATAATTGAAATCGACGTGTCCAGGTGTGTCGATCAGGTTAAAAATGTATTCTTCCCCATCATTCGCCTTATAAATGATACGAACCGCCTGTGACTTAATCGTGATTCCACGCTCACGCTCTAAATCCATATTATCAAGAACCTGTGCCTGCATCTCCCTGCTGGTCAGTGTTCCTGTTCTTTCTATAATACGGTCAGCAAGCGTTGATTTGCCGTGATCGATATGTGCTATAATACAAAAATTTCTGATTTTACTCTGATCTATTGACATTTTATTCTCCATTCCAAAAAATAATCAGGCATTTACCCATACTTTTTTATTATACGGGAAAAGCAAAGGAAACGTCAAGTCGTCCGCAGTCCACTTTCGCGGTTCTCTTTCATTTATTAACAATTAAGATACAAAAATTCACAATATGTTCACTGGATTTTTAGTACTTTTGGGTGCATAATAAATTTGCTGTTAAATATTTAACAGTTGGGTTTCCGTAGTCACTATGACTTAAACCCCCTTCTTAATATGAAAATTCCCAACACAGCGGCTGCAAACGCTGTGTTGGGAATTTTTTTCTCATTCATAAATTGGATAAGAAGTTCCTTCTCTCATAAATACCGGGATCACATCGATCGGTGCCGGTACTGTCACATAGTTTCCACCCTCATATACTTTTTTCGTATATGCATCTGTCCACTTTGTACCAGATGGAAGATAAACCCTGCGTTCTGTCGCTCCGGCTTCCATGACCGGTGCCACCAAAAGATCCGGGCCAAACATGTATGCATCTTCCACGTTCCAGCTCTCCTTATCTTCTGCAAAATCAAAGAACAGCGGACGCATCACCGGTGCCCCTGTCTTACTTGCCTGTTCCATGCAGGAACGGATATACGGGCGGAGGCGCTCACGGATAAACAGATATTTTTTCAATATCTCATAATTATCCTCTCCAAAACTCCATACCTCATTATCCTGACCGGAGGTAAGCTGGCGCACACCATCGATAAACTCCTGTTCTCTCTCATACCACGGGGAACGTTCTCCATGCATACGGAATACCGGACAGAATGCACCCCATGCAAACCAGCGTACTAAAAGCTCCTTAAATGCCGGATCTTTGATATCCCCACCAAGGAATCCTCCGATATCTGATGTCCACCACGGAATGCCTGCCACACACATGTTAATTCCTGCCTGAAGCTGCTCTCTCATAGAACGGAACGAAGAATACACATCCCCTGACCAGGTAAGGACACCGTATTTCTGGCTGCCAGCCCATGCACAGCGCACCAGACTCATGACGTCTTTCTCTCCCTCCGCTTTTAAGCCATCATAAAATCCTTTTGCATAACCGACCGGATAAATATTACTGCACTGTAATGCAGGTCCCGCATAATAGCGGTAATTGTCAAAATCATAAGGACCATACTCCGGCTCTGCCTCATCTAACCAGAAACAGCGGACTCCGTTTTTATAGTAGTTTTCCTTACATTTATCCCATACAAACTTCTGTGCTCCCGGATTTGTCGCATCATAAAATACCGTATTACCCATCCAGCTCATATGATAGGACAGTCCTCGATCCGGTGTGACAAGATATCCCCTGTCATTCATCTCCCCATAATTTTCGCTGCGCTCATCCACCGTCGGCCAGACAGATACGACCGTCTCGATTCCCATACTCTTTAATTCATCCACCATTGCTTTTGGATCTGGCCAATCTCTCGGCTCAAACTTAAATTCACCCTGCATTGTCCAATGGAAAAAGTCGATCACGATCGCATCCATCGGAAGTCCGCGTTTTTTATGTTCCCTTGCAACTGCAAGTATCTCATCCTGATTGCGGTAACGCAGCTTACACTGCCAGTATCCCATACCATATTCCGGCATCATCGGTGTTCTTCCGGTTGCCGCAGAATACTGTTCTTCAATCTCAAACGGTGTATCTCCCGCCGTGATAAAATAATCCAGTTTCTTTGTGCTCTTTGCATGCCACTCAGTCTTATTTGCTCCGAAAATGGCTGTCCCAATCGCCGGATTATTCCAGAAAAATCCATAACCTCTGTTTGAAACCATAAATGGTACACTCGCCTGACTGTTTCTGTGTGCCAGTTCCAATATCGCACCTTTTTTATTCAGATTTTTTTCCTGATACTGCCCCATACCAAATATTTTTTCATCATCAAATGCTTCAAAACGCATGGTCAGTTCGTAATCTGTACTTCCTGGAATCGGTTTTAATTCTCTTGCATCAATACGCAGTGGCACGCAATAGCGGTTGATCCGGTTTCTGTTTCTCCAGTACTCTTCGGTCAGAAGCTCTCCCTTCTGATTAAAATAGCTGATCCATCCCTCCGGGGAGATCACCGCCGTGATCTTTCCGTTTTTTACCGTGTATACGTTTCCGGTCTGATGATATTTTGCAAATTCTTCTCCGCGATACCACGGATCTGTCGTGTCAACTTCCCTGCATTCCACCTGAATAGGGCATTTTTTTACTTCCTCGGTCAGCGCCCAGTCATGTGCATCCATCTGTGCTTCCTTCGTCATGCGCACACGGAAAGAATTTTCTCCCCATGGTTCTAACCACAATGTCGATGTTCCATCTGCAATTACCAGTCTGTTATTTTCTTCGTAAACTCTCATCTAACTTTTCCTCTCTTATATGAATCATTCAAAATTAATATAACTTGCTATTTCCTGTATTTATCATTTTTTCCAGTTGATATAAATTTGTAAAATTTTCCGTCCTTTTTCCAGTTAATACAAATTTGCAAAACATTCTGCCCTGTCAGATTATTTCAACATCTCTCCATACAGAACGCCGCGTGACCCTGTCGCAAGGAAAAATCTGCCAAACTTTCTCTTATCGCCGTCGATGCTGTTGATCTCACCATACATCTGATTCTCCCGGTTCAGCCGCTCATACGACTTTCCCTCATCAAGGGTACGGTAAAATCCATATTCCCCATCAAGACGTCCGCAGAAATAAATCGCCTTTTCCTCTGTCAGATACTCCCTTCCTTCGCCGATCACACCAAGTCCCATGCGGTAACATGCATCTTTCGCATCTGTCAGCCTTTTTACATGAATTTCATCTGTTCCGGTGTCATAGCAGAATTTATAAAGTCCCGCGTCACCTAATGCCATGTAAAATACACCGCTTTTTCCACCCTCACCGCGCACTTCCGTCTTATTTGCAGTATCAATATAACCAAAATCGCAGATAGGAAATGTTTCTTCCGGCTGCTTCTGGTAAAAGTTTTTACCGCCGTCCCTGCTCACATAGATTTCAGACGCACCGCCAAAACCGTAAAACAAATCATTACCAGTACGGTCAGAAAAGACTTTCAGGTAACCCTTTTTGACAGGATTTCCTTTCAGATCAAATACGCCTGCTTTTTGAAAATTTTTCCCACCGTCATTGCTGATGATCACCAGTTCCACCGGAAGCCTGATGCCATCTGCCACAGACCAGACAATATTTGTACCGTCCGGTGACATTGCCACCCAGCCGGCATTTACATTCGGATTTTCAATCTCATGCAGTTTTCGGTCAATCTCTGCATTGATGCCAAACGGCATGCTGATCCGCTCAAATGTTTTAAAATTATCACGGGTGCGCACCAGACCGCCTTTTGTTTTCCCTTTCCAGTTTCCCCGTGCCGTCACAATGCCAAGATTGCTGTCTGCATCGGAAATATCTGCATTGATACAGGTAATATAGCGGTTGCCTTCCCTGTCGTCAAATGAATTTTTACATGGTTCATCGAGATTACGGAACGCAAAACCGCCAAGATCCCCGACGATATCAATAAGTTCTGCTTCTCCGGCGACCGGGGCATATACATTCAGATGAACCGTCTCCTCGATTCCTGCACATGCATCATGATAACGCGGATGTTCACCAAGCAGTGCATCCGTCATAAAAACACCGGTTCCGGAATTAAACCATACCTCATTCGGATCGAATGGATTGATCTTAATATCGCTCATCCAGTGCAGCAGACAATGATTGCCATTGTACTCCGGCTTCATATAGGAAGTATTAAAATACAGATCTCCTTTTTCAAGTCCGCACAGGCTCACACTCCAGCTATTACCATAATCTTTGGAAAGATATACGATCTCATCACCCTCTTTTTCCCGGCAAAGTGTCGAGCAGACCAAAAGTCCGGGCATCGCTTTACAGGAGGAAATCCCGCCAAATCCATAATTTAAAAATTTTTTTGTCAATACACCATCCGCATCCGGCGTGATATCATCATATCCTGCAATTTTCCCTTCCGAAAAATAATAACGGAGTACTTTTCCACCGATCACATCCCCGGAATCGCAGCTGTATCCGAGATCGACCACATAATTCCATCTTCCGGTAACATTCATCGTCACATAAAGATAAGTTCCATCATAATTATAACGTGATGCCACCAGACCGTTCATTTTACTGTCACTGACTAAAACATTTTCTGGCTGCATCAGCCTTTCAAATGACTGGCCTGCATCATAGGAAACATACAGGCTGTGACCACGCAGTTTATCATTTTCTCTCGTCGTATAGCCTGCTGTCCCTGCGACGATCGTTTTTGCATCATCTGACACCCAGACACATGTCATGTAATTTTCTTCTAAAGTAAGTCTCTTCCAGGTATCTCCTCTGTCCGTGGTTTTCCACAGACCATCTAACTGACTTGCAAAATAAAGTATATTCTCATCCTTTTTATCTGCTGCCAGACGATATCCGGTTCCTCTTCCGCACAGGTTACCATGGACAGTCACAGGTATCTTTTTATGGATAAATGTCTCTCCATAATCCTCTGAAATAGAAAATTTTCCATAGCCCTGCCCGTTGATACCGCTCATAATATATAAATATTCCGGATGATTTTCGTCGAGTGCACATGCGATTGGAAATGTTTCAGAGATATCCTCCATGCTCACGCCATCGATCAGACTTTTCCAGTGTTTTTTTTCGTAATCATACCGGTAAACACCGCCGATGTCTGTTCTGGCGTAGAGGATACCGGGCTGTCTGGGATGGTATAACAGTCCGGTGACGTATCCGCCGCCTGGGATTGGGGCATTTTTGTATTCGTAGTTGATTGTTTTGTGGGCTTTCATTGTATAGGTGAACTCCTTTCGCGGATATTTTTTTCAGTGTAACGATGATTCCCGTTTGCGAGTAAGCAGATTCGCAGTGCTGATAAAAAAGAGTCGCTCGCGACTCTTTTGCGCTCGAGCGGTGCTGTTTACAGCTAACTTCTTCTCCGCGAGATGCGTATCCTGCCCGGAGGGCTTTTTGATTCATAGGACGTAATTTCCTATGAATCGAAAAAAGGAACCCCGCCAACAGGATTCCTTCTTAAACACCAGACGAACCCCTACTTTAAAAGTAAGGATTTTCGTCTCAATTTTCTACCACATTTATTCGCCTACTTATACACGAAAAATCCGCTTTAATCTGCATCATAATCATCCAGGAAGTTATGGTACACTCCATCTTTTTTATATCCAATGATAGTCTTTAAATTCACATTGCTGACGCTGTTGAAAATATTGCTGTCAATAAATTCACTTTTTTTGCGCAGTTCGGTGACAAGATCTTTCATTTCCTCACGCTTGGAGCCTTTTGCCCCGCCACAGCTTGTACAGTTTTCCGTAAAACGGCAGGCACACTGGATAAACTGCAGGCGGTTATAGTCACGCCATGCCTTGATGTCCTCTTCCTTTACCAGATAAAGTGGACGGATCAGTTCCATTCCCTCAAAATTCTGGCTGTGAAGTTTTGGCATCATTGTCTCAACTTTTCCACTGTATAACATTCCCATCAGGATCGTCTCGATCACGTCATCAAAATGATGTCCAAGTGCGATCTTATTACATCCTAACTCTTTTGCCTTTGAATAAAGATATCCTCTCCGCATTCTCGCACACAGATAACACGGATTCTTATCTACCTCTGCAACAGAATCAAAAATCTGTGTTTCAAATGTCGTGAGCGGAATATCAAGCAGTTTTGCATTTTCCTGGATAATACGCCAGTTTTCCTCATTATAGCCCGGATTCATACACAGGAAAACAAGTTCAAAATTGCGTTTTCCATGACGGTATAATTCCTGAAACAGTTTTGCCAAAAGCATGGAATCTTTTCCACCGGAAATACATACCGCGATCTTATCGCCATCCTGGATCATTTCATAATCATGAAGTGCCTTGGTAAAACGGCTCCAGACCGGCTTTCTGAATTTTTTGATCAGGCTTTTTTCAATCTGCTCGGTACGCTCTTTTCTTGAATCATCCTCCATCGTCACACGCGTGAGCTGGTATCTTAACCAGGCACGGTAACCACCCTCTAAATTGATGGTATCATAGCCTTCATCATCCAGTATCTCTGCTGCATCCCTGCTGTTTTCCCCCACATGGCAGTACAGATAAACCGGCTGGTCTTTCTTTAAAATATCTGTCTCACCCGCTTCGATCTTTTCTAACGGAAGATTGATGGCACCGTCGATCGCCCCGCGTGAAAAATCATTTTCCGGACGGACGTCGATCAGCTGCAGACCTTCTGTTCCTTTCTGTGCCAGTTCTTCTACGGTAATTGTATTCAAAATATTTCCTCCAATTTCGTATTCTTTTATTTTGTGCGCTTTCCCTCTTTGATCTCATCTAAAACTTCCGCAACTGCCTCGCGCTCATCAAAATGGTATTTCACACCGCGGATCTCCTGATAATCTTCGTGGCCTTTTCCAAGCAATACGATCATATCTCCCGGCTGGGCATTTACCATGCAGTATGCGATCGCTTCTTTCCGGTCGTCGATCTCGATATATTTTCCGTTACTTCTTGCAAGTCCGACTTTAATATCTTTATTGATATCGCGGATGTCTTCATCTCTCGGATTATCACAGGTCAGTACACACAGATCTGCCATCTCACCGGTTACCTCACCCATATCATAACGGCGCAGCTTTGAACGGTTTCCGCCGCCGCCATAGACACAGATCAGACGTTTCGGATGATATTCCATCAATGTCGTAAGCACGCTTCTGGTGCTGACTTCATTGTGTGCGTAGTCAATGATCAGATAATAATCTTTCGATACCGGAAGCATTTCCACACGTCCTTTGACCTGCACTTTATCCAGACCGTCTAAGATTGCCTCATCTGAAATTCCTGCCAGATGGCAGACTAACATTGTTACCAGTGAATTATATACTGAAAATCTTCCCGGAATATGCACTCTTGCCTCGCAGTCCATGCATCCTTTCACATGGAAATGCATACCGAGTTTTCCGTTTTCCTTGATAAATCCAAGATCCGCTGCAACCAGATCAAGCGGTTTGCCAAGAAACGTTTTTTCACTGCCATCTTCCACCCCGAAACTGTGGATCTCACAGGTATGGTTTGCCGCAACTGCTTCGCTGTGCTCATCATCTGCATTTAAAATACCGATCTTGCACTGGCGGAATAACATGCTCTTACATTCTAAATATTCCTCAAACGATGCATGCTCATTTGGTCCGATATGATCCGGGGACAGATTGGTAAACACACCATAATCAAACAGGATTCCTGCTGTTCGGTCCATTTTCAGTCCCTGCGAGGACACCTCCATCACTGCATATTCACAGCCTGCTTCTACCATGGAAGCGAACATGCGGTGCAGTTCGTAAGATTCCGGTGTCGTATTTTTTGACGGAATCTTCTCATCTCCGATCATCGCTCCGATCGTTCCGATCAGTCCGACTTTTTTGCCTGCTGCTTCCAGCACATTTTTGATCATGTATGTCGTGGTTGTCTTTCCTTTGGTGCCGGTCAGTCCGATCGTGATCAGCTTTTCTGCAGGGTAGTCAAACAATGCAGCTGACATCAATGCGAGTGCATAACGTGCAGATTCCACTTTTAACACGGTGATCGTATCAGGAATCTGCGTGGCTTCCTCCGCCCGCTCCACAACAATGACACTTGCTCCTTTTTCCACTGCATCCGGGATATATTTGTGACCATCCGTCACTGCTCCAACCATACAGACGAACATGGTTTCCTTTGCAATCTTTCTTGAATCATAGATAATGTCTCTGACTTCTGCTTCCATGCTGCCCTGTAAACATTCGTATTTTATCTTTTCACAGATCTTACTTAACTTCATTTTTTCTCCCTATATTGTTCAAGACCACGAAAAGCCGCCGTACATTCTGCACGGCAGCCCCTGTATAATATCTTTTTATTTTTCTAAAATGTGTGATGCATCAATCTCCGCTTCAAACACAGTGTGTGACGGTCCCGTCATAAATAAATGGTTCGTTTTCTCATCCCACTCGATCAGAAGAGGTCCACCAATCTGCTCCACAGTAACTTTGCGGTCTGTACGTCCGGTCAGAACACCTGTAACAACCGCTGTCGAACAGCCTGTCCCACATCCGATCGTCTCACCGGTCCCACGTTCCCATTCACGGATCTTGATATAATCACGCTTTACAAACTCTGCAAATGTAACATTGGTTTTATTTGGAAACAACGATGTCATATGCTCGATTGTCTTTCCGTAACGCTCCACATCAAGGTCTGCGACAGAATCCACAAACATTGCACAATGTGGATTGCCCCAGGATACTGCCGTGATATGAAATGTTTTATCCAGCACCTCCACCGGCTGCTCTACAAACTGCTCTAAATCTGTATTTACCGGAATTACTTTCGTATCCAGTCTCGGTTCCCCGATATCTGCTCGGATGTTTGATACCAGACCATCCGTTACCGTCAGATTCAGATGCTGCATTCCACCAAGTGTCTCGATCACAAGTTCTGTCTTATCGGTCAGCCTGTGGTCATAAACATATTTTCCGACAGAACGGAGTGCGTTGCCGCACATTTCTCCTTCTGAACCATCCGGATTGAACATCCGCATCCGGAAATCTCCCTTATCAGATGGACAGATCAAAACCATTCCGTCTGATCCAATGGCAAAATGTCTGTCGCTGACAAACCGTGCCAGCTCCGGTAAATTTTTAATATCCTGGTGAACGGCATCAATATATACATAATCATTTCCAAATGCCTGCATTTTTGTAAATTTCATGGTAATCCTCCATTTTATGCATTCATTGCCCTGTCAAGGTCTGCAATGATATCATCTGCATTTTCAATTCCGACTGACATACGAAGGAAGCAGTCTGTAATACCAAGTTTCTCTTTGATGTCAAGTGGTGTATCCTCATGTGTCTGTGTTGTCGGGTATGTGATCAGTGTCTCTGTTCCTCCAAGGCTCTCCGCAAACATGATCATATCAACACCTTTTAAGATTTTCTTTACTGTCTCAAAACTGTCAACAGTAAATGAGATCATTCCGCCAAAACCAGTTGTCTGTTTTTTCGTCACTGCGTAATCTTTGTGATCTTCAAAACCTACATAATACACTTTCTGTACTTTCGGCTGTGTTCTGAGCCACTCTGCAACTTTCTTCGCATTCTCGTTGTGTCTGTCCATACGAACCGGCAATGTCTTGATTCCTCTTAAGATCAGCCAGCTATCAAGCGGTGCAAGCTGACTGCCGTGAGATTTGATATGGACATGGATCTTTTCTGCAATCTCCTCGTCATCTTTTACAACCACGATACCGGAAATCGTATCGTTATGTCCGCCTAAATATTTTGTGGAGCTGTGTGTTACGATATCTGCACCAAGCTGTAATGGTTTCTGGAAATATGGTGTTAAAAATGTATTATCAACAACCGTGAGTGCTCCGATACTCTTTGCGATCTCAGAAAGTGCATGGATGTCTGCCACCTTCATCATCGGGTTAGTCGGTGTCTCGATAAATAACATTTTTGTATTCGGACGGATCGCTGCCTTTACCTCATCAAGTTCTGACATATCCACATAAGTGTGCTCGATGCCATATCTTCCAAAAACATCACCGATGATACGGAATGTTCCACCATAGATATCGTCAGATAAGATCACATGCTCTCCCGGATTTAACAGGGAAAATACTGCCATATTTGCTGCCTGTCCGCTGGAAAATGCAAATCCTTTGATACCTCCCTCTAAAATCGCCATAGTACGCTCTAATTCCTGTCTGGTCGGATTCTCAAGACGGCTGTATGCAAATCCTGTGGATTCTCCAAGTGCCGGATGACGGAAAGTAGCCGTCTGGAAGATCGGCATGCTGACTGCTCCGGTAAGCGGTTCCGTTCCAAGTGCTCCGTGTACTGCCTTTGATTCAAAATGTAATTCTTCTTTTGTACTGTAATCATTGTAATTGCTGAAATTCTTCATGCCGTTCTCCTTCTTTTTCATTCTTATTATTTCAAGTTTTTTAACACTTATTTCCTATAACTTTTTCTTTCATATGGTTCTATTATATAAAACACTTTTTAAAATATATACTCGTCTAGTGCTGTGTATATTGCAAATTGTGCTTTTTTGTGTTAGGGTTGGATTTGAAAAGCATTTTATTAATCTGATTCGGAAGGAGTACCTGTATGCCGGAATATAAAAAAGTCGGTTATCTGACATCCAGTTTTAAATTATTTCATCTGAAAGACCAGAATAAAAAGGATTTTTCTTATCATTATCACGATTTTCACAAGATTTTAATCCTGTTAAACGGTGATATCACTTATTGCATCGAGGGACATTCTTATCAGCTTGCCCCTAATGATATCGTGTTAGTTCACGCCGGGGAGGTTCACCGGCCGATCATTCAGTCAGAATCTCCTTATGAACGTATCATCATCTACATTTCACCGGATTATTTGAAAAAATATGAAAAGTCCGATTTTGATCTTTCACACTGTCTGAGCCAGGCTGCCACAGAACAGTCACACGTGCTGCGTTTTCAGGGTTCGCGTGCTGCAAAGTTAAAAACTGCGATACAGGCACTTGACCAGTCTATAAATGATAAAGATTTTGCAGCTTCCCTGCATCAGAAAATTTTATTTTTAGAATTTATGATACAGTTAAACCGTGCTGCCATGCACGATGGCATCGAATTTATCAATGATACTGCCTCCGACGAAAAAATCATCACGGTATTAAATTATCTGAGTGAACATCTGACCGAGGATATCTCCATCGACAAACTGTCTGCGAGGTTTTTCTTAAGCCGCTCTTATCTGATGCATACGTTTAAAGACCAGACCGGTTACACGATCGGCAATTATCTCTCGACCAAACGGCTGCTTTTAGCAAAAGATCTGATTTCAGAAGGAATGCCGATCACTGAAGTCTGCTATGCCTGCGGTTTTAAAAATTATTCAACTTTTTCGCGTGCATATAAAAAAAGTTTTGGAGAAGCCCCAAGGGACTCTCTCCAAAACCTGAAATCTTAATTTATGATAATAAAATGTCCGCAGGACACACATTCTGTTATTCTCATCCTATTTTGACACTGCTTCTCACTGACGCTCTGCCATTTCATTCATGAGCGTCGGTATGAACTGTTTCTTTCTGGAAACAATTCCGTCTAACAAAATACCATCAGCCCGCTCTTCTTTGCGGAACGCAGCTCCTAAAATCCTGCCTGCATTCTCCCCGTCAAAAATAATTTTTGAGGATTCCTCTAAAATGTCCGTCAGCATGACATAGACCATATCTATCTTCTTTTCTGCAAGCACCTGTACCATAAACGGACGTATCTGCTCTGCCACTTTGTCTAGTTCTTCCCGGCTCATAGCACTGATCTGTGCCACTCCGAAATCACAGTCATCGGTATGGAATATCTTGAAATCCTGATAAAAGATCTCCTCCGTGGACTTTCCGCTGAAATTACTGCCGGCCTGGAACATATTTTTCGCATAAGTCTCAATGTCTACTTCCGCGATCACTGCAAGCGCCTCCGCCACAGATTTATCTAACGGTGTACACGTTGGCGAGCGGAACATCAGCGTATCTGAAATAATTGCTGACAATAAAAGTCCTGCAATCTGTTTCGGCACATCCACTCCCTTTTCCTGATACATCTGGTAGATAATTGTGGAGGTACAGCCGAGCGGCTGGTTTCTAAAATAAACGGGCGAAACTGTCTCAAGACTGCCAAGACGGTGATGATCAATGATCTCTAACAGCTCTGCCTCATCAATTCCGTCTACCGCCTGTGCCTTCTCATTATGGTCAACAAGAATTACCTGTTTTTTCTGCATATTCATCAAATTACGGCGTGAAACCATTCCAGCATAATTACCATTTTCATTCAAAATCGGGAAGTCACGATGTCTGATCTTTGACATTGTCTCCCGCACTTCGTCCACATAATCCTCGATTCCGAACGTAATAATATTTTTTCGTGTCATAAACTGTTTGATCGGCATACTCTGATTGATAAGACGCGCTATCGAAAATGTATCAAACGGTGTTGTAATAATGATGCAGTCATGTTTTTCCGCAAGGGCGCGTACATCCTCGCTGACTTCAATTCCCCCACCGATGATCAGACAGCTTGCATTTGACTCGATAGCCTGTTTCTGCGCCTCTTCCCGGTCCCCTGAGATTACCATGTCATCATCTTCGATATAATCTGCCATATATTCCGGATTCGAGGTCGCTACCACTACCTTTCCTCTTACAAAATATGCATGCTCATTTCCAACGATGATCGTTCCATCCAACGTTTCCGCAATATTTTTATACTGTGTTCGTGCCTGGGATAACACATGATTATCAAAAACGTCCATGTAAGACGTTGCAATATCCTTTGTTACAATAATTCCTTCGAGTTTTCCAAACTGATTGGTTACCGGAAGCGTTACAACCTCTAATTTTTTCATTGTCTCCCATGCACGTTTCAGGGAAATCTGGCTGCTTACTCCCGCCGTTCTTCTGTAATTAATATCCTTAATCTGTGTTCCCGCATAGGTAACTAACTCTGGTTCCTGTGCCCCAAAATAATCGAGCACATAATGTGTCTCTGCATTTACTGCTCCGGCACGTTTTGCCACATAGGTTTTATCGTTTTCTGTCTGATTTTTTAAATATGCATAAGAGATAGCTGCACAAATAGAATCCGTATCCGGATTTTTATGCCCTACAACCCAAACTTTTCTCTTTTCTGCGCTCATGAAATTCCTCTCTTTACCTAAAAATTAGCAGCTATTTCTCTGATTTATTACTGCCGAACTCTTCTTTTTTATTACTAAAAAAGAAAGAAACAGACGCTGGCAGCGCCGGCGTCATGTGTACTGTTAAAAGCGAAATACTCCCATAGAATATAATATAAATACGATCAATACCACAAAATTTAAAATTGAAAACCAGGATAGCAGCTTCACATATCCTTTCACCGAATCAACGCCGCCTTCCATCTCATCCATTTTTTCAATTTTAGAATCAAACTCATTGAACAGATCCTGTATGTTACGATAACATTTGACATTTTCCGTGTGTACTTTTTCAGAAAGATCCGTCTTAATAGACTCTAACTGTGACGTTGCATTCTCTAACAGCTCCTTGACCTCCGCAATCTGTCCTTCACTGAGCTTTTTGTTGGCAATTGCCTGTTCCTCTAAGAACTGCTTGTTCGCCGCAATCTGTTCCTCGTTTAATTTCCGGTTAGAAGCCGTCTGCTCCTCATTCATCTGACGATTTAAGGCAATCTGTTCCTCACTGGTTTTCCTGATATCAGCCACCTGTCCGGTAAGACCTGCCTCAATCTCTGTCATTTTCGTCGTCACTTTATCAGCAAGCGCATCTACTTTCCGTCCAAACTCGGTAACAATCTTGTCCGCCTCTTCCTGACGTTCTGTTAAAATATGTTCTAACTCCTGTGCCTTGTCCGCTCTCTCATCCACAAGTGACTGCAGTTCCGCCGCTTTACTTTCTTTTGCTGCCAGAAGCACCTGAAGTTGTTTTGCTTTTTCACGAAACTCATCGATCTGACTGATCAGTAAATCTTCATTTTCCACGTCCTTTTGTGTCCTTTCCTGTTCCTGTTTGTTCATTTGTCCGCTCTCTTCCGGCTTTTTCCGGTCCAAATGACGTACATTCTGCGGTATAACCCGCTTTTTCTGGGGGTGAAGCTGTCTGAATACCATCTGCCATAAACCTGCCATCTGTGTCCACTTCTTCCCCCTTTCTGATTTTTTTCGCAATATATCATGGTTATTCTATCATTATCGTTTTTCTTTGTAAACAATAAATTATTTTCCATTATGTTAAACATGTGGACTGTGAAACTTTATATTTTCATTAAGGATCGCATAGATGACAAAGAAGCGATTCCAACTGGAACCGCCTCTGTCAAAAAGGGATTATTTTTTCTTCAATATGATTTCATTTCACAAATAGTATGTTTTTGATTATCTACATAATTTTTTGAACTCATCAGCTACGAACTGGACTTTTGTTCCAATGACAACCTGAACAGCTGTTTTACTTGGTCTGATAACACCAGCAGCCCCTGCTGATTTGATTTTCTTCTCATCTACTAAAGAACTGTCTTTTACCTCAAGCCGAAGTCTTGTAATGCAGTTATCAATACTTTTAATATTTGCTGCACCACCAACACCTTCTAAAATTGTTGCCGCTACAGTTGTGTAATCACTGCTCCCAAGGTCGACATTTTTCTCTGCTTCCACATCATCGTCTTCTCTACCAGGAGTTTTCAGATCAAACTTTGTGATAGCGAAACGGAATACAACATAAAATACAATAAATGCTGCAATACCAAGTGGAATGATCATCCAGGTATTCTTTGCTGCCGGAAGGGTTGCAGAGAAAAGAAGGTCTGTTGCTCCAGCAGAGAAACTAAAACCTGCTCTAAATCCAACTAATACCGTAATCACTGTGAAGATACCATATAATAATGCATATACAACATAAAGTGCCGGTGCAAGGAACATGAAACCAAACTCAAATGGCTCTGTAACACCACAGACAAATGCACAAACAGCTGCGGAGGCTACCAGACCGATTGCAACTTTCTTCTTATTACTCTTAGCAGTCTGAATCATAGCAAGAGCTGCACCCGGAATACCGAACATCATACATGGGAAGAATCCAGACATATACATACCCAAATCCCATGTTACATCTGCCGACGTCTCGCCTGCCCAGAAATGTTGTAAATCCCCAAGTCCGATCGTATCAAACCAGAATACATTGTTCAGTGCATGATGTAATCCGGTTGGAATCAGCAATCTGTTTAAGAATGCATAAATACCTGCACCAACAGGACCAAATCCAACAATTCCTTCACCGATTGAAACTAATGCTCCAAATAATAAAGGCCAGATGAATAATAAGATTGCGGATACAATGATAGAAACAACGCCTGCAACGATTGCTACACAACGCTTACCACTGAAGAATGATAACCAGTCAGGTAATTTTGTACCTTTGAATTTGTTGTAGCATGTTGCACCGATGATACCGGCAAGGATACCGATAAATGGGTTTGCAATCTTACTGAATGCAAGCACTTTTGTCTCATTCTCTGCAATTACCGGCATTAACGTTGTAACAACCCCTGTAGAAAGAAGGTTTGTCATCATTAACCATGATGCCAAAGCTGCAAGAGCTGCTGTACCATCATTATCATCTGCCATACCAACGCCGACACCGATAACAAAAAGAATTGCCATGTTATCGATCAAAGCTCCTCCTGCTTTTACAAGGAAGAAACCGATCATCTGAACGATACCGGAAACATCGCCCCCCTGCATGGTAGATGGACATAGCGCATATCCAATACCCATTAAGATACCACAGATTGGAAGACACGCTACAGGAAGCATTAATGCTTTTCCCAATTTCTGTAAATACTTCATCATAATAAAAGCTCCTCCTTTTTTTTATCCCTTTTCATTTTATTTTATGCCGTTATAAGTACGGCTAAAATACATTTTAATCTCCATTCTTGCGCTGTCTTTCAATGAAAACAACGTTTTCATTTGCATCTCAAGTTTGTGCTTTATTTATTTAGGATCAATACTGTGTCGCCAGGTTCTACTTCCTGATCTGTCACTGTTTCCACTGTCTGATAATCTGATGTATTGCACACAACCACAGGCGTGATCACGTCATAACCGGCTTTTTTTACTGCGTCAAGATCAGCCTCTATCAACAGTTCTCCCTTTTTCACAGAATCACCATTGCCTTTATATGCAGTAAAATGTTCTCCCTTTAATGCAACCGTATCAAGTCCTATGTGTATGAGCAGTTCTACACCTTCTGAAGTCGTCATACTTACTGCATGCATCGTATCAAATAACATCTCAATCGTACCATCGGCCGGTGCATATATCCTGCCTTCCGCAGGAATAATTGCAACACCTTTTCCTAAAATCTCCTCTCCAAAAGTTGGATCACTTACATTACTGATCGCAACCGTTTTTCCTTTTACTGGTGAACCTATCTCAATCCCTTTTTCTTTTTTCTTAAAAAAATCAAACATTTCCATACCTCTTTTCTGCTGTATTATTGTCAGGTTTATCCTGCCATACACACACGTTTTATATGTATCGCCAGAAACATGATTTCCTCGCTGGCAATTCCGCTGCCATATTCCTTTTCAATATATTCAGCAATATGTTTACTGCATTCATATTCCTTCGGATACTTATTTTCCATCATCCTTGCAAATTCAATCTCCTCATCTTTCAACAATTCATGCCGGTAAAGGCGCTGTACCAAAAACTTAAGATGAGTGATAAATCTCTCATAATGCAGGGATTCCTCATCAAACTCAATTCCCATTTCCAACCTGACCAGTTCTAAAATCTTCTGAATCATATTCGTCATTTCAAATGTATCATTGATCGTCGTGTTGTATTCTGCATTCACAAAATGCAGGGCTATAAATCCTGCTTCATCTTCCGTAAACTCTGTACCCAGCTTCTCATTCAAAAGATCAACTGCATATTTTCCCATCAGATATTCCTGATGGTAAAACCTCTTAGTCTCCCAAAGTAATGCATTCTTCAATTGAATCCCCTGCGACTGTCTCTGGATTGCAAAATTAATATGATCTGTCAAAGTGATGTATATATTCTGATTCAGTTGTACATTCAGATTCTTTATTGCGTAGGATATAATATCATTGGTAAGCTGCATGTGCTCTAATGGAATATTTTCTAAAAGTTCCTGAAACTGTCTGGAAAGCTTCTCATTCTCAATACGAAAAACCTTCTCGATTTTGCTTTCATCAATCAGTTCTCCCGTATGCGCCTTAAACCCGATTCCCTTACCCATGATAACAATTTCCTGCTGATTCACATCATATGCTGATATTACATTGTTATTAATCACTTTCTGGATAACCATATTCCACTCCGTTTTTGTCCCTAATAATTAAAAAAACCAAATTTTACAAAATCCAAGCCAGATATGTAAAATTTGGTTTTGCCTGCTTACCAGTAACAATCCAATGTGCTCTGTTTCTATCTAAATAGATTGTAGCATTTATTGTTTATTATGTCAAGTTTTATTCTTATTATATTTGTTTTTTTGTTAATATCCACCATGTTTTTTTCAAAAACCTGTACACAACAACTAATTATCTCACAAATTTGTTTCAAAGAAAGATTTTAATGCATCATATGCCGCATCTTCGTCAGTACCTTCCACTGTTATAGTCACAGTCTGGTCTTTTTTTACTCCCATACTCATAACTGCCATCAGACGGGCTGCATCAATTACTTTTCCGTCTTTTTCGAGAGTTACTTTACTTTTAAAATTTTTAACCTCTTTTACGAGCATTCCCGCCGGTCTTGCATGAATACCCAATTCGTCCTTTACTGTGTAACTGAATGATTTCATTTTAATTTCCTCCTATGCTTAGATTATGCATTTATTATTTTATTTCTTACAGGCAGCACCATTGCAGGTGATACCGATAATTCATCAATGCCCATTTTCACAAATGTTTCTGTCAAAGTCAGATCTGCTCCAAGTTCTCCGCAAATTCCTGCCCAGATTCCTTCTTCATGGGCACTGTCAATGACCATCTGGATCATTTTGAGTACTGCCGGATGATGTGAATCATAGAAACGGTCAAGTTTTGCATTCTGCCTGTCAATAGCAAGCGTATACTGTGTCAGGTCATTGGTTCCAATACTAAAGAAATCCACCTCTTTTGCGAGATCATCTGCGATCATAACTGCTGCAGGAGTCTCGATCATAACTCCAAATTCAACTTCTTTATATGGCAATCCCTCTGCAGACAATTCCGCTTTCACTTCCTCCATGATTTCTTTTACTTTTTTCACTTCCCATACAGATGCGATCATAGGAACCATAATGGAAATATTGCCAAACATGCTTGCACGCAGCAACGCTCTTAACTGTGTTTTAAAAATTTCCGGCCGGTTCAGGCAGATTCTTACTGCACGATATCCCAATGCCGGATTATCCTCACGATCAAGTCCAAAATAATCTATCTGCTTGTCTGCTCCGATATCTAATGTGCGGATGATCACCTTTTTTCCAGCCATCACTTCTGCAACCGTTTTATAGGCCTGAAACTGTTCTTCCTCTGTTGGAAAATGATCACTCTGCAAATATAAAAACTCACTTCTGAAAAGTCCGATTCCGGCTGCATCATTCTGTAAAACAGCTCCTAAATCTTTTACCTCACCAATATTAGCATAGAGTTTGATCTCTTTTCCATCTTTTGTAACAGTCGGTTTTCCCTTTAACTGCTGTAATAATTCCTGACGTTTCTTCTCATTCTGCTGTTTTTTCTCGTATTCTTTTAATATTTCTTCCTCTGGATCAAGGATCAAAATACCCTTAAATCCATCTATAATTGCATACTTTCCATTCACTTCTTTTGGAATTGCCGCTGATACCAATGCCGGAATATTCATCGTTCTGGCAAGAATGGCTGTATGAGAATTTGTAGAGCCTTGTCTTGTCACAAATGCAAGCACTCTCTCCCGTTCTAACTGAATTGTCTCGCTCGGAGCAAGGTCGTCCGCTGCTATAATATATTTTTCTTCATCGGCCGCATGCACAGTTTCTTCCTTCCGGGATAAAATACGGATCACACGTTCAGAAATATCTTTTACATCTGCTGCACGTTCTTTCATATAATCGTCATCCATATCCGCAAACATCCTTGCAAAATTATCTCCCGTCGTCGCTACAGCAAATTCTGCGTTCACAGACTGCGCTACTATGATATTACGAATAGAATCCAGATAATCTTCATCCTCTAACATCATCTGATGTACTTCAAAAATTGCTGCATTTGCTTCACCAACTTCTTTGACTGCCTTGTCATAAAGTGCCTTTAATTCTTCTGTTGCCTGATTTTTGGCTGCTCTAAAACGTGAAATTTCTGCCTGTGTGTCATCAATTTTCACACGTCTTACCACATTGTTTTCTTTAAAAACTTCTTTGATTTTTCCAATCGCAATTCCTCCGAATGCAATCTTTCCATTAATTTGCTGCATTTGTTTCCCCCCTCTAAACAACAAGTCACATTACTCTACCACATCTGCATTCAAAATCAAAAAAACCGAAAAAGCACACGCAATCATAAGCGTCTTACTTTTTCGGTTTAGTACATTTGCATGTGAACTACCCTCTATATGTATTTTTATTATACGTTTTTACCCTGTTTTTGTCAATACACAATTTCGTATTATGCTAATTATATACTTTGTATACAATTATGATATAATTTTCGACATATTTTCACAGATACATCTTATCTATTGGACCGCCTGCTATCTGTTCCATGCTCCAGTTATAATCCTGTAACCAAAAGTTTATTTTATCACCAGCTTCTGACTTACAAAAAACCCGAAAAGGCTTATACCTTTCCGGGCTTTGGAAATTTACATCAATTCAGACAAGATCTGCAGCTTATTTGTAAAGCTCAACCAGTCTCTGTAAGTGCTCATAACGAGCCTTTGCAGCTTCCTCAGATGCAGCAAAGAGTTTCTGTGCTCTCTCTGGGAAGGATCTTGTCAGACGGCTGTAACGTGTTTCGTTGTTCAGGAAATCCTGGTAAGAACCATCACCTGGCTTAGATGTCAATGTAAATGGGTTCTTTCCTTCTGCTTTGAGTGCAGGATTGAAGGAGAATAAGTTCCAGTAACCAGCAGCTACTGCTTTCTTCATCTCATCCTGGCAGTGGTTCATTCCGCCTTTAACACCGTGTAACTCACATGGAGCATAACCGATGATTAAAGAAGGTCCGTTGTAAGCTTCTGCTTCAGCTAAAACTTTAACAGCCTGAGCCATGTTTGCACCAAGAGCGATCTGTGCTACGTATACATAACCATAGCTCATAGCGATCTCTGCAAGGCTCTTCTTGCCGATATCTTTACCAGCAGCAGCGAACTGACAAACTTCACCGATGTTGGAAGCTTTAGAAGCCTGACCACCTGTATTGGAGTACATCTCAGTATCGAATACCATAACATTTACGTTATGTCCGGAAGCAAGAACATGATCTAATCCGCCGAATCCGATATCGTATGCCCAACCATCACCACCGAAGATCCATACGGACTTCTTAGCGAGGTAATCTTTCTTATCAAGAGCTGCCTTAGCGTCTGGGCATCCAGCTGCTGCAGCTTTCTCTAACTCTGCTACAAGAGCTTCTGTTGCAGGTGTATTTGCTTTTGTATCGTTCTTTGTCTCAACAAATTTATCAAATGCAGCCTTTAACTCAGCGCTTGCTTTGTCAGAAGCAGCACATTTCTCAGCGCTTGCGATAGCCTGATCACGTAATACTTCCTGACCAATCTGCATACCTAAACCATGCTCAGCGTTATCCTCGAATAAGGAGTTAGCCCAAGCCGGTCCTTTTTTACTGTCTTTGTTTACTGTATATGGTGATGTAGCAGCCGGACCACCCCAGATAGAGGAACATCCTGTTGCATTGGAGATATACATATGCTCACCAAATAACTGAGTAATCAAACGAGCGTATGATGTCTCTGCACATCCTGCACAAGAACCTGAGAACTCAAGTAATGGCTGGTTGAACTGAGAACCTTTTACAGTGTTGTCTGCCGGCATACCAGGTTTCTTGCTTACGTTAGCAACTAAGTAATCGAATACTGGCTGCTCGTCTGCCTGAGATTCCTGTGGAACCATCTCGATAGCACCAACCGGACATACTGTGATACACTCGCCGCATCCCATACAGTCTAATGGAGATACGCTCATTGTGTATTTGTACTCGCTTGCCTTTGGTTTTGTATCAGCAACTTTGATATTGGAAGGAGCTGCTTTTACTTCATCCTCACTTAACATGAACGGACGGATTGTTGCATGAGAACATACAAATGCACACTGGTTACACTGGATACATTTCTCTGCATTCCATGTAGGAACTGTTACAGCTGTACCACGTTTCTCGTATGCTGCTGCACCATGCTCGAACTGTCCATCAGGGTTGCCCATGAATGCAGAAACTGGTAATGAATCACCATCCATTAAGGAGATCGGGTTCATTAAATCTTCTACCATCTTAACTGTCTCTGGACGACCTGTTAATTTCTTAGGAGCCGGATCTGCTGCCGGGTTAGACCAGGAAGCCGGAACCTCTACTTTATGAACTGCATCAACACCAGCGTCGATTGCTTTGTAGTTCATCTCTACGACTGCATCACCTTTCTTACCATAGGATTTCTTAGCAGCCTGTTTCATGAAATCTACAGCCTCTTCGATTGGCATTACGTTTGCTAATTTGAAGAATGCAGACTGTAAAATTGTGTTAGTACGTTTACCCATACCGATCTCGATAGCTTTATCGATAGCGTTGATGGTGTATAACTGAATATTGTTGTCAGCGATGTATTTCTTAGCAGCAGCATTTAAATGATGCTCTAATTCTTCATCTGACCACTGGCAGTTGATCATGAATACTCCGCCTGGTTTTACATCCTGTACCATCTTGAATCCTTTTGTTACATAAGATGGGTTGTGGCATGCTACGAAGTCTGCCTGGTTGATGTAATACGGGCTTCTGATTGGTTTGTCACCAAATCTTAAGTGGGAAATTGTGATACCACCAGTTTTCTTGGAGTCATACTGGAAGTATGCCTGGATGTATTTATCTGTGTGGTCACCAATGATCTTGGTAGAGTTCTTGTTAGCACCTACAGTACCATCTCCGCCGAGACCCCAGAATTTACACTCAACTGTACCTTCTGCTGCAGTGATAGGAGCCGGTTTAACTTCCGGTAAACTTAAGTTAGTAACATCATCAACGATACCGATGGTGAATCTGCTCTTTGGAGCATCTTTCTCTAACTCTTTGTATACTGCGAATAAACTTGAAGGTGGTGTATCTTTAGAACCTAATCCGTAACGGCCGCCTGTTAATACGATTGTATCAAGACCTGCCTCACGAAGTGTGGTTGCTACATCTAAGTATAACGGATCACCAAGTGCACCTGGCTCTTTTGTTCTGTCAAGAACAGCAACTTTCTTAGCTGTCTTAGGAAGAACTTTTAAGAATGCCTCAGATACCCATGGACGATATAAACGAACTTTGATAAGTCCGACTTTCTCACCCTTAGCTGTTAAGTAATCAATTACCTCTTCTGCTACGTCGTTTACAGAACCCATAGCTACGATAACACGGTCAGCATCTTCTGCTCCGTAGTAGTTGAATAAATCGTAGTTTGTTCCTAACTTCTCGTTGATCTTAGCCATGTATTTCTCAACGATTGCCGGTAACTCGTTGTAAGCTGTGTTACAAGCCTCACGATGCTGGAAGAAAACGTCTCCGTTCTCATGAGAACCACGCATAGCCGGATGCTCCGGATTTAATGCATGTGCACGGAATGCAGCAACTGCGTCCATGTTGCACATTTCTTTCAGATCAGCGTAATCCCATTTCTCGATCTTCTGGATCTCGTGGGATGTACGGAAACCATCAAAGAAGTTGATGAATGGAACTTTTCCTTCGATTGTTGCAAGATGAGCAACCGGACTTAAGTCCATAACTTCCTGTGGGTTGGTCTCACATAACATAGCGAAACCTGTCTGACGGCAGGCATATACATCACTGTGATCACCAAAAATATTTAAAGACTGTGTAGCAACTGTACGTGCAGATACATCGAATACACATGGAAGCTGCTCACCTGCGATTTTGTACATGTTCGGGATCATTAATAAAAGACCCTGAGAAGCTGTAAAGGTGGTTGTTAAAGCACCTGCTGCAAGAGAACCGTGAACGGCACCTGCTGCACCTGCCTCAGATTCCATCTCCACAACCTTTACCTGATTACCGAAAATATTTTCCTGTCCTGCTGCAGACCACTGATCTACGGTATCTGCCATCGGGCTGGATGGTGTAATTGGGTAAATAGCTGCAACATCTGTAAACGCATAAGCTACATGAGCTGCGGCGGTATTACCGTCCATTGACTGTTTTGCTCTGGACATTACTTATTCCTCCTTATTTTAAAAAAATAAAATGTCATACTGTATCTCTCTTATGCTCCTGTGTGAAAAGCACAAAATGATACAATTTATCGACTTAAGTCATATTTTAGCATAGAATTTATCAAAAGAAAAGGTCTTTGACTGTACAAAAACAAGTGCAATCTCACATATATTTCCTTTCAAATTCTTTTAGCGGGATCGGTCTGTCAAATAAATATCCCTGTCCATACAAAAAGCCACAGCTGCACAAAAACTGAAGCTGTTCTTCCGTTTCAATCCCCTCAAATATTACTTCTTCTTTTGCCGAATGTATAAAATTCCCCATCTGCGAAACAAAGTTGCGCTGTTCTTCCAGATTGATCCGGTCTGTAAAAGTTTTGTCGATCTTCACCACATCAGCGGGTATCTCAAGCAGAACACCAAGTGAAGAATACCCTGTTCCAAAATCATCGATCGCGATACGGAATCCGGATTTTTCAAGTTCTGCGAGCACCACCTTTAATTCATCCACATTTTCCACCACAACGCTCTCGGTAACTTCCACTTCAATATATTTTGGATCAATGCCATAATGATCCGCCATGCGTTTTAAACGGTCTGCAAAATTTCTGCTTCCATTTTCAAAATTGCGCCGCGAAAAATTGGTAGATATTGTAAACAGCTCTTTTCCTGCCTGTTTCCATCTTCGCATTGCCCTAAGAAGCTGTTCATAAATATAGAAGTCAAGATCCACCACATAGCCTGTATTTTCAAGTGGGGGAACGAATCTTCCCGGCATGATCATCTCCCCGGACTTCGTCCGCCATCTTGCAAGTGCTTCTGCACCGTATATTTTCCGGTCTTTTAAATTAAATTTGGGCTGTAAGTAAACTTCAAGCTCCCCCTGCTGCATGGCTCCATAAAAGCGTCCTGTGATCTGTATCTCATCATCACGTTTTGCACGCATCTCTTCTTTATAAACGCAGATTCCTGCACCGCCCTGTTCCTTTACCAGTTTGCGTGCCATATTTGCACTCTCTAATATCGTGTCAAATTTTTCATTCAGATTTTCAATGTGACAGATTCCAACCGACAGCCTGAGCGTTCCGAAAGGATATTTTTTCTTTAATTTCTGCTCATAATATTCTGTGCCCCATGCCACCAATTTTTCGATTTCAGCCTGGTCTTTTCCTTTTAAAAGAAGGATAAAATAGTCGGAATACATCCGGCATGCCAGAAGAATCCTGCTATTTTTCATAAGCCGCGCCGCAAAATCTTTCAAAATAGTGTCCCCTGTCTGCTGCCCATAATTTTCATTGACATAAGAAAATTTGTCGATATCTGCATGTATAAGCGCATAGTGTTCCTGTTCTTTTCCGGTATTCCAGGTCTCACTCAGAATATTGTTCATTTTATTTTTAAACGCTTCTAAATTATATAATCCCGTCAGCTGGTCTATATTCTGTAAATGGCGGATCTCCTTCTGATCATCCCTTAACTTATTTCTCAGCGACACGAACACAGACGTTATCCTTGCAAGTTCGCAAAACGTTGTGCGGTCTGCGTTTTCAAAATAGTTCTGTCTGTTCCGCACACCAAAATACAATCCCCCGGTCCGGTTACCGGAACATTCAAATTTTGCCACAGCGATCTGTGTGATACGTTCTTCTCCCGTATTCCAGTTTTCAAGTGACAGCCTTTGATAGTGTGTCTCATCTGTATCATTCAATATTACAAAATCCCCGCCGCCTGCCTCTGCCACTTCAGTCCGGATCGGTTTTATGACATTTTTTTCATAAATCTGTCCGAAGGTGCTCCAATAGTTTGTCAGCGTCATTTTTGAAAGTTCTTCATCATATTCAAAAACAGCTGCCATATCCAGGTGATACCGTCTGCCAATCCTCTCAAGCAGCACATTTAAGGAACCATTCAGATCTTTCGCATGTGATAAAAGCAGGAATGCAGTATTTAAAAATTCTTTGTCCATTCCCTGCTTTTTTTCAAAGTCCATGTCTTTTCCACAGGTATCTATTTCGCGTTTCGTATGACTGTTCTTATTTTTTCCGGCGAATGCGTAATTACTTTTTCCACTCCGCTTGATCTCATACATGGCACGATCCGCCTGATCAAACAGATCTGTATAACTGTCTCCATCCTGTCCCGATACCGCCAGTCCCACACTCATCGTCACATAGATGACCGCATCATCTCCAACCAGCTTTTTATCTCCATGCCGGCAGAGTTCCTTTGCTTTTTGTTCTGCCTGTTTTATTGTCGTATTATCCATCAGAACCAGAAATTCATCTCCGCCGACTCTTCCCACCAGTTTATTATCCGGGAACTGTTCCTCTAAAGTTAATGCAATATCTGAAATCACGGTGTCGCCTACCGTATGTCCAAACGTATCGTTAATATTCTTAAAATTATCGATATCGATCAGAAACAATACATGTGTTTCTTCTGGATACTTATTTAATATCCGTTCCACCTCTTCACCGGTCGCCACTTTATTATAAAGATGTGTCAGTGGATCTCTCCGCATCTCTTCGGAAAGCTGTTCCTGAATCTTTCTGTCGGAACTGATATCATAACTTCTCCCGATAATCTTTAAAATTCTTCCATCTGTTCCCCTTATACTCCGGTACACAGTCCGATACCAGCAGTACTGTGGCACTCCCCCTCCAAGGGCGGTATTCATCCGATAATCAAACGATCCAGACATTTCCTTTGCGGATGCATTCTGAATTACTTCCCGATATAGCGGCTGTTCCTCTTTATGTATAAAATCAAGCCACTCTTCAATTTCCATATAATCCTGACCATCTTTTTTCAGGCGTCCGTTTATATGATATTTATGTGGGACTCTGAATCGTTTTCCCTCCACATCGTATTCAAACGGCACATCATCCGTCACTTCCTCTAACATGGAATACTGCTCATTTAATAAAAACAGCTCATCTTCGAGTGCTTTCTGGTCATTGGTATCTTTACAGATCAAAAGATAGTATGGCACCGCATCCTTATAATAATAAATACTGCACCAGAATTTTACCCAGCAGATCTGCCCCTGTCCCGAAATGATTCTTATTTCGATCTCTTCTGCCTTTTTCTTCTCCCTGCATTTTTCGATCATGTCCTCAAAAGCACCTGCATCCTGCCCATAAATACAGTCATAGAAATCCCTGCTTCTGTCTGCTTCCGTACATTCTCCATGACCGACTGCTTTCATAAATTCTGCATTTGCGATCTCAACCTGTAATGAATTTCCACCTTTTAATACTGCAACCCCCATCGGAAATTCATATATCAGTCCCTTTACGTTTGCCTTCTCCATTTTTTCTCCATTCAAGTATGTAAATCTGACTTTTCCATACAATTTCTTTTCCGATTCTGTATACACATTCTATTTTCCATTATAGCAAATTTTGTCAGAAATAAAAGTGTTTCTAGGAAGTTTCGGTTGCAATCTCCACACTTTTCTAGTATGATACGAATTGGTGCAATTACGGTATTATAGCGGTTTGCAACAGCATCCGCACACTCAATATTAACAAATCAGGAGAATAACAACTATGATCAGTGCAAATAACGTTACGCTTCGAATTGGTAAAAAAGCCCTGTTCGAAGACGTCAATATTAAGTTTACTGAAGGAAACTGTTACGGTCTTATCGGTGCAAACGGTGCCGGAAAGTCTACCTTTTTAAAGATTTTATCCGGACAGTTAGAACCGACTGGAGGTGACGTTACCATTACACCGGGACAGCGTCTTTCTTTCCTGCAGCAGGATCACTTCAAATATGATGAATATACGGTTCTTGATACTGTCATCATGGGTAATAAACGCCTCTATGATATTATGAAAGAAAAAGATGCAATTTACATGAAAGAGGATTTTACGGATGAGGACGGTATCCGTGCAAGCGAACTTGAGGCAGAGTTTGCTGACATGGACGGATGGAATGCAGAATCCGATGCTGCAACGCTCCTCAATGGTCTTGGTATCCCGACAGAGGAACATTACACACAAATGGCTGACATGCCTGGTCCTTTAAAAGTAAAAGTCTTACTTGCACAGGCGCTGTTCGGCAATCCTGACATTCTGCTTCTCGATGAGCCGACTAACCACTTAGATCTTGATGCGATCAACTGGCTGGAAGAATTTCTGATCAACTTTGAAAATACTGTTATCGTGGTATCCCATGACCGTTATTTCTTAAACAAAGTCTGCACAAACATTGCAGATATCGATTACGGTAAGATCCAGTTGTATGCAGGTAACTACGACTTCTGGTATGAATCCAGCCAGCTTCTCGTAAAACAGATGAAAGAAGCCAACAAGAAGAAAGAAGAAAAGATCAAAGAGTTACAGGACTTTATTTCCCGTTTCTCTGCAAATGCTTCCAAATCCAAACAGGCTACCTCAAGAAAGCGTGCTTTAGAGAAGATCCAGTTAGATGAGATCCGTCCTTCCAGCCGTAAATATCCGTACATTGATTTCCGTCCAAGCCGTGAGATCGGTAATGAGGTTCTGTCGGTAGAAGGCATCACGAAAACCATCGACGGTGTGAAAGTGCTCGACAATGTATCCTTTATCGTAGGACATGATGACAAGATCGCTTTTGTCGGCGGTAACGAACTGGCAAAAACCACACTCTTTAAAATACTTACCGGAGAAATGGAACCGGATTCCGGTTCTTATAAATGGGGTGTCACCACAAGTCAGTCCTATTTTCCAAAAGACAATACAGAGATTTTCGATACAGATCTTCTGATCGTTGACTGGCTGACACAGTACTCCGAGATCAAAGATGCAACTTACGTACGCGGATTCCTCGGCCGTATGCTTTTTGCAGGAGAAGATGGAACCAAAAAAATGCGTGTTCTCTCCGGTGGTGAAAAAGTACGTGTACTTCTCTCCCGCATGATGATCATGGCTACAAACGTTCTGATCTTAGATGAGCCGACTGACCATCTGGACATGGAATCTATCACTGCATTAAATAATGGTCTGATCAAATTCCCGGGAGTTGTCCTTTTTGCTTCCCGTGACCATCAGGTTGTACAGACCACTGCAAACAGAATCATCGAATTTCTGCCGGACGGAACATTTATTGATAAAGTTTCTACTTATGATGAATATCTTGAAAATGATGAGATGGCAAGAAAACGTCAGGTATACAGTATGTCTTCTGACGACGAGAACGATAACTAAAAAAATAGCACTGACCAGAATAAGATCTGGCAGTGCTGTTTTTAATTTTTCCTAAAATGTGGTCCATTTTAATGTATAAGAACCAGATGACGCTTTGCTCATACGCTCTACCTTGATGTAGTATGTACCAGACGGCAGATCAAATTTTGTTCCACCATTTGCCAAACTGATATACCATCCATCTTCCGGATATAATCTGGTAACTTTTGAAATAGCAGAAACTTTTTTTCCATTGTTTTTACCAGAAAATACTTTTCCATCTTTATTATAGAAAGTTATCTTAAAACCATTTTTCTCATTTGTTCCGTTTGTGTTTGCGAGATAATACAGATCCAATTTAGCACTCTTAGTCAGTTTGATTTTATACCAGTCTGCCTTACTGTCACCGTATGCAATAACACCTGTCACTTTCTTTCCTTTTGAAAGTGTTTTTGCTTTTGATTTTGAACTTGCAGATGAATCTTTAATAGCTTTTACAGTAGCTGTGATTTTTGTACCTGCATTACACTGCACTGCAAAATAATATGTAGTATTCTTCTTTACACCATACGTTGTGGTATTGTAAATCTTGCCGGCATAATCATTTCTCCAGATTTCATTTTGCTGACCGATCGTCTTTTTATTTTTATTACAAAATGTAACATACCCCTGGGAATTATTGTAATAAGAAGAACTGCAGTTAAACTTTAAAGTTACCGTACCAGTCACGGATGGTTTGAATTTGATATAATTTACCTTCAAATTCCGTCCGCTATAACACTGCGTATCTTTAATTGTAACTGTAGACTTTCCATTCCCCTTAAAAGAAAGTCCGGCTGCCTGTGCCTCTGTCGGAGCTGCCACTGTAAATAACGTAACTGCCATAACTGCTGTCAAAAACATGCAAACAGCTCTGTGAAAAATTGTTTTTCTGGTTTTCATAACCAATCCTCCTTGTTTTCCTCCTTGTTTTGTAAATAACCATTTTTACTTTACCACAGTACTCTGCTGCCATCAAGTTCTTTTATATGATTTAGTACCATTTTCCCATATATTTAGTTGTGATTTTAGTTAATTTTAGTTAATTTTACTTATATATTATTTAATTTTACTTTCAATTCATTCATATCCGCAACAATACAGTCTGCCCCGGCAGTTTCAAGTTCCATTCTGTCACCATAACCATACAAAACACCGATCACATACATGCCATTTTCTTTTGCACCAATCACATCATGTTTTCTGTCTCCCACCATTACTGCCTGATCAGCAGTGATTTTAAGTGAATCCAGGGCGTAGCGGATTACATCACCTTTTTTACTTCTGCTGCCGTCTAATGTACTTCCTGCAACAAAATAAAAATATTGCTCAATTTCAAAATACTTAAGGATCTGTACAGTATATACTTCCGGTTTTGATGTCGCGATCACAATCTTTTTTCCCAGTGAAGCAACTTCCGCAAGTAATTCTTTCATTCCATCATACAAAACATTCTCAAAAAGACCCTGCCTGCTGAAATATTCCCTGTATTTTCCGACTGCCTCCCGGCTCTGTTCCTCTGAAAATCCATAAAAATCCTGAAAAGAATCCAGAAGCGGTGGTCCAATAAACTTCTCTAATGTATCTAAATTTTCAACCTGGATTCCATAATACGAAAGTGCATGTGCCACCGCCTTTGTGATTCCCTCTTTCGGATCTGAAATCGTTCCATCCAGATCCATAAAAATATATTCCGGTCTCATTGTTTTCTCCATTTTCTTTTGTTTTTTCTATTGTAACATACCATTCTTTTTTCTGTACGTTTATTTTCCTGATATTTTATTTTTATCGCACATATTTTCATAAAATCCCCATTTTTACGCTGTCTTTTGCGCATATCAAGTCTGTGCATAAACACAAATCTTGCATGTGAAAAATGTTATTTTTCACACTGCATATCAAATTTTATAAACATCCAATCCTCAGTCTCTCAGTCTTTCGATATTACGTTTTAAGGACTCCACTGCCGCATCAATATCCGCACGCCTCGTATCCCTGCAAAGTGTCATACGGACGGTTCCCGCAGCATAATCTTCCGGAACCCCAAGTTCTTTTATCACATAGGATATCCTGCTCTCTCCCGTATTACATGCAGAACCGCCGGATGCACAGATTCCGTCTTCATCCAGAAGGATTAATAGGGATGCCCCATCTACCCCCCGGAAACTGACAGATACATTTCCCGGAAGTCTTTTTGTTCTGTGTCCATTGACACGGACATCCGGGATCTCATGCATGATCTTTTCGATCAGATAATTGCGCAGCATTGTTTCACGGTACATTCCTGTGCGCATATTTTTTGCGGCGATCTCTGCTGCTTTTCCCATCCCAACGATTCCGGCAATATTCTCTGTCCCGGCACGTTTTCCTTTTTCCTGTGATCCTCCATGAATAAATGACGGAATCTTCACGCCTTCCCTGATATACAAAAATCCAACACCTTTTGGCCCGTGAAATTTATGGGCACTCGCACTTAAAAGATCTACCGGATAATAACGCACGGAGATCGGAACCTGCGCATATGCCTGCACAGCATCCGTATGGAACAGTACATTTTTTTCTCTTGCAATTTTGCCAATTGAAAAAACCGGTTCAATCGTCCCAACCTCATTATTTCCAAACATGATCGTGATCAGTGTCGTATCCTCCCTGATTGCACGATACACCGCTTCCGGTGATACCATTCCATATTCATCCACATCCAGATAGGTCACCTCATATCCAAGTTCCTCTAAATATTTACAGGAATTTAATATCGCATGATGTTCGATCTTACTTGTGATGATATGTTTTCCTTTATGTTTATACTCTCCGGCAATACATTTTACTGCCCAGTTATCCGATTCCGAGCCACCTGATGTAAAAAAAATCTCTGACGGCTTTGCCTCGAGTGTACCGGCAATGGTTTTCCTTGCCTTTTCCATTGCCTGTCTCGACTTTTCCCCATATCCATACATTGTAGACGCATTTCCAAATTTTTCTTCCAGATACGGATTCATCGCCTCTTTTACTTCTTCTGACATCCTTGTAGTTGCAGCGTTATCTAAATAAATTACCTTCTCTTTATTTTCAATTTGATTCATTTTCTCCCCGCTTCCTTCATATATTAAAATGAACTAAGTCCGGATTTTCCGGCTGACTTTGGAGGTTTCTATTGAAAAAATTATCTTCCACCAAAAGTACGCTCTTAACCGGAACCCTCTTTCTCACCCTTGCCGGAATCCTTACCCGCATCATAGGTTTCTTCTATAGAATATTCTTATCACGTACCATTGGTGCAGAAGGTCTGGGTATTTATCAGCTCATCGCACCAGTAACCGCTATTTGTTTTGCATTCACCGCCGCCGGAATCCAGACTTCCATATCCAAATTTGTTTCCATGGAAATTGGTAAAAAAAACGGCACAGGGGCAAAAACCTATCTCTCGATCGGGCTTGTCATGTCCTTGTGCCTTTCTGCGCTCTGTGGCCTTATTCTCTATCATTATGCAGATTTCATTGCCGTCTCCTGGCTGGGGGATAAACGGTGTATCCCTCTTCTTTCTGTTCTTTCCTTTTCTTTTATCCCCTGCTGCATCCATGCCTGCATCAACGGCTACTATTATGGGCTGAAAAAAACTGCCGTCCCTTCACTCTGCCAGTTGACAGAGCAATTAGCACGCGTTGGAAGCGTTTATCTGATGTATCAGATCGCTATCAGTGAAGGAAGATCTCTAACACTTTCCATGGTCGTCTGGGGCATCGTCTGTGGTGAGATGGCAAGCACACTGGTATCTGTAAGTGTTTTCCGCATTTCAGGTACAAATCAGCATACAGCCGGAAAAAACAGGAACTATCTGTATACCTGCACCAGAAATCTGCTCTCCATGGCAGTTCCATTAACTTCAAACCGTATCGTTTTAAATCTATTTGCAGGGTTTGAAAATGTTATGCTGCCAAACCGTCTTTTGGCATTTGGCTATACACAATCAGAAGCACTCAGCGTATATGGCATTCTCACTGGAATGGCAATGTCTGTCATCATGTTTCCCTCCGTTCTCACAAATTCCGTTTCCGTCTTACTGCTCCCTACGATATCGGAAGCACAGGCTGCCGGCAAAAGAGACAAAATCCTCTACACCATAAAAAAAACAATTGAATCCTGCCTTCTGCTTGGTTTTATCTCAACCGCCGGCTTTCTTATCACCGGAAATTTTCTCGGCAATTTTCTATTCAAAAATGCTCTTGCCGGAACATTCATTGCAACTCTCGGCTGGCTCTGTCCATTTCTGTATCTGAGTTCTACCTTAAGCAGTATCCTGCATGGTCTCGGACATCCCGGCATCACATTTGAATTAAACCTGATTTCCTGCACTATAAGAATTCTGTTTGTTCTGCTTGCTGTCCCCACCTTCGGGATCAGAAGCTATCTCTGGGGAATCCTTGTCAGCCAGGCAGCCACGGCACTTCTCTCCATTCTTATACTGCTGCGTAAAACATCTTTAAATCAATAATTATTTTTAACACACTGCACTGTATTCCTGTAGTTTTTTCTTTGCCTCAGGGCTTAAGTATTTTGGTACCTGAATCTGTACTTTTACATACTGGTCTCCATGCACGGACGGATTCTTTCTGGAAACGATTCCTTTTCCACGCAGCCTGATCTTACTGCCATCCTGCGTTCCGCTCTTAATATTGCAGTCTACATCCCCGTAGAGCGTATGGATTCTGGCTTTTCCTCCAAGTGCAGCCGTGGCATATGGTATTGTGACAGTCGTATAGATATCGAGTCCTTTTCTCTCACAGCCATTCTTTGGGCGGATCTTTATCTTCAAAAACAGATCTCCTGTGGTACCGTCTGTGCCGGCATGTCCTTTTCCTTTCAGCCTTAACTGCTCTCCATCATCCATCCCCGCCGGGATACGCACTTTAAACGACTGGATCTTTCCATCATTTCCGCTTAATCTTATGACTTTTTCACAGCCTAATGCTGCCTCATCAAAATCTACAGCCACTTCCGCTTCCACATCGCGCCCGCCGCTAAAGTGCCCGCTGCTTCCTCCGGTAAATTCCTGATAAAATCCGCTGCCGTAGGAACCGCCTTCTCCTGCTGCATTTCTTCTGCTGCCGCCGCCAAAGAACTGGCCAAACATATCATCCCAGAAATCTCCTGCATTGCCATTTTCAAAATGAAATTCTGAGAATCCACCTCCATTTGCAGCACGCCCTGCCTGCTCCTCAGAAAATCCTTCCTCAAACGCAGCCATTCCATACTGATCATATAATTTCTTTTTCTTTGGATCATTTAATACAGAATATGCCTCCGTGACTTCCTTAAACATCTGCTCTGCTTTCGGATCGCCCGCATTCGTATCCGGGTGATATTTTTTTGCAAGTTTCCGATACGCCTTTTTTATCGCAGACGCATCCGCATTTTTATCAATTCCAAGTACTTCATAGTAATCTCTTTTCATGATTGCACTACCTCCAATCAAAACAAAAACAGAGAGACCTCTTACATCGCCTCTCTGTTTTATCTCCGGTTCTCCCGGCAATCTATCTCTCCCATGGCGATGTGCTTCGCTTTTCTGTCTGGGATCTTGGTTTTACATTTATTGCAGATATACTATAACACTTGTTTTAGCACTCGTCAAGCCAGAGTGCTAACATTTTACAAATATTTTATTCATAATTTTTTCTTACTTCGTCCGCTCCCATATAGATCACATTTTTCTGCGGTGAAATACCACTCTTTTGGAACAGATCCCTTACTGTGACAAATTCATATCCCTGTTCTTTTAATGCCGGAATAATTGTCTTTATCGCTTCAACCGTCTGCACATTATCTTCCATGTCGTGCAGCAAGATAATAAATCCCGGCTTTGCATCATGAAGAATCCGGTTTATCCGTTCCTGTGCTGTCACGGAAGGTTCCCAGTCCTCGCATCCATATCCGCAGATAAAATAAAGATCGATCAGATCATACATTTTCTGGTTATAGCTGATGTATGGCGGTCTGAAAAACTTTGGTTGTTCCCCGGTAATACGCACGATCTGTTCTGTCGTATAACTGACTTCGTCTAAAATTTCCTGTTCCTTAAGTTCCGGCATCCCCGGATGTGTCCTGGAATGATTCTCGATCGAACATCCCATCTCATATGCCCGTCTCACAAGATATTCGGACTTTTCCGTAATCTTCTGCCCGATCAGGAAAAAACTTGCCACAACCTGATTTGCTTCCAATACATCCAGAACCTGATCCGTGATCCCCGGCGTCGGTCCGTCATCAAAGGTCAATGCCACTAATTTTTTCTCCACCATACCAATCTCCTTTTACAATACACTTTTTTTAGAAAAGCAGAGCAATCCCGTGTACTAAAAATGCTGCGATCCACGCAACCAGACACTGCCAGATGATCACGCCTGCCACCCATTTTCTGCCAAGTTCGCGCCGGATTGCTGCAAGTGCCGCAACACAAGGCGTATAGAGCAGACTAAACACCAGAAGAGACGCTGCGGCCGCATTTGACAATGCTGCATGTACATTACCGTTAAATAAGATCTCAAGTGTAGAGATCACGCTCTCCTTTGCCATCACACCGCTGATCAGGGAAGTGCAGATACGCCAGTCCCCAAGTCCTAACGGAGCAAATAATGGAACTAATCCATTCGAAATCAGTGCAAGCATGCTGTCTTTCGAATCATATACAATATTAAAATGAATATCAAATTTCTGCAAGAACCAGATGCAGATCGTTGCAAGGAAAATAACCGTAAATGCTTTCTGCAAAAAGTCTTTTGCTTTTTCCCACAAAAGCTGCATGACATTTTTTAACCCCGGCAGACGGTAATTCGGCAATTCCATGACAAACGGAACAGCATCACCGCGAAACAGTGTCTTGCGGTAAAGCAGTGCGACTAAAATACCAATTACGATTCCCCCCAGATACAGTGCGCACATCACAAGTGCTCCATATTCCGGGAAAAATGCACTGACAAAAAACGCATAGATCGGCAGTTTTGCCGAACAGCTCATAAACGGTGTCAGTAAGATCGTCATTTTGCGGTCACGCTCACTTGGCAGTGTACGAGTTGCCATTACTGCCGGAACCGTACAGCCAAAACCGATCAGCATCGGAACGATACTTCTTCCAGAGAGTCCGATCTTTCGTAATAACTTATCCATAAAAAATGCAACACGGGCAATATATCCACTGTCCTCCATCAGAGACAGGAAGAAAAACAGCGTCACAACGATCGGAAGAAAACTTAAAATGCTTCCAACTCCTGTAAAAATACCATCAATTATAAGGTCATGCAACACTTCATTGACACCTGCAGCAGAAAGGAGCTGATCCACTGCTGCTGTCAGCGCATCAATCCCCATCTGTAAAAGATTCTGTAGTCCCGCTCCTATTACATGAAACGTAAGATAAAACACGATCAGCATGATACCGATAAAACAAGGGATTGCCGTATATTTTCCGGTCAGGATACGGTCAATTTTCTCGCTTCGTATCCTTTCCCTGCTCTCTTTGGGTTTTACTACTGTCTTTTCACAGACTTTTTCAATAAAGGTAAAACGCATATCTGCGATCGCTGCACTCCGGTCAAGTCCACGCTCTTTTTCCATCTGAACGATCAGATGTTCGATCGCCTCTTTTTCATTTTCATCCAGATGCAGTTTTTCTAAGATCAGATGATCCCCTTCAATGATTTTCGAAGCCGCAAAACGGATCGGTATCTGCGCTTCTTTCGCATGGTCCTCGATCAGATGCGAAACTGCATGGATACAGCGGTGCACGGCTCCTCCAAAGTCACTCTCATCACAAAAATCCTGCCTTCCCGGACGTTCCTGATATTTTGCAATGTGAAGCGCATGACGTACCAGCTCATCTACACCTTCATTTTTTGCCGCTGAGATCGGGACAACCGGCACACCAAGCATTGCCTCCATGCCGTTGACATCCACAGAACCGGAGTTTCCGGTCATCTCATCCATCATATTTAATGCAATGACCATCGGAATATCCATCTCCAAAAGCTGCATCGTCAGGTACAGATTGCGCTCGATGTTGGTTGCATCGATAATATTGATCATCGCTTTCGGCTTATCTTCAAGCACAAAATTTCTCGAAACGATCTCCTCACTGCTGTATGGTGACATTGAATAAATGCCTGGCAGATCGGTTACCGACGTGTTTGGATGACCTTTTATCGCTCCGTCTTTCCTGTCGACCGTCACTCCCGGAAAATTGCCTATATGCTGGTTAGAACCGGTCAACTGGTTAAACAGTGTTGTCTTTCCGCAGTTCTGGTTCCCGACAAGTGCATAGGTCAGCTTTTCCTGCTCCGGCAGCGGCTTTCCGCCTCCCTTCACATGGTACTTTCCTTCTTCCCCAAGTCCCGGATGTACCGATTTGTTGATATTTTTTGCGCCCTCATGTCTGCGCGAACGCTCACTGATCAGTTCAATCTCAATCTGCTCTGCATCCGAAAGCCGCAGTGTCAGCTCATATCCATGAATCTGCAGCTCCATCGGATCTCCCATAGGTGCAAATTTGATAACCGTAACTTCTGCCCCCGGTATTACTCCCATATCCAGAAAATGCTGTCTTAGTGCCCCTTCTCCCCCGACTACTTTGATCACAGCACTTTTTCCGATTTCTAACTCTTTTAGCGTCATTTTTCTTTATCCTTTGTATTGATATTGATAATCTTTATCGATTATACACTTATTCCATGGAAAAATATAGTACAATTTTTCCAGAAAAAATATAGTACAATTTTTCCACGAAAAATATAGTACAATTTTTCCAGAAAAAATATAGTACAATTTCCCCCAAAAAATACAGTGCCGTGTTTCAGAAAAAATACAGTGCCATTTTCTCATGAAAAGTATTTTATAACAAGTAGAAAAACTATGACTAAGGTGCTAGAATAACTTTCGTAAAAATAAATTTTCACAATCAGGAATAGGAATTTTTATGAAAACAAATACATCCATTACTCATTTATACAGCAACCAGGATCTGCGGAAACTTTTAGTTCCGATCATTGTAGAGCAGCTGCTTTCCTCCCTGATGGGAACTGCCGATACAATGATGGTCAGCAATGTCGGATCTGCAGCTATTTCTGCAGTATCTCTCGTAGATTCCATCAATGTCTTAGTGATCCAGGCACTCTCCGCACTCGCGGCAGGAGGTGCGATCCTCTGTTCCCAGTATCTTGGAAGCAGCAATAAAAAAGCCGCCAATGAATCTGCCAGACAGGTACTCTTTGTCATGACTGTTTTATCGGTGACCTTATCCGTCATCTGCCTTTTGTTCCGCGGTCCACTACTCCGTGCAATCTTCGGTGCCGTAGAAGCAGATGTTATGGAAAACTCACAGATTTATTTTCTGTTCACGCTGTTGTCCTTTCCTTTTATCGGATTATATGACGCCGGTGCTTCGATCATGCGTGCACAGAATAACAGCAGGGAACCGATGATCATTTCCATCATATCCAACTTTTTAAACATCGGTGGAAATGCCCTTTTGATCTTTGTTTTCGGAATGGGCGTGGAAGGTGCTGCAATTTCAACTCTTGCATCCCGTATTTTCTGCGCTATTGTCGTGATCTATAAGCTGCGCAGTGAAGATGAGCCAATCTTTATTAAAAATTATGCCTCCATCCGTCCTGATTTTTCTCTCATAAAGAAAATACTGTTCATCGGTATCCCATCCGGAATCGAGAACAGTATGTTTCAGTTCGGTAAACTCGCCATCCAGTCCACAGTTTCCACCCTTGGAACCGTCGCGATCGCAGCACAGGCAATGACAAATATTCTGGAAAATCTAAACGGTGTCGCCGCGATCGGTATCGGTATCGGTCTGATGACCGTAGTCGGTCAGTGTCTCGGTGCCGGCAGAAAAGATGAAGTCATCTATTACATTAAAAAGCTGTCCTGGCTTGCCCAAGCAGCGATCGTGATCAGTTGTCTTACCGTGCTCGCACTGACGAAACCGATCACCCTCTTAGGCGGTATGGAAGCAGAAAGTGCCAGCCTTTGTTTTAAAATGGTCATTTTTATCACGATCACAAAACCAATCTCCTGGGTGCTTTCTTTTATCCCCGCATATGGAATGCGTGCAGCCGGAGATGTAAAATTCTCCATGATCACTTCCTGCTGCACGATGTGGCTGTGCCGTGTAAGCCTCTGCATTTATCTCTGCCGTGTATGGGGCTTTGGACCGATCGCCGTCTGGATCGGTATGTTTGCCGACTGGACGATCCGTGGAATTGTATTTTCACTCCGCTTCCACGGAAGAAAATGGTTAAACCATCACATTATTGATTAGGCAAAAGCCTGTCTGATGCTGTCATAATGGAGGAATTTTCCTTCTTCCCCAAGTTTTTTAATCTCCTCCGTGGAAGCAAACATATACCCATCTGTTTCTTCCTCCTGGAGGCTGATGTCCGACTCATCAAAATCTGCGGAAAAACGGTATACATCCACAAAATAGTTATCTCCTTCTCCCGGATTATCCCTGCGGTAGGTAAACAGATATCCGCCGTCCCACGCAGAGACATCCAGTCCGGTTTCCTCCTTAATCTCCCGAAGTACCGCGGTCTTAGAATCCTCTCCCGCCATCGCAGCACCACCGGAAACTTCCCAGCAGCCCGGTGCCCATGCTTTTGTCATAACACGCTTCGTGATCAGGAAACGCCCATCCGTTCTTTTTATCACGCCAAGTACGGTAAGATGATATTCGCCATCTTTTAAGCACCAGTCATTTCGTTTCATCGTTCTGCCTGTGCGCTCTTTCTTCTCATTATAAATATCCCATAATTCGTATTTTTCTGCCATTCGTATCTTCCTCATTTCCTATTTTTTCAAACTGTTGTGTGATAGCTTCTTGCACTGTCACACATTAGCACAGCAAAGTGTTCTTATTTCTATTATAATCAAAAATATGTTTTCGGCAACTGATTTTAAAAAAACATTCCCTGCAGCAGATAAAAAAGACCGCTTAATAAAAATGCAACACCTAAGAAAAATGTAAACAGATCTTCCATCTGAAAATTTTTCCGCAGATAACATAGTTTTTTTGGATTTTCCTCATTGATCCGGATCACATAAGTTTTTCCTTTTTCCAGTGAACTTTTTTCTCTGCGTGAAAGCCGCTCCATCGTACACTGGCGAAATTTTTCTTCATGATAGACATAAGAAAACACCGCATATGTTCTGACATGATCCCCTGTTTTCTTTGTCACAGTCCGCTCAAACACTGCTTCAACAGGTACTTTACAACGGATGCGCCTTCTCCATTTGCCAAATCCGATCCGTATTAACAGTATCCCGTATGCTATTCCTGTTATCCCCAGTAACATAAATCCTATATTCATACTGGTCTCCATTCCACAACTTCTGGTTTCAATCCGGCAGACTCTGTGCCACGCAGAGTGCTCCCCATCCAAACACCGGATTGGGATAGTACTGCATCGCAGGAAGTCTCCTTGCCCCCTTGATCAGATATGCTTTCATTTTTTCACCATACAGATACAGATCATTTTTATTCACGATTCCCCACTGCATCAGCAGTGCTGCCCCACCTGACACAAAGGGAGTTGCCATCGATGTCCCACTCCTTACCACATACCCGCCCCCCGGTGCACAGGAAGTAATATCCACACCAGGTGCCACAAGATCCGGTTTGACCTGATTTGTCTCACGCGTATAACCACGCCCTGAAAACGCTGCTGCGCGGTCAAAATAGCCATCGTAGGCTCCAACTGTGATCACCCGCGCTGCTGTCGATGGAATGGTTAAAGTCGTTTCCACCGACGGCAGCACAAATCCGGTACCTTCATTTAAAACACCGCCTGCCGGCAGCCACATATCATAATTTCCAACTGCGATTTTCTGTGGCAGCAACTGTATTGTCCAGATACCACTGTCAATAAAATCGTCTGTCGGAAGCAGTTCAAAATAAATTTCCTGATAAGGACTGTACGGACTCGGTTCCCCATAATAAAGCAAAACATCTGTATTCCCCAGCCGGAAACGCTGTGGCCCTAAAATCTGCTGGATCGGTCCGGCTTTGCTTCCGTCAGGATGAATTAAAGAAACTGCAATCTCATCCGCGTAATTTTTCCAGATCTGCAGATTCAGTGATATTTCATATCCGCTCACTGCAACCTCAACTTCTTCCGTAACATTTTCGCGCAGGGTTCCTGCTGCATGCACCGCCGATGCCCCTTCATTCCCGCTGCCGGTAATAATTGATGTGCGCCAGTAATCTGCCATATCATCAAGATAACTTTCCAGCAGGGAATTGCCGGAATGTGAACCATAATTATTTCCAAAACTTAAGTTTAAAACGACAGGCATCCCATACTCCTGTGCTTTTCTGATACAGTAATCTACCGCCTGCATCAGTTCTGTCGTTCTTGGAAAAGACCGCTCACCCGGTGTTCCTAATTTAACGATCAGAAGCGGACTCTCATATGCTACTCCCCTGTACCGTCCCTGCGAGGCTATACCATTTCCGGCTGCAATCCCCGTCACATGGGTGCCGTGTCCTGAAATATCACGGCTGGGACATACCGCATACCGCTCTCTTTCCGTCGTCTGCTCTAATGCGCGGTTTATCATTGCCTGCGGAAATTCTGTTCCAAGAAAATACCCTGCCGGGGCCTCTAAAAATGACTGTTCCGCGTTTTCTTCAGACAATGGATCTGCCACACTGCCTGCTGGAATCGTCTGATCCCAGAGATCTAAGATTCTGGTCGTTCCGTCCGCATTCCGGAAATCAGGATGTGCATAATCAATCCCGGAATCGATCACTGCCACGATTACGCCGGTTCCACTTAAATCATTCCTTCCGGCTGTTCCTCCCTGCATCTGTCCGGTCTGCAGAGGATTGATGCACGACACACGTCTGCCATTATTCACTGCAAAAAACAAAAGTTTCGGTTTCTCCATATATTCGATCTCTGTCAGCGCCGCCACCAGCTCCACAATGTGCTCCGGCAAAAGCAGGATCGCATACTCATTCCGCAGATTCGTAATTTTTATCCGGTCGTATTCCTTTGGAAAATTTTGTGCAAGCAGTCTTTTTAACGATTCCTCCGTTCCTCCAAACTTCACGATCACTTCCCATGTTCGTTCCTCCTTGTCGTATCCTGTATCAAGATCTAACGACTTTTCGCGTTCCTGCTCTGTCGCATCGAGTGCAAGATTCAACAGATTTTCTATTTTCTCATTGGACATAAAAATCCCCCGCGATCGCACTCCTTTACTTATTAGAAATGCGGCTGCGGGGGATTTTATGACTTATTGTTTTTATTTTTAAAATTCTACCGACTTATTATTGTTTTTTAATGCATGATATAACTCTGCATGTGTCAGATATATGTATGGTTCTACATAAAATACCAGAAGAATACCGACTGTGCAGATGCCTAACAATGTCCAGCCGATAAATGAAAGATCTAAAACAAATGCATTCCATTTATTTCCATCCATCATCCGCTTACTCTCTGCAAATGCTTCCTGTCTGGTCATTTCCGGATGCTCTGCTAACAGATATGGGATCATCATATATTCATAACTTTTCACAATACCAGGAATGATAAACAGCAAACTCCAAAGTGCGGTAAACAGTCCGCGAAGGAACATGATCACACCGATATTTGCATATCCGTTTTTAAATCCGTGTGCCAGATCACCTAACTGTGCATTGCCATATTTACAGTTTACAAAGAATTTCTGGCATCCTACCTCAAGCGGATTCCAGATAAAAATACTGAGCAGTATACTGATCACCATGGCAACGAGTACCGCTGCTAAGATAATTCCGATCACGGAAAATAAAACTGCCGGGTCCATGTATGCCATTCCATCCGTTGATGACTTTGCTGAATTTCTGGTAGCTGTCGAACCTGATCCCAAAATAAGCGACAGGATCAACCCAACTAATACCGCTTTCCAGTAATTCGCTTTCAATGCAAGTTTTGCATTGCTTTTTAAATCACTTCTGTTCCACATATTAAACTCCTCCTTAAATAAAAACATTTTTCACTTCGTCAGTTTAACATATTAACGTTTCATTGTCATCATAAACAGCGCAATCTTAAAAAATTTTTAAAAATTTTTCATAAATCTTAATTTTTAAATCAGGCTGCAGTTATACCTCTATCTTTCCTTCTTTCAGCAGTTCAACAAATGCCTCTGACAACTTTGGATCAAACTGTGTTCCCTTGTTACGTTCTAACTCACTGATCGCATAATCTACCGGCATTGCTTCCTTGTAAGAACGCTTTGTTGTCATCGCATCGAACGAATCACACACTGCAAGTATACGTCCAAGCAAAGGGATATCTTCTCCTTTCAGACCTCTCGGATATCCCTTTCCGTCGTATCTCTCATGATGTGATAATACAGCCGGTATCACATAGTTCATATTAGGCAGGAAATGGATCATCTCAATCGAATTTGTGACATGTGTTTTCATGATCTCATATTCCTCAGCATTTAGTCTTCCCTGTTTTTTCAGGATACTTTCCGGAATACCGATTTTCCCGATATCATGAAGCAGTCCCGCCTCTTTTACAATTTCAATATCATCTGGTGAAAGTCCTATTTTCTTTGCAAGCAGAACTGCATAATCCGATACATGACATGAATGCTCAAATGTATACGAATCCTTCGCATCAATTGCTGCAGTAAGTGCATAGATGGTCGGTGCGATCTGTTCATAATGTTTTTCTGCCTTCTGATCCTCGATCTCATCTTCCGTGCGTTCTCCATAAATTTTAATACAGTTCTTTCCATCCCGTTTTGCATAAAAATTTGCACGTTCTGCCTGACTGAGCAGCTCATCCTCTCCGGAAGCTGTATCCGGATAAAATGCAATACCGATACTTGCAGTGACCGGCTGGAGTACATCCGGCTTTTCCTTATCCTCAATCAGGAAATTCTTCTGTATTTTCTGTGCGATCAACGAAACTTCTCTCTTTTCCCCCGAATTGATCAAAACAACATATTCATTTGATCCAAACCGGAACGTTTCTCCCTGACATCCTACCGTATTCTCTATGATATGCCCGCACCATTTTAAGATACGGTCTCCACACTCTTCTCCATACAGCTCGTTAAAGAGCTTAAAATCATCCAGATCAAGATACAAAAGAGCCACCGGCTGTCCCACTTTCCAGTTTTCCATCAGAAATTTTTTAAAATATCCCCGGTTATAAAGTCCTGTCAGTTCATCATGGATCGATATCTGATATACTTCCTGATATGTACGGATATTTTTCAGACATACACTGGCATATAATCCAATTCTCCAATAGTAATCTCTCTCTAAATAATTGAGTCTGGTCCGCCTTTCGAGTTTTATATAAATAAACCCCTGTATCTCATTGTCATACTTCATCAGGGAAATCTCAGAACGTTCGCCTATTCCCGGTTCCTCCAGCATAGCTGCGATCTCATCCTGTTCTTCCTGCCCCGGCATCTGTCCACTGCCTGTTTTTGCGAGTGTAAATTTATTTTCATTTCTGGTAAAGATAAAAACATCAATTACCGGAAACATCTCATTTACCACACCGATCATTTTATCAAACAGTTCTTCCTGCCGAAATACGGATGCCGACTCATTCTGAAAACAACGCAATACTTCAATCTGTTTTCTGTTCTGTCCCTGCATGACTCCTTCTGCCATTTTTCTTGCCAGATAAAATATAAACAACGACCATCCCATAAATCCAAGCACGATCACTATGATCTTCTGCTGCATTTCCGGCAATACACTGCCAAGATACCTCTGTGCATTATGATTAAAATTAAATACCGGGAGAAGGCTGACTGCCAGTGCAACAGAATAGATGCATCCGATCACGATACGGTTTGACAGATCAAACAGATACTTGTGCCACATGATATACAACAGACACAACGCCATAAAAATGCCACCGAGCATATCGTAAGGGAACTGATTGCCCGGCAATGCATCCAAAAGATTGCCGGTCAAAACCAAAACTGTCCCAAGCAGCAAAGGAAATAATTTCTTTCGTTTTTCCAGTTTATTGCCGATCGCCCTGTGTGCCAGAACGGTCGCATATACGATCACGCCTGCCTCCACAACTGCCAACAGATAACTTCCCCACAATATATGATAAGTATATCCTATACTTCCATCCGTATATCTGACGATATCCGGTTCCGGGATAAATACCTCTGTAGCAATATTGATCCCCATTGCTGCTGCAGTAGCGATACAAAATCCGATCAGGAATCCATTCTTTCTGATCTCCAGCATATAAAACAAAAAGGCATACATAAAAATCGGCACCGTCAACAGTCCGAACACCGACACATGAAACCAGAACCGTATTCCAGGCATGATCTGCATACGCATCATTACCATGCCGCCTGTCCATATCAGGCAGGATAAAAGAATCTGTCTGAAATACCTGACTGCTTTTGCATCCGCCGCATTCAGGAAGGAAAAGAATATAAACAGGAAGCAGAAAAACGCTCCGATCGGAACTCCAATATATAAACTATCCAGCGTCAAAGCCGTTTCCTCCAATTAAAAATAATAACTTATTAAGTATAACATATTCCAATATATAATTCCAAGTTTTTCCGGGAAATCCGACTGTTTTTATCATTTTTTTGATAGCAATTTATCATAAATATAATGGGTCTGCATATACTAACAGGGAATAAATCTGTTTTCAAAAAATGGAGTGAACTTATGTGCGGAATTGCAGGATTTTGCAGTCTGAAACGCTGTTATACGGACAGACAGTCCTTTTGGGAGAATGTACTGATCTCCATGCATCAAAAACTGATACACCGTGGCGGCGACGCTTCCGGTATCTATCTGGCACCGCATGCCGGCCTGTCACATCAGAGACTTTCCATCCGTGATATTACGCACGGTGCCCAGCCTATGATACGCCACCACAACGGTGCTGATTATGCTATCGCCTACAACGGAGAAATCTATAATACCGATGAACTGATACCAGAACTTACCGCTGCAGGATTTGACTTTCTTACAACCTCTGATACAGAAGTGATCTTATATGCCTATATGCATTTCGGTGCTTCCTTTGTCTCTCACTTAAACGGAATTTTTGCTTTTGCCATCTGGGATGGTGCCACCGGACAGCTTTTACTCTATCGCGACAGGGTAGGAACAAAACCTCTTTTTTATTCTGTAAAAGACAACGAACTGGTTTTTGCTTCCGAACCCAAAGCCTTATTTTGTTTTCCGGATCTGACACCTTCCATCGACAAAAACAGCTTAAGGGAACTGCTTGCGGTTGGTCCTGCACGCACACCCGGCTATGGGATTTTCCGCGGCATCTGCGAAGTTCTGCCCGGTCATTACATGTGTTTTAACACCTCCGGTCTTTCCGACACCATCTACTGGGATCTGAAATGTCTGCCTCATACGGACTCCTATAAAGATACAGTAGCACATGTATCTTTCCTCATACGCGATACTGTAAAACGGCAGATGGTATCCGATGTACCGATCTGTACATTTTTATCCGGCGGCATTGATTCAAGCATCGTTACTGCCCTTGCCGCATCTTACCAGACCGCACATGGCAAAACCCTAAATACTTTTTCCTTCGATTTTACGGAAAATGATATTTATTTCCAATCCAATTCCTTTCAGCCGGAACGCGATCTTCCATATGTAAACTGCATGTTAAAGCATTGTAAAACAAACCATACCTATCTGGAATGTACACAGGAAACACTTGCCGACATGCTCTATACTGCCGTAGATGCGAAAGATATGCCTGGTATGACGGACGTGGATGCCTCTTTGCTTTATTTTTGTTCACTCGTAAAAAAACAGAACAAGGTAACACTGACCGGAGAATGTGCTGACGAAATTTTCGGCGGCTATCCATGGTTTTACCGCAAAGAGCTGATGCATCAGGACGGTTTTCCATGGTCTGCAGATACAAATGCCCGTACTGTTTTTCTTGCCGATGATGTCGTAAAGAATCTTGATCTTTCTTCTTATTCCCATGCCAGATACGAAGAATCTTTAAAAAAGACACCACATCTTCCGGACGAAACTGCCGAAGAATACAGACGCAGAGAGATCGCCTACCTGAATATCAAATGGTTTATGCAGACACTGCTCGACCGCATGGACCGCACCAGTATGTATTCCGGTCTTGAAGCGAGGGTTCCATTTGCTGACCATCGCATTATCGATTATGTATACAACGTCCCCTGGGAAATGAAATACCAGGGCGGTGTAGAAAAATCCCTTTTACGCGATGCCTTCTGTGATCTTCTGCCGCCTGAACTGCTGCACCGCAAAAAAAGTCCTTACCCCAAGACCTATCATCCGGGTTATGAAAAAATTCTGATCTCACGAATGACGGATATTTTAGCAGACAGCAATGCTCCCATTCTTCCGCTTATTGACAAAAAGAAAGTTAAAAAATTTATGGAATCTCCAAAAGAATATGGAAAGCCCTGGTTTGGACAGCTCATGGCAGGTCCCCAGCTTTTAGCTTACTTTATACAGCTAAATTACTGGATGGAAAAATATCATCTTTCCATATAAAAAATGGCTTGAAAAGTCTTTTATTTTTGACTTTTCAAGCCATTTTCCAATTCATGTAACAAAATATTTCAGAATTTCTGCACATCATTGTCCGGAAACTTTCTCCGGTATACCGCACATACCAGCACCGCGATCAGTGTTCCTGTGACCATTCCGGCAAGAACGTCCGTCGGATAATGAACCCCGACATAAAGCCTTGAGAACATGATCAGGAATGCGAGGAGCAGAGCCGGTACTCCGATCTTTCGCGGACATGTGAGAAAAATAACAACTGCTGCCGCAAACGAACTGCCGGTATGACCAGATGGAAATGACAGATCCTTCTGCGCTTCTATGATACGCTGCAATCCATCCACTGCCTCATAAGGTCTTGTTCTGGCAACCAGATTTTTGAGAATAAGGTTATTAATGATCAAAGATCCAATCAGTGAACACGTCATAAGCAGCCCGGTCTTTCGCATCTTTTTTAAAAGCAGAAACAAAACTGTGAGTGCGATCCAGATCCATCCGGCGTCTCCCAAATGTGTGATAAATTTCATCACAGGTGTCAGCATATCATTTCTCACATGCTCCTGTATCCATAATAAAATATTGCCATCTAAATGTAACAAAGCATCCATCTTATGTATTACCCCATTTTTTTACATTTTTACGAATATTTTACTTTTCTACTGTGGTCCCGTCAATACTTTATTGAGCAGATCAGCAAGCGGCACCATTGCATTTTTTGCTTCTTCGAGTGTATTCGTCTGTGCCCCAACCTCAATCAGGAGCGTTTTCGGGCAATAGTGCATATTGTAGCGGTACCCTTTCAGGTAAATTCTTCTGGTAAATCCCGGATAATATTCCGCCGCCTTTAGCTGCATCTGAAACGATACCGCCAGATTATCTGCGATATAAGGATTATACAGATATTCGATATCACCTGTTTTCGTCGTACGGCTTAACCCATTAAAAAACATCACCTGTGCCATCTGCACACCGTTTTGTTCTGTCACCAGCCTTGTATTGTCCCCAACGCCGTCACGATGCAGATCGATCACAACCTCAATACTCTGATTCTCCGCTAAAATCTGTTCTAACGCAGGCCCCGCTTTTGCATAAGCATGATCTCTGTCTCCGACATCATACTGCCCCGTGTGGTGGATAACAGAAAAACCATATTTTTGTGTCAGAAGCTCTGTCAGATAATCTCCGACACCCACCACCGTCATGGAAGCATCACCAGGGACAGAATCTGCATATCCTTCCTGTGAATGTGTGTGATAGATCAGAATCTGCGGTGTGGATGCATCATGGCTTAAACGCACATCCTTTCCAAGCAGGGCATCTGCATTAAGCTGTGTGCTCCCGATTGTTGTCGTATTATCTACCTGATAAAAATTCTGGATCAGATAATCAAAATCATCCAGCTTTTCCCTGGCAAACGTGACCACTTTACCATCTGCCACTGCTGCCGCTTCTTTACTGTCTGTATCTTTCAAAGTCTGATCTTGTGCCATGTCTTGTTCTTCCACATTCTCTTTTGTATTCTCAACCTCTTTTTCATCATCTGGCAGGCTCGTACCATCTGCGCTTCCGACAGATGGTATCACTTTCCCAGTCTTTTCATCCACATAGTTTTCATCTGCAGCCTCCCGCGCTAAGATTGTCTCATAAGACAGATCACTCTCGATCTGGGTTTTATATGATTCACTTTCTGTATTGACATCCTCCTCCGAAAAAAGTACACCGATCACTTTTTCCACCAAAGACCACTCATTTTCATCCTTTATGCTGTATGACAGGCCGGGAAGATAAAATTCAAGTACTTTTTCACAACAGCTTTCTGCCCCCTCCTCTCCCAGTTTTGTCAGAAAGGATTTATCTGTCTGTATCAGCAGCGCAATGAAAGCCGATAACAATATCCATAGCCAGACGGCTGCTTTTATTTTTTTCTTTTTTAAAGACCGATAACGATAAGCATACATACTACACTGTATGCTCTTTCAATTTTCATTATGTCAGTATCCCATCCATTTATACCGGCAGCATTTCACCCATAAATGCGATATTGATGCCCTCAGAGATCGTGAAACTTAATCTTTTCACTGACTCATCGATATCTTTTGGTGTCACAAACATCGCATTTAAATTCGGTGAGAGCAGTTCCCTGATCAATTCATATTTTTCCCCATCATTCAGTTCCTTTAACGAATCTCCCAGCTTATCAAAAGCTCTGCTCTGGCTCATAGCTGCGATCAGATTAAACATCGTGTCATTGACGATGGTCGCAGCATCCACAACCGTCGGTATCCCGATTGAGATCACCGGAACCCCTAGACTCTTTTTATTCAGGCCGTGTCTGTGATTTCCAACTCCGCTGCCTGGGTTAATTCCGGTATCTGTAACCTGGATCGTCCGGTTTAACCTTTTGGTACTCCGCGCAGCTAACGCATCAATAACAATGACAATATCCGGTTTTGTCTCATCAATGATCCCGTGAATGATCTCAAGGCTTTCCATCCCCGTCTGTGCCATAACTCCCGGTACGATGCTGCTGATCCGGTTTACATTTTTTTCCCCGAATGCATATTTTCCATACTCTTTTATAATGTGTCTTGTGATAAACAGGTTGTCCACCACACGGGGGCCTAACGCATCTGGTGTAACTTCACGGTTTCCAAGTCCTACAACCAACACTGACATTTCTTCTTTTCTGTCCCGTATCAGCTTACGAATGATCTGTGCAAGCTGCACAGATATCTCTCTGTGGTAATCCTCGTCCTCCTCATCCATATTTCCCGCCTCGATCGTAATATAGGTTCCCTTTGGTTTTCCCATCGTCTTTGCACCGTTTTCTGTTTCAATGACCACTGTGCTGATCGTGATATTTTTATCTACTTTCTCTTCTAAAAAGCGGACTCCCTTTAAATCAACATGATCTTCCTGCATTTTTTCCTGCGTTTCAAGTGCTAAATCTGTCCGGATCTGATACATAAATTCCCCCTATATCCCAATGCCCTGCTCCCGGCATCTGTTATCTCTGCCTATATTATTTCAAATCTGTGAAAAAAATATCCATAATTTCTCATTATTTTGCTGTTTTATACTTGACAACAAAAATATACTGACCTATAATATACCAGTATGTTTACATTGAACTGTCCGTGTCCGGCTTTAATGTAACAATCATGAACAATAACGATTACAAATTGGAGGTGTACGGATTGGCTAACATTAAATCTGCAAAGAAAAGAATTTTAGTAACAGAGACAAGAGCTGCTAGAAACAAAGCGATCAGAAGCGAAGTTAAGACTTCTATTAAAAAAGTTGAGGCTGCAGTGGCTGCAAATGATAAAGAGGCTGCAAAAGCTGCTTTAACAGTTGCTATCTCAACCATCGAGAGCGCTTCTTCTAAAGGAATTTACCACAAGAACAATTCTGCTAGAAAAGTTTCCCGTTTAACAAAACTTGTTAACGGATTAGCTTAATTTTTGAAACATAGATAAAACTTGTATGTGGTTTTAACCCGACCACATAATAAAAAACACCAGTACCGTCATACTGGTGTTTTTTTTGACTTATCTCTTCGTACTGCTGTACTTCATGATAAAAAGTTCCACTGCCATCTGGTCATTCATCCGCCCTGTTTTTACAGACTCTTCTAAATCCACTCCATCATAAAGCGCCATCTTCAACTGTGCCATCGTAAATCCTTTTGCCTGTGAAATATTCTTTTTTACTGCAAACGGAGGTATTCCTGCATTTTTCGCGATTGTCTGGTTGTCCATCCCTCGTCCTGCCATATCACGCACATTCAAAAGGATCTGAAACTGTCTGGTGATCAGAAACATGATACGCATCGGCGGTTCTTTCAACGTCAGAAGATCATAGTAAAGATCCAGTGCTCTGCGTTTGTTATGCTCCGCTATCGCATTGACCATCTCAAATATCTTATTGGTGGTCTGTTCTGTCGTAACTGCCATCACATCTTCCGTTGTGATCACATCTCGATCCAGAGCATAACAGATCAGCTTCTCTAATTCCCTGTCGATATTTCCCATGTCCGTTCCTGTCCTGCTTAAAAATAGCTGCATCACAGAACCGGTGATATTTTTCCCCTCTTTCTTTAGTCTCGTCAGAATCCAGCGTGTCAAAAGTTCCTCACTCTGTGCCGAAAATTCTACGATTTTTCCATTATTTTTAACCGCTTTATACATTTTCGAACGCTTATCTGCTTCCTCCTCCACAAAGATAAAATGTGTCGCTGGCGCCACCTGTGACAGATATTCGGCAAGATCCTCACAGGAACTTTTAAAAAAGCCACTGTCCTCGATCAGTATGACTCTTTTATCCGCAAAAAAAGGCAGTGTCTCGGCAAGATCGATCACTTCTTTCGGATTGATATTTTTCCCTTCAAACCTCGTAAAATTCATGGTATCATCCGGCGCTGCCATTGCATTTTTCAGTTTATCTTTGTATTGTTTCTTTAAATATGCTTCCGTTCCATACAACAGATAGATCTGTTTGAAATTTCCGCTCTTAATATCCTCATCAATCGTTTTCATTTTATTCCATCCCTTTTTGTCCGTTTCGCTTTATCACAGTATAGCATACATTACCTTACAAATACAAACTGCTTATCCGGCACCAGATATTTTTGTACTGTAAGCGCATGTTTCTTTGACCGTGTCACAGTGATCTGACCATCTTCCATCGTATAAAACAAGGAACTTCCCGTATCTTTTATATTTTCAACCGCTTCTTTGCCCGGATGACCATACCGGTTCCTTTTCGCACAGGAAATAACAGAAATCCGCGGCGATACTGCGTTCAAAAATGATCTTGTATTTGAATATTTTGAGCCATGGTGAGCTGCCTTGTAAAAATCGATATCAGAAACTTTTAACCAGTTTAAAATCTTTTTTTCCTGCATTTCCCCTATATCGCCGGTAAACAGTGCCGAAAAACCTTTTTCCTCATATAATAGCACAAGTGATTCCTCATTTTTATCCGCAGATGTATCACTCCTTTTTTCATCTCCTGCATAGTATTCCGGTGAAATGGCTGTTATCTTTCCTTCTCCAAGAAATAATATATCCTCACGGTTCATTGTACATATATTTGTTCCATGTTCTTTTGCAAGCAAAACCAGCTTCTTATAACTTTCATCCTGTACCATTCCCCTCCAAAATACGAGATTTCTGATCCTGTATCTTTCTTCAAAAAGTTCCGACAGACCGGATATATGATCCTGATCCGTGTGGGATACAAACCAATAATCGATTTCTTTTACACCATTTGACTTTAAATATGGTAAGATGCGGTATTTTCCCACACTCTGCACATCCGTACTTCCACCGTCTATAAAAACATCATATCCATTGTCCGTATGCAGATAAATTCCGTCACCCTGTCCGACATCAAGCACAGTGAGTTTCATGTCTTTTTGAAATGGTACAAACAAAAAAACAAGCAGACTAAAACCACAGATAAAAGGTATCCACCCATGTGACTCTTTTTCCTGTCGTTTTGTCACACAGAAAAGTAAAAAAAGTCCTCCAAGCAGCAACAGATAATATAGCACTATTCTTACTGCGGATGGTCTTCCTGTAATTACCATTGCTTTGGGCAGATCCGATGCGATCGTACAGATTTTTTCACAGCCGCTTAAGATCACATGACATGGTAACAATACGATACGTACCATCTTCCATTTCCATCCCATACCGTTGTACATATGCGGCAGGGTTTCTATAGCAGAAACCAGTGATCCCCCGGATAACACTGCCGTCTTTGGTATCACGACACTTCCCAGCAGGCCTCCCGCTATCCCTGATGCCAGCGCAATACCGACAAACGGCAGCACAAGCAGATTTATCAGCATCGCATATACCGGAATTTCAAAAAAGTACCACGCTGTGACCGGCAGTATTACAAGCTGAAGTACGAATCCCATAGCAATTTTCTGTAACAATACATGCCCCTGGTATGCACTTTGAACGATTTTTCCAGCCCAGACCACACCAGATACCGCAATAAACGAAAACTGAAAACCTGCATCACATAGTGCAAACGGCTGTTTCCACAGAATGAGCAGTGCTGCAAAACCCATTGCATTTAACGAATCATAGCTTCGTCCCACTGCCTGTGCCAGCAGAAGAATACAAAACATACTGACTGCCCGGAAAGACGAATATCCCATTCCTGTCATCAGACCATATGAAACCATAAAAACTGCTGCAAAAATTCCCGCTCCCCAGAAACCAAGACTTCTCTTTCGCAAAAAACGGTAAAATGTCATACCGATCATAGATATATGCAGACCTGATATCGCCAGAATATGTGAAATTCCGGACGTACGGTAAAGCTGTTTTATCTCTGCATCCAAAAGATTTTTCTCTCCCAGAAGCATCGTATTTAAAATTCCACCCTCCCGTGCTCCAAGTGCGCACTCATACACACCAGCAAGGTAATATTTCCATCCATACATTGTCTCTGCAATGCGATCCCTTTTTCCGTATGCATTCTTTACATCCACATCATTTACAGCAAATGAGATTCCCCGCGCTTTATAATAAGCCGCCTGATCAAAGTTTCCCTCGTTGCGTGCCCGGTTAAATAATTTTGTTTTTCCATGTAATACAAGCGTTTGTCCGATAGAATATGTGTCGGACTCACAATAGATAATGACGTTTGCAGATACCCTCTGCCATTCTTTGATTTTAAGATCCTGTCTGATCTGACAGGATGACATATAGTATAAGTACTGTTCCTTTTTTTGTTCTTTGCCTGCAATCTTTCCTTTTAAGAAGATTTCTTTTCCATCCTCTAAATACGGCAAATACTGATTTTCTGCCGCCTGCACCGCCCGGCAATGATACCAGCCCAGGGAAAAAAATGCCGCACATAACACCCCCACGCAGCATCGCCGCTTCCAGGCAGGATATCTGTCATTCTCCGGCCGCCCCAGACTATATCCCGCCAGGATTGCCGTCCATAACAAAATTCCAATACATCCGGGCACGATCATCCACGGTTTTCCATATACTGCAATGAAAATACCGCAGATAAACCCGGCCGCCATTTCCAAAAATGGTCTTTTCCCCAATCTACTCCTCCTCTGTTGTTCCTGTCTCCTCCAGTGTAACGACATAATCAAGATTCCTGTCATACATGTCGCTCAATTTAAAATTATCACGGTAAGTGCCACTGGTATCTCCGTTGACTGAGATCTGTACTTTACTGATCGTAGACAATTCTGTCAGGGAATCCACGATTGAATAAATGACAACTGCCTCATTTACCTGATAATCCTGATTTTTAAAGTTTTCATCCAGACTCACATAGCAGACACCATCCACCACTGATACATTGATCAGTTTTGTTCCTGCCGGGATTGCAGACTTCGCCCCCTCTGTCTGTGGTCCCTCCAGTAGCTGTTCCATGATCAGTTTTTCCATTGACACATTGCTGCTGTAATATACGTCACTTCTTGTCTCTTCTACCAGACCATCACCGGCTTCATTTGCAAAATAAAGTTTTAATGTCGTACACTGAATGGAATTAATCTGTTCCCCCGGATTCTCAATAAAGCTGTCCTGATTCATACTTCCGACAATATTGCCTCTGACGTCCGTAAGTGGTGCGTCCGCCACATAAAATGATACGCAGTCCACCCCAGGAATCTGCGTCATTGTAAGAACAACTGCTGCCCGGCACAATACCTCCTCCACCTCTGCCATACTGCTGTAATCTGCATCAAAATGAATCGAAAGCATTACACCGTCAAGTGAATAATCGGTAACCTCCACCCCGTTTGGTATCGGTTTACGGTACTCAACATTGTCAGAATCCGAGCTTAACTTTGCTAAAAATTCTTCGATCAAACCTTGCGTATCGGAAGCCTGTGGCTCATAAGGAACATCTACGATTTTTGTTTTTTCTTTATTCAGATATTCAATATGATATTCACTGGCTACCTCATTGTTTCCACATCCTGTCAGCAAAATAACTGCCAGAATAAATCCTGACAACAGGATAATTATTTTTTTATCCATAATCTGACCTTTCATTTTCAATAGATCCAATCTGTTATGAAATATAGTTGAGCGGAATACGAACATTAAAGATCGTTCCCTCTCCCTCTGTACTGAATACCTTGATCGCACCACGATGCATCAGCACTGCATTTCGCGTTATGGCAAGACCAAGTCCTGTTCCACCGATCTCTCTGGAATGTGACTTGTCCACGCGGTAAAAACGTTCATAAATATGTTCTAAGGAATCTTCCGGTATTCCGATTCCGGAATCCTCAACTTTCAGATAAAAATACTGATGATCAGCATTCAGCGAAACATGTACCCAGCCATCTTCTTTGTTATACTTGATCGCATTTTCAATCAGGTTGGTAAAGGCAAGCGTGATCTTGACCTCATCGACATCAGCACTGACCGGCCGGAAACTCTCAAGCACAAGCTCCACTTTCTGCTTATCTGCGATCGGACGCAGGCGTTTTAAAATCTGCTCTAACAATTCATTAATATTAATATTCGTGATATTTAAATCCCCTGCTGCCTTGTCCATCTTGACCAGGGAAAGCAGATCATTGATAATCTTCGTCTCACGATCCACCTCGTTACCGATATCTCCCATAAACTCTTTATAAAGCTCTATCGGAGCATCCTCCATACTGTTGATGGAATCCGCCAGCACCTTCATGGAAGTAAGCGGTGTTTTTAATTCATGCGACACATTCGATACAAATTCCTGTCTCGAATCGTCTAACACCTTCATCCTTCCCAACATTTTATTAAACTTCTCACTGATCATTCTGGTTTCTGTATAATCATTGACAGAAAGTGCATCCTCTCCATAACCTGTCTGAATCTCATCGATCGATTTTGACATCTTATGAAATGGTTTCACCATCTGCCCTGCAATGATCACACTCGCAAAAATAACCGAAAAAATACAGATCAATTCAATAATCCTTGTATTGGTTGCAAGATATTCTAAATTCAGACTGATTGTGTCCGTCGATACACTTACCATCATGACACCGATCACCTGTCTGCTTTCGTTTTCCTGATCTGTGCGCACAAGTGGTATCGTCATCTCAATATAACGATATTTCGAATCATATTTTGTAATCTCTTCTCCATAAAAACTCTTAATGACTTCCTCTGAAATGATCGTCTTTTTTTCATCGAGCTTATAAGTATCTTTCACTACCTGAAACGTGTCGCTGATGATCATGACACGTCCGTCATAAATAGTAGAAAGCTGCTCTAACTGCGCATTGATAGTAGGAGAACCGGAATTTTCCAGATAATCATTTGACACGATCTGATTTGCTAAAATTTTCGCCTGACTTAAGATTTCACTGGTTCGAAGTGAAACAGCCCTGTTTTCATATGAATTCAGCATCCCAATCCGTAACAGAACACACGGTATCACACCTATAAGAATAAGTAAAAGAATCAGCCTGAATCTCAGGCTGTTCAGAAAATCGGTAAATTTTTTTAATTTCGTCATGGCTGCACCTTACTAATTCTGAGAATAATAATATCCAACACCCCATTTGGTATGCACATACTTCGGCTCACTCGGATTACTCTCGATCTTTTCTCTCAGACGTCTCACATGAACATCCACTGTACGCACATCTCCCGGATATTCGTATCCCCACACAAGATTCAAAAGGTTCTCCCTGCCATAGACTTTGTTTGGGTTATTGACAAGAAGTTCTAACAGATCAAACTCTTTTGCAGTAAGATTCACTTCTTTTCCTAAAATAAAGAGTCTCCTACTCTCACAGTCTAATTTCAGATCTCCCGCTTCTATGACTTTGCTGTCCTCTTTTTTCGGCTGACTTGCTGCTGTACGCCGCATGATCGCCTTAATTCTTGCTTTTACTTCAAGGATATTAAATGGTTTTGTGATATAATCATCTGCGCCATACTCCAGACCTAAGATCTTATCCATGTCATCTCCCTTTGCGGTAAGCATGACGATCGGCATATTAGAAAACTCCCTGATGTGCTGGCATACTTCAAATCCGTCCATCTTCGGAAGCATGATATCAAGCAGCACCATATCATAAGCATTTTCGGTTGCCATTTTTAATGCTTCTTCCCCGTCATATGCGCAGTCTACTTCCATTCCGTCCTGTTCAAGGCTGAACCGGATACCCTTTACAATTAACTTTTCATCATCTACAACAAGAACCTTTTTTGCCATTTTACTTCACCTTTATATTATCTTTTATTCGATTATAAACGCCCTCTTTGATTCCCTCTACCTGCTTGATCTCCTCTATAGAAGAAAAAGCACCATTCTTCTCGCGGTAACGGACAATACTGTCCGCTTTTGCCTGACCAATTCCGGGAAGCGTCATGAGTTCTGCCACAGTTGCAAGATTCAGATCGATCCTGCCGTCTGAATCATTTGCTGTTTCTGCTTTCACGTCATTCTCTGCCCCTTCCCCTGCTTCTTCATCACCAGCCTGCGCTGCCTCTTCCTGTGTCAGGATGCGTATCATCTCTCCGTCCTCAATCTGACGTGCCTGATTGACAGACTCTTCTGCCGCATCCTCCCTCAGACCACCGGCAGCTTCAACCACCTCATAGAGTCTTGCATTCTGTTCCACTTCATAAACACCTGGCACATTTACAGCTCCGCATATATACACAAAGCGTTTTTTATCAGACCCTGCCGTCTGTGTATCATCCGCGTTATTCTCTGCCATAATCTCTGTCGCCGCCACATCCTCGTTCTGCTGTGTTCCAGCCACAGATGTTTCTGTCTGAAAATAGACGTTTTCTCTTTCTCCACATGCTGCTGCCAACAGGCAGAAACATGAAAAACATAGTACTTTTATAATTTTTTTAATCATAAGCATCTCCTTCTCTTATATTAGAAGGAGTCCTCAATGCCCACTCTCTATATTTTAACGAAATTTTTCATTTATTACAAGAGTGTATAAAATTTATTTCATTTATTTTTATAAAATTTAAAAATACTCGGCAATTTTTTCCTTTAAACCTACCCAGAAGTCTTTTGCATCCTGGGAATCCGGCAGTAAAATGGCATCCTCATATGCCTGATATGCAGTTTTTTCCGCATCAGACGCATTTTGCGATAAAAATACGGAATAATGACCACTCATATCATGCAGCACGTCTGCAAGCTGTACAGTCACAAACTCTGCAAAATCTGCTGCATCGGACGCATTCTTTGAAAAATCATTAACAACCAGCATATCCGTAGATGCACATGCAACAGATGGAAGTTCCTCATTCAATGCCGGAATCTCCATCACAGAATAAGATATATCATCTAATTTTTGCAGGGAATCTGTGTTCACAAATGCACAGAGTGTTTTTCCATCTTTAAAATGTTCTAATATACTGTCCATGGAAACTGTATTGATATCCAGGGAAAATGAGCCAAGAATCGTCTCAAAATACTCAAGATCTTTCTGATACAAATCCTCATCATAGGTTACATTCATCATTTCCGGTGCTGTTTTTTCAAATGTCACGCTGTTGCCAATGAATGGGAAATCATAAAATGCATCATTTACATCCCACTCCAATAGGTATTCCACATTTTCACCCGGTTCATTCTCATTCGAATAATCAATAATTGCCTGCAGTGATTCCGGCCGATTTTCAAAATATCCATTCTGATAAACAAACACATTTGCATCATAACTGAGCGGATATCCCAGCAGCTTTTCTTCGTAAGAGGAAGCCTCCAATGCCTTTTGTGATGCACCTTCATATGCTTTTTGTGTCTCATTTAATGCGGCAAGTCCATATAAATATGCCTCCTCAAGTCCGTCACCATTCAGCAGATAAACATCCGGATAATCCTCTCCTTTTATGGTGTCATCATAGATCATTCCGATATAATCTAATGTATCCTGACATTTAAAAACTGCCTTAACACCGGTCTTTGCAAAATACTGTCTTGCTGCATATTCAAAGAAATCCATATAAGATGCATCCTCATACCACACCGTCAGATCTGTTTCTGCGGCATCATATGGATCTGTTTCTGCACCCGGCTGTTGTTCTTCTGCATCCGTCTGTTTTTCCGGCAAACGAAATGCCGCTTCTTTTTCAGGCTGTTTTGAAACGACACCAGCCATAATGGCTGCTCCTGCACATACCACTATGGCTGCAATTACACTTCTTTTCTGTACATTCTTCATAATCTCTTTCCTATTCCTCATTTTACGACAATAGACTGCACACATCCGTGTGCAGTCTTATTTTCATCCATTCATCAATCATGCAGACAGGTCAGCTATTCCATGATCCTTACATCTGATCCAGAGCTTTTTTCAGTTTTCCGATCATCTCATCTACATGTTTCTTCTCAATGATAAGTGGCGGTACAAAACGAAGTACATCCGCCCCCGCCGTAATCACGATCAGACCTTCCTCAAGTGCTTTTGCGGCGATCTGTCCGACCGGTTTTTCGGATACAACGCCCTGCATCAGTCCAAGTCCTCTGCGTGCCGTTAAGAAATCATAAGAATCAACCAGTTCATCTAATTTTTCTTCCAGATATGGTGCGATCTCTTTGACATGATCCGTGATATGGTCGCGCTCCATCATCTCAAGCACCTTGTCAACTGCAGCCCCTACAAATGGATTTCCACCATAAGTTGTTCCATGATCGCCCGGTTTTAAGGACTTTTCTGCTACTCTCTCTGTCATCATGAATGCTCCGACCGGTACACCGCAGCCAAGGGCTTTTGCACTTGTCATGATATCCGGTTTCACACCATAATGCTGCCATGCAAACATTTCTCCTGTTCGTCCCATACCACACTGGATCTCATCTAATATCAGTAAAATATCATGCTCATCACAAAGGCTTCTTACACCTTCCATAAACTCTTTCGTCGCCGGATAAATACCGCCCTCACCCTGTACTGTTTCAAACAGGATCGCACAGGTTTTATCCGTGATCAGCTTTTTCACACTGTCGAGATCATTGTAATCTGCAAATTTCACACCCGGCATCAGTGGTTCAAACGGTTCCTGGTAATGTTTAGTGCCGGTGACGGAAAGCGCTCCGATGCTTCTTCCATGGAAAGAATGATTCATTGCAATGATCTCATGACCTGCATGACCATCTCTCGTATAGGCATATTTTTTTGCAGCCTTGATCGCACCTTCGATTGCTTCTGTGCCACTGTTAGTAAAGAATACACGGTCCATACCGCTTGCCTTTTTTACCCGCTCTGCTGCATGGATGATCGGCACATTATAATAAAGATTTGACGTATGCATAATTTTATCGATCTGTGTTTTTAATGCATCCCCATACTCTTTATTACCATATCCGAATGCCTGCACAGCAATACCTGCCGCGAAATCCAGATATTCTTTGCCATCTGTATCGTACAGATACACTCCCTCTCCATGGTCTAATACCAATGAAAACCGGTTATATGTATGGAGGATATTCTCCTCTGCTTCACTTATATATCCTTCTTTATTCATAATAAAACTTCGTCTCCTTATCTCCTAATATAGCAGTTCCGATTCCGCGGTTTGTAAAGATTTCAAGAAGCAGGCAGTGTGCGATACGTCCATCTAAGATATGGACTCTTGAAACACCGTTCTCGATTGCATCAATACAGTTATTTAACTTCGGAAGCATGCCGCCACCGATAAATCCATCCCCGATCAATTCTCTTGCTTCTGATACACGAAGTTCAGAGATCAGGGTATCTTTATCTTCCGGATCTTTGTAAACACCCTCTATATCGGTTAAAAATGCCAGTTTTTCAGCCTTTACTGCTTTTGCGATCGCACATGCAGCATCATCCGCATTGATATTGTAGCTGTTGTATTCTGCATCCATTCCGACCGGACAGATGATCGGCAGGAAATCTTTTTCTAACAGATCATATAAGATCTGCGGATTTACCTCAGTGATTTCACCAACGTAACCGATATCCTCACCGTTTGAATATTTCTTCTCTACTTTTAAAAGTCCACCATCTTTTCCACTGATACCGACCGCATTTACTCCAAGTTCCTGTACCAGTGTCACAAGTGACTTATTGACTTTGTTCAGCACCATCTCAGCGATCTCCATGGTCGCTTCGTCTGTTTTGCGCAGTCCGTTGACAAATACAGGCTCCATACCGACTTTTCCGACCCACTTGCTGATCTCTTTTCCACCGCCGTGTACAATAATTGGTTTAAATCCAACCAGTTTTAACAGGGTAACATCCTGGATGACATGTTTTTTTAATTCTTCATCTACCATGGCGCTTCCACCATATTTTACCACAATGATCTTACGGTTAAAACGCTGTATGTAAGGGAGCGCTTCAATGAGCACTTCGGCTTTCTGCAAAATTTCTTTCATATTGTTATTTTCTTCCATTGCTTTGGTTCTCCTCTTCCCCTCTATAAAATGTTGATATTGCCGTGCGAAACTCTATCCATATTTTGTTTGCTGTGACCACCTGCCAGATAAAATGAAGGCACGCCTTTTTATGAACGGTAGTCGGCGTTGATTTTTACATAGTCGTAAGTCAGATCGCAGCCCCAGGCGGTAGCTTCTGCATCTCCCATTTTGATGTCGGCGATGGCGGTGACTGCCGGCTCGGATAAGATTTTGGTTGCTTCTTCTTCGCTGTAATCGACGGCGACACCGTCTTTGATGATCTGCATTTTTCCTGCGGCACTCTCAAAGAATAAGTCTACTTTTTCCGGATCAAACTGTGCACCAGAGTAGCCCATGGCACAGAGGATTCTGCCCCAGTTTGCATCATGTCCATAGATAGCTGCCTTGGTAAGGCTTGATGTGATGACGGATTTGCTTAAGATCTTTGCTTGTTCTTTTGTCTCAGCTCCGACTACTTTCACTTCAAACAATGCAGTTGCACCTTCTCCGTCTCCTGCCATCTGTTTTGCAAGTGTCTCGTTGACAAAACGGAGTGCTTTTGTAAATGTCTCATAATCCGCATTTTTCTCTGTGATCTTTGTATTTTCTGCCGTTCCGTTTGCCAGCAGAAGACAGGTGTCATTTGTGGATGTATCGCCATCTACAGAGATCATGTTATAGGTATCTTCCACGTCCGCTTTTAATGCTTCTAATAACAACTCCTGTGAAATCGCAGCATCCGTTGTCACAAAACTTAACATGGTACACATATTCGGATGGATCATGCCGGAACCTTTGCACATGCCGCCGATCGTGACCGTCTTACCGGAAAGTTCGATCTCAACTGCCACTTCTTTCTCATGCGTATCCGTTGTCATGATCGCAAGTGCAGCTTTATGTCCGCTTTCGATATCGCCATTTAATTGTGGAACCATCGTTTCAACTCCCGCACAGATACGTTCGATCGGAAGCTGCATACCAATGACTCCGGTTGATGCCACAAGTACCTCATCCGTCGGGATATGAAGCAGATTGTTTACTTTTTCTGCGGTTGCTTTACAGTAGCCCATTCCCTCTTCTCCGGTACATGCATTTGCGATACCTGCATTGACAACAACTGCCTGCGCCATTTTGCTGTCATAGACTACATGCTGATCCCATTTTACCGGAGCGGCCTTTACAATATTTGTGGTAAATGTACCTGCCACTGCACACGGAACCTCGCTGTAGATCATTGCCATATCTGTTCTGTCTTTATATTTGATTCCTGCTGCTGTGCTTGCTGCTTCAAATCCTTTTGCTGCGGTAACTCCGCCTTTGATCTGTTTCATCGTTTCCTCCATTCCTGCACTGCTTTCTAATGCAGACAAAGTTTTCTTTTGCATCTCAGGTTTGTGCGTAGCTCAAATCCTGCGTGTGAAAATTGTATTTTTACGGATTAAATACCGTCTGGTTTTCTTCATTTGTGACATATTCATAATAATTAACATCCTCACGGAATGTCCATCCCATCCCCTGCCAGAAATGATTTCCAACATCATTTTTTTTGAAGGCGATCAGATTTACTTTATTGACATGTTCACGTTTTAAAGCTGCAAGACAGGCCTCCACCATCTTTTGTCCAATGCCCTGCTTTCTGTAATCTTCGTGAACGCAGACATGATATAAACATCCGCGTCTTCCATCATGACCACACAGAATCGCACCGACGATCCTGCCATTTTCGCACGCCACCATGCTGGTAGTCGGATTACGTCTGATAAAACGTTCCACACCTTCTTTCGAATCGTCAATGCTCCGGATTCCAAACCCGTGGATTCCCATCCACAGCGCATGTACCTCCTCAAAATCCTCCATTGTCATCTCACGGATATTTACCTTGTTCTCTTTCATGTCTTTTATTCCTCTTCTAGCATAACTGTCTCATCCAGTTATTTTTTACCACATAAAATTGTAGTCACAGACTCCAATGTAATCGTCCATCCACTTTATGGGAACATCGGAACCATATTTAAGCCTTCTGCCTCATCAAAACCAAATAACAGGTTCATGTTCTGTACCGCCTGACCTGCTGCACCTTTTACCAGATTATCAAGTGCTCCCATCATCACGATACGGCCGGTTCTCTCATCAATCTTAAAGTTGACATCCACATAGTTGCTGCCCTCTACCCATTTCGTCTCCGGGCAGATATCTTTCTCAAGTACACGGACAAATTTTTCTTTCGCATAATATTTATCATAGACTGCTTTTACTTCTTCATCAGAAGGAAGGCTGCCATCTGCTTTTTTCACCAGTGTCGCATACTCTGTTGCAAGAATACCACGGTTCATCGGAACCAGATGCGGTGTAAAATTAACAACGATCTCTTTTCCTGCCGCATAACCAAGCTGTTCCTCGATCTCCGGTGTATGACGGTGATTTGTCACTCCATATGCTTTCATGTTTTCATTGACTTCACAGAACAGATTTGGCAGTTTCGCGCCACGCCCTGCACCGGAAGTTCCTGATTTTGCATCAATGATCAGCGTATTAGGATCGATCATGCCCTCTTTTACAAGCGGGTACGCTGTCAGAATAGAGCAAGTGGTATAACAACCCGGATTTGCAATCAATCTTGCTCCTTTTACTTTATCACGGTTGATCTCACAGAGTCCATAAACAGCTTCTTCAATAAACTGCGGAGTCTTGTGCTCGATCTTGTACCATTTCTCATAAACAGATACATCCTTGATTCTGAAATCAGCACTCAAATCTATGATCTTTACCTTATTTAATATATCTTCTGTCAGCACCCCTGCTAAAAATCCCTGCGGAGTTGCTGTAAAGATCACATCCACCTGGCTTGCAAGTTCATCCATGTTATCGTCTAAGCACACATCATCCACGATCTCAAACATGTTCTGATAAACTTCTGCATATTTTTTATCTATGTAACTGCGGGATCCATACCATTTGATCTCCACTTCTTTATGTCCCATTAAAATACGAACCAGTTCATTTCCTGCATAACCGGTTGCTCCGATAATTCCTGCTCTTATCATTTTTTCGTCCTTTCTGCTTATCCTTATTTTATATGCCTTTTAAAATTTCTTATCTGTCATTGTATACAGGCATACCTGCATAAGCATCTTTCTTCCTATATTAATACACCTCATCGCAGTCGTAAAGTATCTTTTTTCATACGCTGTTTGATATTGCATAATTATACATTCGTTTTATTTTTTATGCAATACCATTTTTTATCTTTTTTCTTTAGCATACTATATATTAAGCCTTTTTCTGCATTTTGTATAATCTTTATGCATTTTTATGAATAATGAATGTATATTTTTTCACTTGCGTTTCTATATTTTTTGTTGTATATTGTTTTTAGTCAATGATCTGGAAACAAATAGATCAAATATACATAACAGAAAGGGCTGTATCACATGAAGGAAAAAGTTATTTTAGCGTACTCCGGCGGACTTGATACCACCGCCATTATTCCATGGTTAAAGGAAAATTATGATTACGAAGTTATCTGCTGCTGTATCGACTGCGGTCAGGAAGAAGAATTAGACGGTCTTGAAGAAAGAGCTATCTCCTGTGGAGCTTCCAAATTATACATTGTAGATATCATCGACGAGTTCTGTGATGATTACATTATGCCATGTGTTCAGGCAAATGCCATTTACGAGAACAAATATTTACTTGGAACCTCTATGGCACGTCCTCTGATCGCTAAGAAATTAGTTGAAGTTGCAAGAAAAGAAGGCGCTACTGCAATCTGCCACGGTGCTACCGGTAAAGGAAACGATCAGATCCGTTTCGAGCTTGGCATCAAAGCACTTGCTCCTGACTTAAAGATCATCGCTGCATGGAGAGATCCGAAGTGGACTATGGATTCCCGTGAATCAGAGATCGAATACTGCAAAGCACACGGCATTCATCTTCCATTCTCTGCCGACACAAGCTACAGCCGTGACCGTAACATCTGGCACATCAGCCATGAAGGTCTTGAATTAGAGGATCCTGCATGCGAGCCTAACTACGACCACCTTTTAGTTCTCGGTGTTTCCCCGGAAAAAGCTCCGGAAGAAGGCGAATATGTAACTATGACATTTGAGAAAGGTGTTCCGACTTCCGTAAACGGAAAAGAGATGAAGGTTTCCGATATCATCCGTGAATTAAACCGTCTCGGCGGCAAACATGGTGTCGGCATCATTGATATCGTTGAGAACCGTGTTGTTGGTATGAAATCCCGCGGTGTATACGAGACTCCTGGCGGAACGATCTTAATGGAAGCTCATCAGCAGTTAGAGGAGCTTGTTTTAGACCGTGCTACCATGGAAGTAAAAAAAGATATGGGAAACAAACTTGCCCAGATCGTTTACGAAGGAAAATGGTTCACACCTTTATGTGATGCAGTCAGAGCTTTCGTTACTTCCACACAGGAATATGTAACCGGTGAAGTAAAATTCAAATTATACAAAGGTAACATCATCAAAGCCGGAACTACTTCAAAATATTCTCTGTACAGTGAGTCACTCGCAAGTTTCACAACCGGTGATCTTTATGACCATCATGATGCTTCCGGATTTATCACACTGTTCGGACTTCCATTAAAAGTTCGTGCTATGAAAATGCAGGAGATCGGCGAGAAAAACAAATACGAGGATTAATCAGAAATTCTGATTTCAATTCAGACAGTTCATGATCTGAGATCAAAAAACAGGAGCCCGCAAGGACTCCTGTTTTTGTATTATTTACCAAGTGCTTCTTCTAACAGTCTTGCAAAATACTCTGCCGCCGGTGCAAGTGCAGCCTCATCCGCATAAAATTGTGGATGATGGTTTGGATAACCAACCCCTGTCCCGACATTGATAAAACATCCCGGTATCTTTTCCAGATAAAATGCGAAATCCTCTCCACCTGTTGAATTTCGCTGTGGAACAACCTCATAGCCACATTCTTTTGCCACATCTTCTGCAAACGCACTCCATGTTTCCTCATTGACTGTTGCAGGAGGTCCCGGATACCATAGTAATTCTGCCTTCGCACCATACGCTGCGGCTATGTTTTCTGCAATCCCGCGCATGCGTTTTTCTATAAAAACACGATCCTCTTTGTCCATGGAACGAACTGTTCCCTCTAATTCCACTTTATCCGGAATCACATTCCAGGTATTACCGCCATGAATCCTTGTCACACTGACCACCCCCGTATGAAACGGATTTAAGTTTCTGCCGACAATGCTCTGCAATGCCTGTATCACAGATGCCGCCACAAGTATCGTGTCCACTCCCTCATCCGGATGACCGCCATGGCAGCCTGTACCCGTAATATTTAATTCAAACCGGTCTACCGCCGCCATAACACTTCCGGCACGGATTCCAAGTGTGCCAACCGGAAGATATGCTGCTGTGTGCAGACCAAAAATCGCCTCCACATCAGAAAGTATCCCTGTCTGCAGAACCGTCTCTGCTCCATGTGACGACTCCTCTGCCGGCTGGAACAGAATTTTTACATTTCCATGCAGTTTCTCTTTTCGCTCCTGCAAGAGTAATGCTGTTCCAAGCACTGCTGCCGTATGGAAATCATGTCCGCAGGCATGCATCTTTCCCGGAATTTCTGACTTATAAGGCAGCTCTGTCTCCTCCATGATCGGCAGTGCATCAATGTCACAACGCAATCCATATGTTTTTCCCGGTTGTGCGCCTCGTATTATGGCAACCACGCCGGTTTTTAATGGTGTCTGTAAAATTTCGATTCCTGCTGCATGAAGTTCTCTTTTGATCCGCTCTGTCGTCTCATATTCCTCATAGGATAGCTCTGGGTGACTGTGAAGTTCCTCAAAGAAATCCGTAAGTTTCTGCTCTAATACTTTCTGTTCCATATACTTCTCCATTCTGCTTTTCTGCATAATATAATATCATAAGCCGCCCGGCAAATGCTGGTTTGTTGAGGCATGCGTCACTCCGCCCCAACCTGAATCAGGCATACTAATTTCACTCTGATTATTATCAGAGTGAAATCACTTTCTTATTTTCGGACAACGGAAACAAAACAGTCCCGGCTTGATGCAATTTGCCAATCGTAACCCTCCAGAACCACCCTACACAGGGAAGCTCATGATCCATGGGCACCTATCTGCGCCCACCAGACGGATCAAATGCATCACGCAGTGCATCCCCAACAAAGTTGATGGAAATAACCAGCACAACGATCATAATCCCCGGAGGCAGCCAGAGCCAAGGCTGTGACGTCAGTACCGTAATAGACTGTGCTCCGTTTAACATATTTCCAAGGCTTGCCATTGGAGGCTGCACACCCATGCCAAGGAAACTTAACGCCGCCTCATCTAACATGGAGATTGCCATAACAGAAGTTGCATATACGAGGATCGGAGCAACCGTATTTGGCAAAATCTCGGAAAACAGGATATGACGAAGCGGCATGCCTGCCACTACATTTCCTTTGACAAAATTTGTTTCACGTAAGCTGAGCACATTTCCACGTACCAGTCTTGCTACCCCAGGCCAGTCTACAAATCCCAGAATCAGAATAATACTCCACAATCCCGGTTTAAAGATCGCTGCTGCAACAAGCACCAGAAGGATATAAGGAAAAGACATGACCATATCCGTAAAACGCATCAGTATCATATCTGCCACTCCGCCAAAATATCCCGCGATCAGGCCAAGTACCACACCAATCACCGTCGATATGGCTGTAGCAAGGATTCCCACAAGCAGTGATATCCTTGTTGCATATAAAAGCCTGCTGAATACGTCCCTGCCGATCTGATCTGTTCCAAGAATAAACTCTTTACACGGTGCTCCACTAAACGTTCCGACAATTGCATCCGGGTCATAAGGCGCAACAACCGGTGCAAACAATGCCGCCAGTCCGACAACAACCAGTATCACAAGGCTGATTTTTGCAAGATGATGTGCACGGAAACGACGCAGCACCATCTGCATATATGTTTCATTTAAGTTTTCTTTTTTCTTTTTTATCATACAAATTCAACCTCTTTACTGAAGTTTTATCGTCGGATCTACTACCGCATATAAAATATCTGTCAGAAGATTACCGAGCAGTACAACGATCGCTGAGAGCAGACAGACTCCCATAATAACCGGATAATCACGGTTTGTGATCGCACTCATCGTCATAAGACCAAGTCCCGGCCAGGAAAATACCTGCTCCACAATAATAGAACCTCCAAACAATACCGGTATTTCCATTCCAATGACCGTCACGATCGGAACTAAGGCATTGCGCAGTGCATGTTTATTGATGACAAGAAAATGTCCGATTCCCTTTGCCCGTGCTGTACGCAGATAATCCTGCTGTAAGATTTCAAGCACTGCACTGCGGATATAGCGGATATTTGTTCCTGCCATGGACACCGCAAGGACAATGACCGGCATAACCATATGTGCCGCCACATCTGCTGCACCACCGGACGTGCCAAGCGTTGTCATTCCACCGGAAGGCAGCCAGCCCAATTTGACTGTAAACAGATAGATGAGAAGCATGGCAAGGAAAAATCCCGGAATACTGCTGCCAAGAAATGATAATGTCACTACCGTATAATCACCTTTTGAATACTGATGGATTGCACTGTAAATTCCTGACGGAACAGCAAGCAATATACTGACAAACAGTGATACCCCCATCAAAAGCAATGTTGGTCCCAGATGGCTTGCGATCATATCTGCAACAGGCTGGTAATTTTTAATGGAATATCCCATATTCCCATGCAGAAGCTGTCCCAGCCACACAAAATACTGCACATAAAATGGTTTGTCGAGTCCAAGTGCTATTGCTTTTGCCTGTACTGCAGCTTCCGAAACACGCGGTCCCTGCAGCATTTCAAGCGGACTCCCCGCCATACACATGATCGCATAATCGATCACAGTAATACCGAGCAATACCGGAATCGCGATCAGGATACGTTTGATAATATATTTTGTCATATGATTCCTCATTTCCTGCACTTTTGCATCACTGCTTTTGTGCATCACCGCATTTTACGCATTTTCTGTCCCCTCATAATAAGGACATGCCACCAGATGATCCGGTTTTCCGGCAATCGGTAAAAGCACCGGCTCACTCAGCCGGCAGTCGTCTCTCGCATACGGACACCTCGGATGAAACCGGCATCCTTTTGGAGGATGCACCGCGGAAGCAACCTCGCCTTTTAAAACTGCAGGCTTTTCTTCCCGGTGTCCCGGATCTGCAACCGGTGCTGCATGTGTCAGCGCTTTTGTATACGGATGTGCAGGATGTAAGAACACTTCACTGGCATCTGCGATCTCAACGATCTTCCCAAGGTACATAACCGCGATCCTGTCACTCACGTAACGGACAGCTCCAAGACCATGCCCCACAAACAGACTTGTCAGTCCCAGTTCATTTTGTAACTCACGGATCAGATTTAATATCTGTGCCTGTATCGACACATCAAGTGCACTGACCGGTTCATCACACACGATGAACTCCGGTTTTAATGACAACGCTTTTGCTATTCCAATACGCTGTCTCTGTCCACCCGAAAATTCATGCGGATATTTTAAAAGTGTGCTCTGGGGCAGTCCGACCATATCTAAAAGCTGTTTTATATCAGTGTCAATTGTTCTCTTATCCGAAATTCCATGATATAACATTGGCTGTGCCAAAATATCATAGATACGTTTCCGGGGATTTAAAGAGGAATAGGAATCCTGAAAGATCATCTGAAGACCGGTTCCTGCCTGTTTTCGTGCCTTTTTTTCATTGTGGGTAAGTGATTTTGCAGCGATTTTTTCTCCATGATAGTAAATCGCTCCGTCCGTCGGTGAAATCAGCCCGACTAAAAGCTGTCCGATCGTGGATTTTCCACATCCGGACTCTCCAACCAGACCAAGTGTCTCGCCCTTTTTTATTGAAAAATCAACACCGTCAACTGCCTGTACCTGACTGACAGTATGGGTAATGATACCACCTTTGATGTCATAATATTTTTTTAATTTTTCTACTCTGATCAGTTCTTTATCCATTCCATTTAACTCCTGCAAGCCTTATGGCAGCGTACAAAATGATCCTTTTCTGTCTCTTTCATCTCCTGCTTTTCCACGCAGCCTTCTCCGGCAAATGCACAGCGGTCTGCAAACCGGCACCCTGTGATCTGGTCATAATTTTCCGGTACAATGCCCGGAATTGATGCAAGTGTCCTTCCACTCTCATCATAAATACCCGGAACCGTATCAAGCAGTGCTTTCGTATACGGATGTGCCGGATGATAAAAAAGATCTTTCACTGATGCCATCTCTATAATCTGTCCCGCATACATAACAAGCACACGATCCGCCATCTGCGCCACAAGTCCAATATCATGTGTGATCAGGATCACTGACATCCCAATCTCTTTTTGCAGTTCTTTCATCAGCTCCATGATCTGAGCCTGAATCGTCACATCCAGCGCCGTTGTCGGTTCATCCGCAATGAGAAGCTTTGGATTGCAGCAAAGTGCCATCGCGATCATCACACGCTGACGCATCCCTCCGGATAACATATGCGGATATTTTTTCATTGCTGCACGCGCATCCGGCATCCCGACTTTCTCTAAAATCGTAACAGCCCTCTCTTTTGCTTCTTTTTTTGAAAGATGCAGATGGATGCGTATACTCTCCGTAATCTGACTTCCAATCGTAAACACCGGATTTAACGACGTTAAAGGGTCCTGAAAAACCATCGTCATCTGATTTCCGCGGATCATATCTAACTGCTTTTCATCCATATCTAGCAGATTTTTGTTTGTAAAGAGGACAGAGCCGTCAATAACAGCTCCGCCCTTTCCTAATAATCCCATTATAGACAGTGATGTCACACTCTTGCCACAGCCGGACTCACCAACGATACAAACCGTTTCTCCTTCTGCAACTTCAAAACTGACATGATCCACACTGATCTTTTTTCCAAAATCTCCGGTAAACGCTGTCGTCAGATCATTTACCTGTAATAATTTTGACATTGATTTTCCCGTTCCTTATTTCGTAATTTCCCACTGTTCTACATTATTAAAGAAACCATACACACTTGGTGTGGCATTTACCAGACGTTTGTTAACAGCCGCCTGCGCACTGACAATATAAGCAGAGAACATCGGCACATCTTCCTGCACTTTCTGATCCACTACTGAATAAAGACCTTTGATCTCATCAATATCACTTGTCGTCTGTGTCTTTGCAAGTGCTTCATTTACACTGTCATCTCCGTATCCGGTCCAGCTCTCCTCGCCACCTAAAAGCCATGCTACATCCGGGTATGGATCAACCGGCGCATAAGTATACTGTACCGCCAAAATATCATAATCATTTGTACCTGCTACAGACATCAGGGTTGCAAAATCCACTGTCTGCACTTCCACCTTAATACCAACTGCAGCCCACTGTGCCACAAACACATTTGCTGCATTTACGAATGCGCCGTCTCCGGAATTCACACAAAAACGTAAAGTCTGTGATCCGTCCCATCCGGCCTCTGCTAAAAGTTCTTTCGCTTTCTCCACATCCTGTTCTACCGGAACGATGCCATCGTCATAAAAAGGACTTGCAGAAGAAAGAAATCCGTCTACAACTTCACCTTTTCCTTTTAAAAGCTGCTCTAAAACCATCTTACGGTCAATTGCATATAACATTGCCTGACGCACACGCACATCAGGAACATTCTTTGTCTGGATAAACACGGACTGGTTTGTTACCGGTTCTCCGTATACAACATTCACATTGGAAAGTCCTTCAATGCTGTCATAATCTTCCTGTGGGATAACACTCATTGTCGGCTGTGTAATGTCGATCTCCCCGGACTGTAATCCGGCATAAAGCTGACTGCCGCTTACGATCTTGATATTGAGTTTCGCGATCTTTGGTGCACCTTTCCAGTAATTTTCATTCGCTTTATAAGAAATATAATGATCGACATCAAAATCCGTCACCATATATGGTCCGCTGACCACATCCGGATGATTAAACCAGTCAGCCGTCTTTAATTCTTCCTCACTGTACTGCTCGATCACATGTTTTGGAAGTGTCATCAGATAACGTGCATAGGAATTTTCAAATGTGGCTAATGACATCTCATCTTTTGTAGTAAACTGTACTGTTGCATCATCAATCGCTTTGATACCGTCGATACTCTCCGCTCCCTCTTCCGTAAAACCGTCATCTCCGACACCTTCAAACACATAATACATCATGGAGGTATTTCCAATAACCGGGGAAGTCAGACGAAGTGCTGTATATACCACATCATCTGCAGTGATCTTCTCGCCATCTGACCAGGTTGCTTTCTCATCGATATGCACGATGAAATTTTTATTATCTTCCGTTGTGACAGAATCAGCAATCTCACCTTCAAATTCCAGTTTGGAATTTAATTCCACCAGTGGAAGAAACATCAGGCTGGTCGCATATTTATTGATCTCACCGCCATCCATCAAAAGCGGATTTAATGTTCCAAGTGTATCCGTAACACCAATGTTTACAATATCATCTGAAACTTCTGCCATCTCTGTTGCTGCAGCATTTTCCCCCTGCGGCTGACTGCCTGTATTGCCGCCAGAAGTCCCGCATCCAACAGCAGTAATCCCCATCGCAGCCGTAAGCATAAGCGCCGACAGGACTTTTTTCCATCTTCTTTCTTTTCTCATAATTTCCTCACTTTCTGACAAAAAACTGTATTATGCCCGCTTCTCGCACATAAACCAGTACTTTTTGCACATTATTACTAGTAATCCACTAGGAATTAGGTAAATTATATTTTTTCTTTTTTAAATTGTCAATCATTTTTTCAGAATATCCAGGTGTCAAAAGGTGATTCACAACTTAGCATCTTTCAGATTGACAAAAAAATTACGGCTGATTATAGTATTCCTTAGAATAAAGAAAAGAGGCAATACACATGAAAAATCTGTTAATCTATCAATCCACTGAATATGACTGTGGCCCGACCACCTTGACAAATGCAATCCGATATCTGTTTGACCGTGAAGAAATTTATCCTGATATTGTCAAATATATTATGCTCTATTGTCTCGATTCTTATAATGAAGCCGGTGAGGTAGGAAAACGCGGTACTTCCGCATCTGCCATGATGTTTTTAAGCAACTGGCTCACCCAGTTTGGACAAGTGAAAAACTTTCCTATTTCCTGCAATTTTCTATCTAAAAAAGATGTCGTATTATCCCAAAACAGCCATATTATCGGTGCCCTGCAGCAGGGTGGTGCTGTTTTGCTCCGTGTCTACTTAGAAGTACCGCATTATATTCTGCTGACTGGTGTTTCGGACAATGATATTTATGTGTTTGATCCATATTATGAAGAGATAGATGACCCTGAACTCGACAAAGAATTCTTTGAAGATGGCATCACCTTTATCACCGATCAGCCAAAGCGTGCTAACCGCATGATTTCAATCGACAGGCTTTCAAGTACCGGTGTCGGCTTTTATGAAATGGGACCATATGAGGAACGTGAGGCTGTGATCCTGTTCAACACAAATACCAGGAAAACGCCCGAAAACAGTATTGAATACATCATATAATTGTATCTAATATCAAAAGTCCTTTCCGGATCTCATCTTCACACAGTCTTCCATAACCAAGTAAAAGAATCTGTTTGTCCGGTGCAGTTCCGGCAGATCCGATTTTTTCACTTTCTATGGAATACTTGCTGTATTTTGTATTCTCATATCCATTCGAAGCCATTTCCGGAACAACGTATTCACTGATTCCATAGATACGTATTCCCTGCTTTCCTGCAAGGTCACATATCTCCGCTTCTTTTTTTTCTGTACGTATCTGCACCAGAACATGCAGTCCTGCATGATCTCCGTAAACTTTTTCCACCCAGTTTCTCTTTTTTAGTTCCGCAAGGAGGAAATCATGTTTTGCACGGTAAATTCCTCTCATCTTATTCAGATGACGTTCAAAATGTCCCTCTTCAATAAACGCACGCAATACCTCCTGCTGGATTTTAGGAACAGTTGCAGAGTAAAATCCACATTTTTCATGATAACGATTTAACAATTCCGGCGGAAGCACCATATAACTGATTCGAAGTGACGGTGCAATGCTCTTAGAAAAAGTTCCAATATAAATAACCTTATCAAAATGATCCACACTCTGCAGGGACGGGATCGGCTTTCCACGATACCTGTATTCACTGTCGTGATCATCTTCGATCAGATACCTGTTTTCTTTTTCAGAAGCCCATTTCAGCAGCTCCAGTCTCTGCTTTAACGGCATGACCGTTCCAAGCGGAAACTGATGGGAAGGCATAATGTAGACAATATCCGGATCATATTTTCTGACTTTCCAGGGATCTATTCCATCTTCTTCCACGGTAACCAGTGACATCTGGTATCCCATATTTAAAAATGTATGATATGCCTGCAGATAAGTCGGATTCTCCATCAGGACACGCTTATTTCTGCCCAAAATCTGTGTCAGTAAGATCTCAAGATATTCATTTCCGGCTCCGATAATCAACTGATCCGGCTCACAGTTAACCCCTCTCGCCTGATGAAGATAAGCTGCAATCGCCTTTCTGAGTCCATAATCTCCCTGTCCATCTCCGGATAAAAGCAATTCCTCCCGGTCATCTAACAGCACATTTTTATTTAATTTTCTCCACACATTATATGGAAAATGTTCGGTATCGATCGCATATGGTGAGAAGTCAATGATATCTTCCCCCATTTTCTCTTTCTGTCCCTTTTTCCCAAATGGAGCTATATCTTTTGATCCATTTTCTGCATGACCAAATTCATATAATTCCGTAATATCGCATACAAAAAAACCCCTGCAAGGTTCTGCTTTGATGTATCCCTCTGCCAGGAGCTGTTCATATGCCATTTCCACGGTACTTCTGCTTACAGACAAATGTTTTGACAAAAGTCTTGTTGATGGAAGTTTTTCCCCGACGGGAATCTTTCCCGCAATGACATCCCGTTTGATATACTCATATATTTTCTCATAGAGGGGAGCTTTCGCTCCCCCCTGTAGATCAATCATTATTTCAATCATTATAATTTTGCCTATTTGCTTTTTTTGATTTCTGCAACGATCTTTTCTTTTAAATCATATGCGCGGTCTTTCATCTTCTTTGATGCGGAAGGCGCAGCCTGAATCCTTGAAATACACTTAGATGCCACATCATATTTTTTAAAATGATATGCCATTGCTGCAAGAAGATAATCTACGGTACACTGATCCATTCCACACATCGGGAACATCTCTGTAGACATTGCTTTCATAAAGCCTTCATATGCCTGCTGGTAAAATGCTTCTTCCTGCTCTTTTACCTCTTTTTTCTTCCCTAATGTTTCAGGATCAGTTCCTTTTAACTCCTCCCCTTTTCCACGATACAGCCAGGAAAGTTTCAGACAGGTATATGCTTTCTCACTCGTCTTTCCTTTTTTCACGATCGTGTTAAACAGCGCCAGTTTATAACGCTCAATCGCCTGGTCATAGTCTAAAACCATTGGTTCATCAGAACCACTTGGTTTGAAGTTCACACAAACCTGTTCTTTGACCAGTTTGATCTGTCCTGATGTTACATGCTCAAAATAGCGGTTCATCGCTGTATATCCGCAATACGGGCAGGATGCCACATCATATTTTAATGTATCAATATATTCAAAACGTGGACGCAGATCCAGATCCGGCTCTAATCGTTTGATTCGTCCGTTTTTAATCATTTTGGTCTTAAATACCTTATCACATACAGTACAGCGGATCGCTTTGTCTAACAGAAAACTGTCTTCTGTCGGAGCAGCTTCTGTTTTTCCTCCATTAGCAGATGCTGCCGGCTTTTTCTCTTCTTCAAACAGATCCGTTGTGTTATCCGCTTTGATACCAAATTTTTCCAATCCTGCAAATAAATTCATATGTATTTCATATCCTTTCCTGATACGCCCGTTTCCGGGTGCAAATGCACCATCCCGGTGTAGCTAATGCTTATGCATTAGGTAATTTAAATGAGCTCTTTAATGACACAATTCTGTTAAATACCAGATGATCTGCGGTTGAATCCTTTGCATCCACACAGAAAAATCCCTGTCTTACAAACTGGAAACTGTCATATGCTTTTGCATCTTTTAAGTTTTCCTCAACAACACAGTTTTTCAAAATCGTAAGGGAATTCGGATTCAGATTCAGACTTCCGTCTTCATTATACACGCCTTTTTCCTCATCCACAATATTTTCATAGAGACGGATTTCAGCCGGAACTGCCTGTGCTGCCGATACCCACTGGATCGTTCCTTTTACTTTACGTCCGTCCGGGCTGTTTCCACCTTTTGAAGCCGGATCGTAAGTACAGTGTATCTCAGTTACCACTCCATTTTCATCTTTCACAAAACTGTTGCATGTCACGAAATATGCATTCATCAGGCGCACTTCGTTGCCTGGGAACATACGGAAATATTTCTTTGGCGGCTCCTCCATAAAATCTTCACGGTCAATATAAAGTTCGCGTGAAAATGGAACTTTACGCACACCAAGTTCCTCGTTCTCAAGGTTATTAACTACCTCAAGATACTCTGTCTCTCCCTCCGGGTAGTTATCGATCACCACTTTGACCGGATCTAAGATTGCCATCATACGCGGACGTTTCATCTTTAGATCCTCACGGATGCAGTATTCTAACATTGCATAATCCACGGAACTGTTTGCCTTGGAAATACCACAGAGTTCTACGAACATTTTTAAAGATTCCGGTGTAAATCCTCTTCTGCGGAGTGCTGCGATCGATACAAGACGCGGATCATCCCAGCCGTCTACGATACCTTCCTCTACAAGACGTTTGATATATCTTTTTCCGGTTACAACATTTGTCAGATATAATTTTGCAAACTCGATCTGTCTTGGAGGCATCTCATCCTTGTCAGGGATCATGTCCTTGCCGACTTCATCAATTACCCAGTTGTAAAGAGGTCTGTGATCCTCAAATTCCAGTGTACAGATAGAATGGGTAATTCCCTCGATCGCATCCTCTAATGGATGTGCAAAATCATACATTGGATAGATGCACCATTTATCTCCGGTTCTGTGATGTGTCATATGTGCCACACGGTAAATAACCGGATCTCTCATATTGATATTTGAAGATGTCATATCGATCCTTGCACGGAGCACTTTCTCTCCGTCAGCAAATTTACCGTTTTTCATATCTTCAAATAAAGCAAGATTCTCTTCCACGCTTCTTGAGCTCGCCGGATCTTCTTTTCCAGGCTCTGTCAGAGTACCACGGTACTCACGGATCTCATCTGCACTCAGATCAGAAACATATGCTTTTCCTTTTTTGATCAGCTTTACTGCTGCTTCATACATCTGGTCAAAATAATCGGATGCGAAAAACAGTCTGTCCTCCCAGTCTGCCCCAAGCCATTTGATATCTTCTTTAATTGCTTCCACGAACTCCGATTTTTCTTTGGTCGGATTCGTATCATCAAATCGTAAATTGAATTTTCCATTATATTTCTGTGCAAGTCCAGAATTTAAAAGTATGGACTTGGCATGTCCGATATGAAGATATCCGTTCGGCTCCGGTGGAAATCTTGTATGGACGGTTTTGCAATGTCCTTCCTCTATATCCTGATCAATAAACTGTTCGATAAAATTCTTTGAGACATTCTCGTTCTCCATGATGTCTGTCCTCCTCATATAACAACTCATGCTATATCATGTGCAAAATCAGCACATGATCAACATTCGCCGCTCGTCAATCATTCAAATATGTTGACTCACTTACACTCATTATATCATACATGATACACCGCTTGGGTGCAAGTAAAATATAGCATGAATTGGGGATTTTGGTAAGAAATTATTTATCCTTAATTTTCATTCATCTTCGCTGCCTGGCCGGAGGATGTGTGGAGCAAATAATTGCTTCCACAGCTATAACTACTATCATCACATATACTGCAGCTCTGTATTTGTTATTCCATCCTATATGTTTCCAGCTATTTTATAATGCAAAAAATGTCATTTTTTTAAAGTTTTTGCATTTCTACCGTTATTATAAGAGACATTCTCGAACGTGAAAGTCGCAGAGGTCAGAAAAAAATCACTGACCCGGTCCTTTTAAAAAAGATTATCATGTTCCTTGCTGATAACATTGGAAGCAACATCTCTGTTTCTTCTATCGGCAACACCTTGGTAAATGAAGGACTTCTTGAAAACGGGAAGCGAAAAGGAACCCCAAGTGTTCACACTGTTCAGGCTTATGTGAATGCACTTCTAGAGTCATATTTTTTCTACGACATCAAAAGATTTGATATCAAAGGAAAGGAATATTTACGCACTCTTGGCAAATACTATATTGTCGATATCGGACTTCGAAACTATCTGCTTGGATTCAGAGATCGTGACAGCGGTCATGCAATAGAAAACATTGTTTACTTTGAACTGATTCGTCGAGGCTATGATGTTACTATAGGTAAAGTTGGTAATTTCGAAGTGGATTTTATTGCAACAAAGGCAGACAACAAACTTTATGTTCAGGTCACAGAATCAATGACAAGTGAAGATGTTCGTAGCCGGGAATTAGCACCACTCAAAAAAATCAGCGATAACTATGAAAAAATCGTTCTTTCCTTAAATACAGGCATAGATTCTTCCTATGATGGCATAAAATCAATCAACCTGATCGACTGGCTAATCTCAGAATAAAAACAGAATATACGGAAAGGAACCAGAGGTAATCTCTGGTTCCTTAAATTCATAGGATATTCTCCGATGACTTTTGTTTTTTACGCATTTTCATTCATCTTCGCAAGTTTCGCTGCCTGGTCTGCTGCGATACATGCGTCAATAATCTCCTGGATATCTCCGTTCATGATCTTATCAAGTTTGTAAAGTGTGAGGTTGATCCTGTGATCTGTCACACGTCCCTGTGGGAAGTTGTAGGTACGGATCTTTTCGGAACGGTCACCAGTTCCAACCTGGCTCTTACGAAGCTCTGCCTCTGCATCGTGGGCTTTCTGCTGTTCTAAGTCGTACAGTTTAGTACGCAGCAGGGCAAATGCCTTTGCCTTGTTCTGGATCTGTGATTTTTCCGTCTGGCTGTAGATCACGATTCCGGTCGGGATATGTGTTAAGCGCACGGCAGAGTCTGTCGTATTGACACACTGACCGCCGGCACCGGATGCACGGCAGACATCGATACGGATATCTTTATCATCGATCTGTACATCCACTTCCTCAGCCTCCGGCATCACAGCAACCGTGATCGTTGATGTATGGATACGTCCGCCGGACTCTGTCTCCGGCACACGCTGTACACGATGTACACCGGACTCATATTTCATAACAGAATACGCGCCCTGACCACTCAGCATAAAAGTAACACTCTTCATACCGCCGATGCCTGTCTCATCTGCTTCCATAATCTCTGTCTTCCAGTTTCTGCTTTCTGCATAATGCAGATACATACGATAGATCTCAGCTGCAAATAAAGCTGCCTCGTCACCACCGGCGCCCGCACGGATCTCAACGATAACATTTTTGTCATCATTCGGGTCTTTCGGAAGTAAAAGAATTTTCAACTCTTTTTCTAACTCTTCCACTCTTGCCTTAGAATCGTTTAATTCTTCTTTTGCAAGCTCACGCATTTCCTCGTCTGACTCTTCCTCTAGCAATGCAAGAGAATCTTCAATATTCTGTTTGCACTGTTTGTACTCTTTGTATGCGTTTACGATCGGAGTCAGGTCACTCTGCTCTTTCATCAGTTTACGGAAACGCACCGGATCATTTGCAACATCCGGCTCACTTAACTCACTCATTAATTCTTCAAAACGGATCAGTAAATCCTCTAATTTATCAAACATAAATCCTCCATTCCTGTGTATCAAAGAATACCTTTACACATTCCCTGTTTTCACATACCATCTTTCTAACAAACACACCACATTCCACGCTAAAGCATTCCTGTCACAACACGGTCATTTTGTGCTAAATCTTTGATGACCGCCACATTCTTAAATCCCGCCTCTCTTAAAAGCCCGGATACCGCCTCGCCTTGGTCATAACCGATCTCGAACAGAATGTGCCCTTCCGGTTTTAAATACGATGGACATTTCTCCATGATCTTCCGGTAAAAATATAAACCATCTTCTTTGCCATCCAATGCCTCCATCGGTTCAAAATCCCGTACTTCCGGCATAAGTTTAAGTACTTCTTCTGTTCTTATATAAGGTGGATTTGATACGATCACATCATAAGTTCCTGTCACATTATCAAACAGATCACTGCGTTCAAATGTAACCGAAACCTGATTCAGCTTTGCATTTTCTTTCGCCACAAGAAGCGCCTGTTTGGAAATATCCGTCGCTGTTCCCTCCACCTCCGGTATATTATGCACAATACTGACAATAATACAGCCGGAACCGGTACACATGTCAAGCACATTCATTCCCGGTTTTACAACTTTTAATGCTTCTTCCACTAAAGTTTCCGTATCCTGCCTTGGAATAAGCACATTGGAATTGACTTTAAATTTCAATCCCATAAATTCAGCCTCACCGACAATATACTGTAACGGCACATGTTCTGCGCGTTTTCTCAGTGCGATCTCATATTCACTTAACTGTTCCTCAGCTACCTCGTCCTCCATATGCAGATAATAAAAACTGCGGTCAATCTTGCAGACCATCTCTAACAGCAGCCATGCATCGATTTTAGCATCTGCCACATCTGCCATATTTAAAACTTTCTCACCGAGATTAATTGCTTCCCGATATGTCATGTTCCTTACTGTCCTCTTGCTTTATTTCTTTCACATAAGCCTTCCAGTCAAACACAGCCTCAACAGATGCCATACCCACCTCGATCATGTCATCCTCCGGTTCTTTCGTTGTAATGTGCTGCAACAGAAGTCCCGGTTTGCTGAGCAGATTGACAACTTCATTATCACTGCGTCCTGCCAGTCTTATAAATTCATAAGATACCCCCGCGATCACAGGGATCAGCACAAGACGAAGTACCAGTCTTAACACTCTTGAATCCACATGGATGAACATAAAAAAGAAAATACTGATGATCATAACGATCAGCAGGAAACTGGTTCCACAACGCTTATGTAATCTGGAACTCTTTCTCACGTTCTCCACCGTAAGATCCATCCCATGTTCAATACAGTTAATACACTTATGCTCCGCACCATGATACATGTAAACCCGTTTGATATCAGGCATCAGCGAAATCGCTGCCACATACCCGATAAAAATTGCCAGACGGATCAGCCCCTCTAAAACAGCGATCAGCATATAGGAATCTGTAAACTTCTGAAAAAATACAGATATATAATATGGAAGAATCATAAATATCGCGACAGCAAGAACAATGGAAAATGCAACCGTACCACCCATCATCAGGCTGTCCTGTCTTTCCTGCTGCTCTTTGGTCAGCACTTTCTTCTCGCGCTGTTTTTTTGATTTTTTTTCATGTTCCTGCTCTTCTTCCTCAAAAAAAGAAGCGGAAAACGTCAACGTTGCAACACCCAGGTACAACGACTCTATAAAACTGAACACACCGCGTAAGACCGGCATGTTTCTGATTTTCTTATTTTTTATAATACCTTTATATTCGGAAACCTCAAGTGCAATTTCCCCATCTGGCTTTCTGACAGCTACGGCGTATTTTTCCTGATTTTTCATCATCACACCTTCCATGACTGCCTGTCCGCCAATCCCGGAATATCTCATGTTAATCTCCATTCTTATGTGTGAAAAAGAAGATTTTCACACTGTTTTCCATTCCTGTCGGTTTTCACGAAATTAACGAATAAAATCATCCGACGCTCTAAAAAAAGGTTGAGATTAAATAAACCTCAACCTTATCTTTAACCATGTTCACTTGCGTACTATTTGTTAATGCCGTACTTCTTGTTGAACTTATCGATACGTCCGTCAGTTCTTGCAGATTTCTGCTGTCCTGTGTAGAACGGATGGCATTTGGAACAAATTTCTACGTGGATATCCTCTTTTGTAGAACCTGTTACGAATGTGTTACCGCAGTTACATGTAACTGTTGCCTGATAATAATCTGGATGGATTCCTTCTCTCATGATTTTCACCTCTTTATGTTCTTATCGTTATTTAGTTTCGCCTGTTCAATCCTTTTATACCCGTATGCCCGATCCGCATATGGTACTTACTCCAAAGGAAAGTCCCGATAAACAGCTTATTCAGTGTAACATACGATTTCAAAAAAATCAAGATATTTTTAAATAATTCTGTTCTTTTTTACCATATTAATATATTCGCGATTATTTTTGGTGCGTGCAAACATATTCAAAATATTCTCCACGGCATCATCTTTGCGCATTCCATTGATTGCTTTTCGCATGATGTCAACTGCTTCCTGTTCTTCGGAATCAAGCAGCAGATCTTCTCTTCTGGTTCCCGATTTCACGATATCGATTGCCGGAAATACACGCTTTTCCGAAAGTTTTCTGTCGAGCACGAGTTCCATGTTACCGGTTCCCTTAAATTCCTCAAATACAACATCATCCATCTTGCTTCCGGTATCAACCAGCGCTGTCGCAAGGATTGTAAGGCTTCCTCCCTCACGCATATTTCTCGCTGCACCAAAGAATCTTTTTGGCATATGGAGTGCCGCCGGATCAAGACCTCCGGATAAGGTACGTCCACTTGGTGGAACCGTAAGGTTATATGCCCTTGCAAGTCTTGTGATACTGTCAAGAAGGATCATGACATCTTTGCCGTGCTCTACCAGACGTTTTGCACGGCCAAGCACCATCTCCGATACACGTTTGTGATGTTCCGGGAGTTCATCAAAAGTAGAGTAAATTACCTCAACATTATCGCCCACAATGGCTTCCTTGATATCTGTAACCTCCTCCGGTCTCTCATCGATCAGAAGGATGATCAGGTGCATATTCGGATTTCCTGATGTTACTGATTTGGCGATTTCTTTTAAAAGTGTTGTTTTTCCTGCCTTAGGCTGGGAAACGATCATACCACGCTGTCCCTTACCAATTGGGGAAACAAGATCTACAATACGCATCGCAACACTGCATCCCGGGCGTTCTAAACGTATCCTCTCATTCGGAAAAATCGGTGTCAGATCTTCAAAACTTTTTCTCTTCTGGGCTACACTCGGGTGATAGCCGTTAATTGTAGTCACATATAAAAGTGCCGAAAACTTTTCCTGCTGTGTCTTGATTCTTGTATTACCACAGACAATATCTCCCGTTTTTAAATTAAACTTTCGGATCTGTGATGGTGAAACATACACATCATGCTCACCCGGAAGATAATTCTCACAGCGGATAAATCCGTATCCATCCGGCATAACCTCTAAAATACCATTTGCCGTAATTCCACTGTCAAGACTCATCATGGTATCATCTGCCGCTGCAGATGCCGTCTGATTTTCCTGTGTTTCTACCGGCTCTTCTGCCTTTTCTTTTGTCTGACGATCTGCATCTGTTCCGCGTTCCCTTGGTACATATTCCGTCCTTTTTCTGGAATATTCTTTCGGCTGTGCATGATCTTTCGAACGCTCTGTGCCCTCTTTTGCTTTCACACGCTCCCCGCGCTCTTCCTGCGTCTGCATACTCTCCGTCTCTTTTTGTTTGCGTGCATCTTCTTCAAGCATACGATTGACCAAATCGCTCTTCTTCATGGAAGAAATATTCTTCAGTCCCCGTGCCTTTGCCAGATCACGCAAAACGACTAATGATAAACTCTCATATTTTTCTCTCATTCATAAACTCCTTACTTTTTTCACCTGTTGGAATCGTCTGCGGAAATGATGTCTGATGTGACAATTGAATTTTTCGATGTGGCTATTATACTACATCTTTTTCTAAATAGGAAGTCCTAATTCTTGATTTTTCTCCCTAATCGCAAAAAAGCAGATACTACGAAAATGTTCAAATCCCTGTTCCTGCATATAATAATATACACTGTAATAACCGGAAACAGTAAAATCTGCCTTTAATGCCCAGAAACTCATCGATCGATTTCGGCGTGTCTGTAAAACCGGCTTTGTCAAATACCACTTTCTTGTAGATTAATCCATTTACACAGGCAGATGACATCAAAATGAAAGCTGTAAGAAATGCAGCACTGCACCGCAATTTGACTTTATTCCCATTCTGTTTTCTTATTTGTAATCAAATTTCCCGTCGTTCTTTTCTTCTAAGGCTTTGATCATATGATAAGTAAACTCATTATACGGTGTAGGAATGCCTAACTCTCTCCCCATACGAACGACTGCACCGGCAAACATATCTACCTCTGTGTGACGCTTTGCATCAAGATCCTGAAGCGTGGAATATCTAGCGCGGTCCATGACTTTGCTGCCAAAGGTTGAGGATGTATCCGATTTGTCAAAATCAATTCCTTTTGCCTTTGCGATCAGATCCACTTCCTCCCTGAGTCTGTCCCGCAAAAATGCCATATGTTCGCTGTCTTTATAGGCTCCGACGCCACAGCCAACCATAGCCTGCGCCTGATTATTTGGCACATTGAGCCGGAATTTGCTCCAGATTTCCGTAAGGATCACATCAGTTGCCCTGTAATGAAGCCCTGTATCCACAAAAAGATCATTTAATGCTTCAACTCTCTCTGTCCCTCTGCTAAGATCTGCTTCCCCGTAGATAATGCCGATCGTTGTCTCCGGCTCAAATTTTACATGGTTGCCATCTCTCTCCGATGCCACTTTGATCAGTGAATGTACGATTTTATCAGAAGAGATCACCTCTGAGATGATCTCCTCACTGTCCACGCCGTTCATCAAGCTGATAACGGTTGTTTTCTCTCCCACCACCGTCCGGATATCCTTTAATGCCGGGCGGAGTGCATTGTATTTCATTGCTACGATCAAAAGATCTACGCCGTGTGCCTCCTCAGGTGTTTTTATGACTGGATCGTATCTTTTATCATTGATAAAAAATCCTTCTTTTTCATAACGTGCTCTGCGTTCTCCTGACGCAACCACACACAGATCAATATCTTTCTTTTGGGTAAGTCCCCAGATGATGTAGGAACCTACTGCTCCTGCTCCAAGTATTGCAACTGACTGATATTTCATTTTACTCCATTCCTGCGTGTGAAAAATCTTATTTTTCACACTAGCCTGTTTTCATTCTATTTTTTTCTTTTCATTTTGCATGACCGCACGGAAAATACCTGATGCTGCAGCGAAAAGTACCCCTGCCACCGGCCAGATGATCCATGTAAAATCCCAACGCATTGTCCAGAAACTCCATCCCAGATAAATTGCAGTGGCAATACACCAGTACGCTCCGCTAAATGCATCTAACTTCTTTTTCAGTTTCTTTTCTGAAATAGTATAATCTCCCTCCTGCAAAAGAATATCATAACTTCCTTTTATTATACCGACACGGATTATCATATACACGCCACATGCTACCAGAATTAAAAGCAGCGATACAAAGCTGGTACATACAGCATCCGGTGCATCCATACATGCTGCCACCAAAAGCGGGATTGCCGCAACGATGCAGAGCACCACGCCAACGGCGATTCCTCTGGTAAATGTTCCCTCATAATTTTTTAATTTTTCCTTTGCAAGCCCTTCTACCCCATAGGCGGTTTCAAAACATTCGTTTTCCAGAAACTCGAATCTTTTTGTCTGCATACCGCAGAAAATAAATGTAAATACCGCTGCAGCCACAAATCCAAGCAGGCATACCAGTCCAACCGATGCAGCCACACCCTCGGAAATATTTCCAATCTGCGCCTCCGATAATCCTGCCAAAAATATCAGAACTGACGGACTGACGATACAGGCTGCAACTGCAGCTGCGATCTTCGGTGCATTTTTCTTCCGGACTTCCATAAAATCATTTGCATCTTCCACCGAAACCTTTTTTAATGGAAAATCTTTGTCGGAAGGTTCCACTCCCTCAATGGGCTGCGGTGTCTCACATTCATCTTTTAAAAGGTAGTCTGTACTCACCCCAAAAATCTCTGACAGCTGGATCACCCTCTGCAGATCCGGTATTGACTGGGCACTCTCCCATTTTGACACCGCCTGTCTGGAGACGGAAAGTTTCTCTGCCAGTTCTTCCTGCGACCATCCGTTCTTTTTTCGCTCTTCCATAATTTTTTCAGCTAAAATCATAACTCATCCTCTTTTCTTTTTCAATGATGTGATCTTTGTTACGCCTCCATCATACCCATTTTGACCGGTTGCAGGCTACCAAATGTGCCTGTCAATCTGTCAATTGATGGTTGCAATTCCCGCAATTTAGGCATTTTCCTGTATTTTTTGATCCAGGAACTTTTTATCACTCTCACAAACGACCGCCCACTGCAAATTTAGAAAAGCTCTTTGTTGTAAAGTTCACTGTCTGTTTCTTAGAATCATAATAAGATTTTGAAATCTTTTTGACATTTCCTTTTTTGTTGATGGTGTACGCAAAAAGATCTTTCTTTTTTTCTTTCTTAGAAATCTTATAATGGATCTTTACGGTAACCTTTCCCTTTTTCAATTTTCCTAACGTTTTTTTCTTTGCACCTGTAACCGAAATTTCATACATTGGACGTTTTTTGACAATTTTACCTGCCTTTGAAGAAAGAATGCGTTTATCTAATTTCTTAACATGAAAATACACATCTGAATTCATCTGTTTTTTTATTTCTTTTAAGGCATTGCGGTCCATCGTAATTATAACGTTTCCATATTCCAGTTGCAGTGCTTTTGCCTCATTGTCAATAAGACGATTCAACGTTGACTTACTAACCTTTAAAACCTGCTTTTTCCCTTTCCTGGACTTACATTTTATTCTGACCGTCTTATTTTTTATCTTTTTATCCGGTGTTGGTTTTTCTGTTGTCGGTTCTTCCGGTGCTGGTTTTTGTGGTGTCGGTTTTTGTGGTGTCGGTTTTTCCGTCGTCGGTTCTTCCGGTTCTTCCGGTGCTTCTAAAGCACCACTTCCAGTCTGTGTTTTCTTTTCTTTCACAATAACCTGACAGGCAGCTTCACTCCCTGCATAGTTTTTATTGCCATTATATTTTGCGGTAAAAGAATATGTCTTTGTCTTGTTCGGAAGTGATACCGTCCACTGATCATTTTCCTTCTTAACCAGTGTAATGCTGGAATCATTGCAAGTAATATCCACCGGTTCATCTGCGCTGATTCCCTGTTTTATAACTTTAAGTGTTACGCTGCCAGCACCCTCTGATCCTGCGGGCGTTGCAAGAAGCTTTAGTTCTGTAACAGCCTTTGTAATTTCCAAAAATGCCTGCCCATAACAGGATTTTGCAGAATCAGAAGATGCTTCAAAATAAATTGTATATTTACCTGCGTCTGTATAAGCCGGAAGTTCTTCTATTGTATAAGGTCCGTCCTCCTTCATACTGTATCGAAGATTCACACCCTCCCCTGGTCTAATGTCAAATGTATGCCTGTTTGAATCATACGGCACTGTAACCGGTCTTGTCGTACACTCTGCTATCTCCTGATCTTCGTCTCCGGAGGAATCATTGTTCTCCTGATAATAATAAACAATGTCCATGCTGTCTTCCGTGATCGTTATCTTATCCTGATCCACACTGTTTCCCACACAGGCATAACCGGATAACTCAGGATTTCTTAAGGTATATGTAGAATTGCGTGGTACATGGACAATCGATGCTTTTGTATTCGGAATATCTGTTTCTGTTCCGTCTTCGTTCTTTAACCGGTAATGAATGTTGACGGTACTCCATGCCTGATTACCTGTTTTATCTGTCGCTAAAACTTCCTGTGTATCCATGTCCACGATTTTTCCATCCAGTCTGTCACCGTTTGTCAGACCATACACATCATTAAGTACAACGGAAAGAGACTCTCTTGCAGCATCCGGGTCATAGAAATTTGTAAGGGCTTGGATGGTAAATTCTTTTTCTGCACTATATTTTACCGTTATTCCATCTGCGCCGATAATGCGAAAACTCATCTTAAGATGCTGTTCTTTATTCACCATATTTTGTACAACCGTGCGAAATTCCAAATCATGATCATTGGCTTTTGTGATATTAGACTCGGTAATTCTGTATTTTTCACTGTCTCTGTCAAGTGTCGCGGTTTTGTTATGAGGAATAGAAACTTCAGGATCACTGATATAAAGAGCCGCCGGTTTACTGACATAATCCGTGTTATTCAGCTTTCTTGCCAGTTCCATTTTGCAGACCTCACAAAACGGCTGTCCGAGCCACCGCATCATACATTCACGACTGGGCGCAAATGCGGTATCCGTTCCCGCATTCGTGATTCCGATCCCGCGAAATCCTAACATTTTGCTCCATTTGATTTTCTCCGGATCAGTAGTGTCGGACATATTTGGTTTGTTGGTATATCTCTCATATTCATCGCCGAGTCCGCCTATACTATGGGCAGTCTCGTGAGCCATAACCATTCCATCACTATTATCCTCAGAATTTGTAGAAAAAGAAAATAATGGATTTACTGATGCACCATAGCTTCCTGTATCATTACAAAGTATATGAATCGTTCCAACATTTGCGCCTTCATCCAGATAATTTTCTTCCAGTTCCGTTCTTAACGCTTTCGCCCTTTCATCCCCGCCATTGGTAAATCCGGCTGCCTTTCCATATACTTTGACATGAAAATATGTATCCGGACTCTTGCCGCCATACACTCCAATGCCTGACTCGTTAGAAACTGCCTGCACAGCGTAAATATTAATACGGTCAGAATATTCCCTATATGGTGACCATGTCAGCATTCCACGCGCCTTTTGAGTGGCATCTTCCAAAAACTGATCCTGCTGACCGGCGGTATATCCATCTCCCATGATCACGATCACAAAGTTTTCTTTATCATCACCAGTCTTATGAATTACCTGAACCGGAAATGTGGTTTTGGATTTTTCTGTATTTTTTGCCATTACTGTTTGTGGCAAAAGCAGCAGTAACAATAACATCATATAGATACATACTGCTTGTATTCGTTTTGTTTTTCTTTTCATGTACTTCACCTTTTGTTGAATAAGTTTTCTCTTTGCCAGCAGATTTTTTACGCAGTTTCCTCGGAATTGCGCTTGATGCTGTCCACAATGCTCATAATCTTTCTTGCCGAATCCATATCATCTTTAAACAAAGCTGTGATACTGCCCGCCGACCGGAACGGTTCGTCCATCAGTACCCTGTTGTCATCAATATTTCCATTTGCAACAATATAATCAACGATCAGCCTTACAAACCGGATCTGATTTACATTTAAACGCTCTTCTGTCAGGAATTCACTAAATGCTTCATTGACTGCTTCCCTGTCAACTCCTACAATCTGCCGTACCAGACGTCCCACCGGCGTATCTCCATACTCTTTTTCATAATCTGCTTTTGTTCCCAGTTCTTTCCAGAGAATTTCTTCTAACTCTTTTAAATCAGCCTCTGTAAGTCTTTTATTATGTCTCAGTTTAAATACTGAAATTTTACCCTTGTGATCCCGAAGGTAAAACTCTACTTTTTTCCGGTAATTTTTCAGATCCACGCTGGCATAAATGGGTTCCCCTTCTTTCCTATCTGTGATCTCATCCGTAAAATCGGTATAATAAATTCTTCTTCCTGCACGTTCCAGATATTGAAGCAGATCCCGCAAAGCCTCCCTCACTTTGTCTAATTCTACAACCGTTACATCATCCCAGAAATTTGTCTCCTGAACTTTTGCAATCATTTCTTTTTTTGCTGCGACCTGCGGAAGCCGATATACTTTCGAGAGCTGTTCGGCTGTTGTCATCACAATTTGAATTGGTTTCTGGACGCTTTTGCTCTGTAATAATCCCAGATCAATGCTGTAAATCAGATAATCAAATCTCCGGGCAAGTTCATTTTCTTTTTTGGGTTTCATTAACGGTGCGATATGTTCTTTAATCTCGGATATTTCAATCGTCTCTAACTGATTCCAACTTGACAGCTTCCGAAACATCTCTACATATCTGAGATGCCTTTTTACCACAAAGCTGTCATCATTTAATTCTATCACTGCCTGATTCAGCCCCATTACCAGCTCTTTTCGGTACACTGCATAATCCGCATCCATGACATACTGTGATGCCTGCAGTTCCCTGCATATCTGTGCCTTTGCATTATATATTTTTTCACAAAGTGATTCCTGAATTCCATTCTCAGAACCATTTTTATTCACCCGAAAGTATTCAAAATTATTACAGAAGTCAAAAATCAGAAAACGCTCTTTATCCATTCCCTCGCCCAGCAGATCTTTGCATAAACGCGTTCCTCTTCCTATCATCTGCCAGAACTTTGCATAACTGCGCACCTTTTTAAAAAATACAAGGTTTAAAATCTCCGGAACATCAATTCCCGTATCCAGCATATCCACAGATACTGCAATCTGCGGCATTCGTTCTTTTGTGCCAAAATCATCAATCAGTGTATCTGCATATTTGATGCTATAATCGACCTGTTTGATAAAATCTCCACCATATTCCGGAAATAACGTGTTAAAACGCTCCACAATCTTTTTCGCATGAGGAGTGTTTTTTGCAAAAATAATCGTTTTTCCAATTTTATCCCCACCTTCGATCTTTAACCCCTTCTCCATCAGCTCTTTTAACACCAGATCGATCGTGTCGTCATTAAAGAGCCATGTATTAACTGCAGTATTGGAAATATCCTCCTCCACCGTCTCTTCATCTTTGAAAGTTTCCTCAAACTTCTCTTTCTCTTCCTCAGACAACTCATTATAATGGATGCCTTCTTCCATGATCTTCGTTTTGTATTCCAATGTCGAATAAGTGACCAAATATCCCTCTTCTACCGCCTTTTCTAATTCATAAGCAAATGTCGGGACGCCGCGTTCAAGATCAAATACCCCGTATGTATTTTTATCAATTTCATTTTTCGGCGTTGCCGTCATGCCAAGAAGCATTGCATCAAAATATTCAAAAATTTCCTGGTATTTTTTGTAAATACTGCGGTGCACCTCATCACAGATGATCAGGTCAAAATATCCCGGTGTAAACAAACGATCCCCATATTTATTTTTCGTCTCATCAATTGCATTCATCATGGTAGGATAAGTGGAAAAAATCATGCGGCAGGCTTCCGGATCATCTTTTCCTTCTACCAGGTTACAGCAGGATAAATCATCCAGCAAATTTGTATAACTGTTCTTCGCCTGCTTTACCAACGCCGTCCGGTCTGCAAGGAACAAAATATTTTTTACATAATTATGTTTCCGCAGCACATCCACAATACTGATGCTGACTCTGGTTTTTCCAGAACCGGTAGCCTGCACGATCAGCATCTTCCGATGCTTTTTTTCAATTGCATCACAGACTGCTGTTACCGCTTCTTTCTGATAAGGACGGTTTGTAATATCATCCCGAATTTCAATGTTTTCCAACGGAATTCTTAACTTTCTTCTGTCTATCTCAATCTGTAATTCTTCCTGCGTAAAGAACCCGGATACCTCGCGCCTTGGATATCCCTCATTATCATTTGTATAAAAAATTTCGAATCCATTTGTGGTAAAAATCAGTGGACGCTGCTTATACTGATTTTGCAGACAGTCCGCATATAATTTTGCCTGCTGGCTTCCAACGATTGGATCTGCCGATGCTTTTTTTGCCTCTACCACTGCCAACGGCAAATGGTCTTTTCCCCATAAAACATAATCCACAAAGCCATTTCCTGAGGCATTGGGCATACCGGTAACCGGTTCCTCCTCCGTACAATTCCGTCCCATAATCCATCCTGCTCTCTGTAATTCCACATCGATATATCTCTTTCGCGTCTCTGCCTCGCTGATCTCATCTACATGGAACTCTCTGGTCTGGCTGTGAAGTGTACGCTGTGCCTGCATCTGTTTTCGCAGCTGCTCATTTTCCCTGCAAATTTCTTCTAATTTTTTATCTTTGCTGGACAGACTCTCATATAAACGTCTTAACTCCTCCGCTTTTACCCTTTTTTCATCCCCGGATGGCAGTATAGACTCATCAAAAAAACGTTCCGTATATTCTTTCGAATAGGAATAATCAATCCAGTCACAAAATTCAAACAGATCACGCAGGGCTATGACTGCCTCATCTCTTTTGATATTACTGTTCGTATGGACTGCGACATTTCCAAGATGGATTGTATATTTCAGCATCGGAAACAGTCTTGGTTCAATGATGCTGCGAAATGTAGGCTCATGGATCAGACTCGACACATTATCCCGATACGGAAGTGTCAGTTCCGCATCATAGGAAAACACAAATCGAACCGCGAGTTCTAACGCTCTTCTGGAGAGAATCGCACATGTCGCAGGCGATATGCTGATGCTCTTTTCTGCCTCTATCGCCTGTTTTGCAAAATCGGAATACTCTTCTTTTTCTAAAAGATAATCAAAATTAGTTTCCATGGCTGATGCTCCTTTTTCTTGTGTGGATAGTGATTAAGTCCTTTTTCGTTTATTTATTGTTGGATGATGATGTTAGTATTACAATTTTAATATCAAGCAGCGAGAGTGGTTTGTGGGGAGGTTGCAAGTTTCAATTTGTTGACTTGTTTGTGAAACTCAATAAACTGCATCTGTATATCCATCGGTGGTAATAATAAAGGCATAGTTTCTATTCTAAAAATAGCCAACTTAGGTACACCAACAGACATTTTTCTCTCGTTAATGTAATCCTGAATACCTGGGGAATTAATGTAATGAGCAAAAAAAACGCCATCTATGACCTTCTCTGTTTTAGGAACTAACTTAACTGCATTTTCAGTCAAATTTGCACCATCATACTTTTCTGGAATAACTCCCGCCATACCAAGATTTACACCAACATTAGTCAAATAAATATCGCCACTTTTGACCGTATATCTTTTGATATGCTCATACACTTCTTCATCAATATAATGAATATCATCATCAAGAATAGTCTCGTTTTTCATATCTGTTGCTCTCAGATATGGATGAGCAGTTGCATCATCAGCATATCCCATACCTTTAGGAATACGCTTACCACCTTTAACTTCATAATAGTCGGATATAATACCCGCATTCCATCCCTTATCGTTAAGTTTTGGATCACCAAACATCTCGACAAATCGGGCTTGGATGAGGTTGTCTAATATTTCCAATTCCAGTTGCCGCAGTTTCTTTATTTTTACTATTCGATTCAATTCATCAACAATATGTGATTGCTCTTCTAATGTTCGTAAAGGAATTTTCATTTTGCACATTGCAGCTTGCGTTAATTTCTGTCTCGTTGCACCATTTATCATTCCATCAACCTTATAAAACATAAGTGAATAACATAAGTAATCTACATTTAATCCCACCTTTGGTTTTAATACATGAGCATGATTATTAACCCAACATTTTCCAGAAACTCTATAAGCAATAGGTCTCTCTTTTGAACCAAAGTTTCCACCATCCTCAGCTAGTAAAACAAGTTCATCATCAAAAATGTAATCAGCAACATAGTCTTGAATACCATTTGCTCCATAATAAGGATATTCTCCCTCTTCTCTATCCGATGCTGTAATAGGTACTCTCATTGAATCAAGTATTTCACAACAATCTTCCACATACATCATTTCCATCTACATCATTCCTCCGCGGGCTGTTCGCAGCCCTGCAAATCCGAATTTATGGGATCAGATTGTGAGATAAAATACCTTATTTACTCCCTTAAAAACCGCCATTCTGATATGCTCTGGCAATAATATAGGATGGCTCGTAATATGCGCTACAATTATAATTATCTATTATATCACAAATATCATTATTATAAACCCTGCATATTCCATCAACATAATTTTCATTCCAAAGAGCCGTATCGACAATCAAACGCTGATATACTTTTCCCATCTGCATTGCCGATGGGATCTGTCTCACTAATTCTTTATTCACATCCGCAATATCAAAATCGCCTTTTTTTAACTGATAAGCTGCAATCCAGTCATCCTCTACATCTTTTGGATTTTCTGCATGAAGTACATTTGCCACACTAATCAAGTGGTATAATTCATCTTTTCCGATCCTATTTACAACATAACGGTTCTTTTGATGAATTTTTCTTGCCACCCGTTCAATCATATAACATATAAAATATAAATCATTCTTTTGAATTTCTTCATCTGGAAAATACTTATTTGTCATACATTTTCGCTCCCTTCAAACTGCAGCATTCTTAGCGATTGCTCTGTGCAAAATACAATTTGATGCGTCGGATATTTAAATTTTACCAATTCCCAAAAAGCAGATTTTTTTATATTTCCTGCCATATAGTCTTCTACATAATCCCATATCTGGTCATCAGCCATCGGTCCTTCCACAATATCATAATTATGCTCAATTCCTCTTCTACAATCCACAACAAATTGAAGCCACTCTTCCGTCATTTCCGAAAAAATTTTTGCTTTCTGAGATGATATATCCGAATATGAATATATATTTACAATAGATTCTCCACGTTTTGTTAATGCCCATCTTTTTGCCTGTTTCTTTATATTGGTACAATAAAATCCATATCCAAAATCTTTATAATGTCCATTAATCATAATTTTAGGTTCTGGAACCACAACATTGCTGCCATGATATACAATTACTTTGTCCATTTATTTTCCCCCGTTACCATCATATATATATGTCTATGCAATATACTTCCGATGTGCTGTTTTTACATTATTCTGATTTACGATTGCATACTGCATCGTCGTGTCTATCTGAGAATGTCCCAAAATTTTCTGTACCTGTTCAATCGGCATTCCCTTATCAATCGCCCTCGTTGCCATCGTTCGTCGGAACTTATGCGGATGTATTCTCTCCATGCTGATTTTTCTGCCAAGCTCACGCACCCGTATTTCCACGCCGCTGATTTTTAATCTATCATACGGAGCATCTAAAGTTGTAAATAATGCCGGATTATCGTCATGGCGGCTATTGATATAATTTTGCAGATGCAGTTTTGCTTTTGCATCAAAATAAACTCTGCGCTCCTTATCTCCTTTTCCGTAAACGATACATTCTCTTTCTTCAAAATCAATATCTGAGATATTCAATCTTACCAGCTCTCCGACACGAATTCCGGTTGAATACAGAAGATCAATCATCGCTAAATTCCTCGCACATTCGCAGTTATCACGGAGTTTTTCAATCATTTCATCAGAAATCGTCTCTTTCACAGACTGTTTTGTTTTAATTTTATGTATTCGTCTCATAGGGCTTTTTAAAATATAATCCTCTTCCTCTAACCATGAAAAAAAGCTGGATATATTTCTACGCACATTATCAACCGTAACCTTACTACAATTATTACGCTGCTGGTAATTTGCCAGATAACTTCGGATCTCATCGGTTGTCATTTTTCGAACCGGAACATCTAAAGTCGCAAGCAAATGTTCCACTGTCATTTTATAATATTGCAGCGTCCGCTCTGAACATCCTTCGATCTGCTTTGCATCTATAAACATTTTTAAATATGTCTCATTGGATGTCTGCTCTCTCTGCGGTGTTTCACTGGATAAGTTTTTAAGTAATACTTCCTGCAATTTTTTCATTTGCGCAATACTAAAAAAATCTGCCATTTCATTTAATATGCATACTAATTTTTCATCCATGTTGGTACTCTTTTCCTTTCGTACCAACATCCTGCGCCAACATCACTGTCAAAATTTAATTTATTATTTACGTTTTTCAGACTTATAAAACAAACCTATGCAATTTAAGAAATTACACAGGTTCTTTTCTACTGTAAACCAACTAATTTTTTTATTGTTTCCTCACTCCAATTATTATTTTCCCATATAAAATACTCTGTTTTTCTTTTTTTAAAAATCCTATACGGGACAGATGTATTATCATAAATATGCATTATATCTGCAACTTGAACTAATTCTGGAATAAGTTTTAACGCTTTCGAGTATCTGAAACGAATTTTATCTTCCGGTACCCCATGTCCACCTAACGCCTTTCTAGACTCCACACGTAATATATTAACATTTACATCAGCAGTCAACACGTATATACATCGAATAAAATACCCTTTCTCTTTCGCTTTTTTCAATAATTCCAGATTTCTGTCCGTTGACATAACTGTTTCAAAAGTAAAGCTATTATGATTAACAATCGCCTGTTCTCTCATCTTTTCAGCCAATTGCACTGCTTCAAGATCAGAACAATAGTTTGTTCTTTTTATATCATCTGCATTAATATACGGTTCAATAACTTTTACCATCTTTGTAATAGTTGATTTTCCGCTACCATTAGGTCCTGCAAATACAATTATTTCTGGAAACTTTTCCCTATACTGAGGCATATTTTCTCCTTCCATCCGGATACTCTAAAAAAGCCGTCTTTTTTTCAACATCATAGCCTGCAATTGGAACACCTTTTATTTTTTTTATCTCATTATCAATCCGAATAGCCTCTTTAAAACGCTCTGTTAATTCATCATCTGAAATTCCACACATAGAATCCAATTCATTCATTTCTAACATCTTAACTGTCTCCTTCCTTCTGTCTATTCATTATATGAAAGACATTGTTTTTCTGACATATCTCATAAAAAACTGTTTTATATCGTCTGATACCTGCTTTGATACCACTAGTTTCTTTCTATGTTTGCAGACAAAAATAATATGATGCTATCATAAATTCTTGTGTCTGTTTCTTGATTTCCATGTTCCTATAATGCATAGTATAACATTATCCTCTACTTTTAGCTACCTTAACTAAGGCACGTATTTCTGACAGCGTGCAAACGAAACTATTATTTATCAAATTAAAGAATTGTATTTTCTATATAACACTCCAGTAAATAAGATGGATTTTCGTAATAAAGACTACTGTTATAATCATCAATTTTCGGACTTAGAAACGAATTATATACTTTTATCAATGCATCCATTATATCTATTTGTTTTTCCTGTGCCACCTGTTTGATCAAACGTTTATATACTTTTGCAATATCCCAATGTGAGGGAATCACGTATCTGCAATCTGCTACATTATCAAAGGTTCCATTCGGGATCTTCGCTTCTTCCACAAAATCTTCACATACCCTGTCAATATTGTCACAATGATAAATATCTGCCAGCTCATAGATTTTCTGCAGCCGTTCTTTGCCAAGCCAGTTTACAATATCAGCCCTCTTGTTTTTTGTTTTTCTTGCAATATAATCAATCAGACCACATACAAAAAATAAATCATTGTCCTTTTGATCTTCGCGCCCTTCTCCGATCATTACAGTGTTACCTCCTCGTAACCTCTATATTCCAGACATTTTAATGCCTCTTTCGTACAAAACGTGATTTGATGCGTTGGATATTTGAATTTTGCCAATACCCAGAATTGTTCTCTTGTAATCGTGCCATCCATATAGTCGGAAATATAGTTATAAATCTGGTCATCTGCCATTGCACCGATCACTATATCGTAATCGTGTACTTTCCCACTTCTGCACGAAATAATAAAATCCAGCCATTCATCCGTCATCTCACGAAATTCTTTGATGTTTAAATCCTGATTTAAACGCACATCATAAATCGACACAATTTTCGTATCATAACGTCTTGCCCACCTCTGCGCCTGCTCTTTTATGATCGTACAATAAAAACCAATGCCAAAGTCTTTTGTATTGCGTCCTATGCGGATTTCCGGGGTTTCAACAGGTGTATAACCACCATGATAAACTGTCATTTTCGCCATAGTATCTCTCCCCCTCTATCCAAAATATTTCTGCATCAGACTGTCAAATAATGTTTGGGTTTCATCAAGAGATTTTTGGACTTCAACTTTCAAATATGTAAACTGCTCTATGACATCTAACGGATTTGTAATTCCTCCTGTCCAGAATGTTTCCCATATTCTGTCTATTTTATTTCGTAATTCTCCGGTAATCATATGTTTCCTCCATCTTTATCTTTCCCTTCTACTCCGCCTCATGCATCTCCACTCCCGGCTTTGCCTCCACCGTATGTGTTGCCTCATAGAGTGACGCCGTCGGTGCGACCGGGCTCATGAGCACTTTTCCGGTTCCGCGGTACACATTGACGAGTCCTTCGCCGCTGACTGCCGAACCCACAAGCGTTTTCGTCGATCTCTCCACAGTAAATTCCAGACCGGAGGACCAGCAGACTGCAAGATTTCCATCAATTTTTAATTCATCATTGTCAAGTTCCACCTCAATCAGTTCTTCATACGGCACGTTACTCTCCAATGCTGCGACACCTTCCCCGACCAGACTTAAGTTGAAAAATCCTTCTTTGCCAAGCACGGTCGATGAGATTGTTTTCCGCGCCGTCAGCTTATTTTTTACGGTTCCGGAACAGGCATAAAATATGCCATCCTCGATCGTCATGCCCTTTTCACCCCAGGATCCGACATCCACTAAGATCAGATATTTATAGGTAGGTTCTAACACCAGAATGCCGTTGCCGACGTATTCCGGTTTGACTGCTGTCTCCTTTGTGATCGCACCTTTGACCATCTTGCCGACAAAATCACCGACTCCCTTGATCCCTGTGGTTGCTTTCACATGACCTGCCATCCACTGCATGCTGCCCGCCTGGATAATGGCAGACTCTTTTCCGTTTAGTTCAATAACGATCTGGCGTCTGCGGACACCCATTTTACTCATAAAGTACTCATTTCTCGCATTTTCCGGCGCAACGGAGGCGTCTGACTGATACTCTAATACATGAAAATTTCCAAGACTGCTCACATATTTTCTTGCGTTGTTTTCTAAATTTTTTATATTCATTTAAACTCCCTTTCCTGCGCTGCTTTCTAATGAAAACAAGTTTTGCACACTGATCTCCTATTCTTTCTTATCCGCTCCATTATAAAACAAACCGCTTTTCTGATTCAATCAATATCCGTATCATGTTTAAATCTTCAGTTATAAAGTCGTTACTGTTCACTCGTACCTCGTTCCAGTAACGGATTTTGCCGATGCTTCGCATTCCAAATCGGCAAAATCTGCTGCCACCACTGTATCATACGGCATTTTCAGTTCAGAAAATGCCTGCCTGTGAACAGTAGCGTAAAGTCAATGTTCTCTGGTAGATCTCAACCAATTTTTCACGGTTCTTTTCGCTGATAAAATAATAATCGCTCTGACTCCCCTCTGCCATGATATAAGGTCCAAAAGTCCGTATCCCACAAAACAGCACAGTTCCTTTCGATGCAATGGCAAGCCCGTATCCTTTCTCTGATAAAATAAGCGGCATTCTTAACTTTTTTCCACCATAGGAAATGTATTTTGCTTTTGCTGTCACATCCATAAAATCAGCGGCAAGCAGTCCCTTTGCTTTCAAATGTTCGGACTTTTCCCATTCAAAAAATGTCCAGTTACATCCGCCTTCCTGAAACCTCGGTTCCTCCGCTTTTTCCGTAAGCAGTAACTGCTTTTTCTCATTGTAAAAGCAGACCGCACCATTATTTTTTGCAATGTGCACGGTAACTTTTTCCGTTGCAATTTCTACCAGCATTTTGGATTCTTTTGCACTCCATGTAAATGCTGTATCCGCCTTTCCTTTCCATGCTGTATCGCCAATTTTTTCCGTGACACCCTTCACGAAACTGACCCGGATCACCTCCGGTGTGATCGGTGTGATGCGTAAAAGTCCGTACATACTGGAAAGTTCCACATAGCTTTTTGTCTTTTTGATCCATTTGATGACAAAATTGTTTCGGGAATGACCTTTGACACGGAGGATCGCATTGTCCGGTATCGCGCCAAATTCATATGGAGAGATAATGATTTCCTCCGTATGATTTTTTTCGTTTTTTCCAGAGTTGTCTGCTGCTTTTCTGACTGGCGCTGCCACAGCTCTCTTACAGGCAGATGCCATTTTCTGCCCTGTCAATATTTTTCCTCTTGCCGCAGCCTCATTCTCTTTCCCCTGCGTTTTAATGACAATGCGCTTCGGACCGATATACTCGCGCTCTGCCATATCCTTTGCGCCCTCGATCCTGCGCTGCTGTTCGATCTCTTTTTCCGTGTGCTGCACCCGTTCAAATTCCGCTGCTTTTGTCAAGGTTTCTGCCGCAAACTCTTTCATATGTTTTCCTTCCGGGACTTTGTCGGCAAGGATCCCGGTCAGCTTTCCACGGTGCAAAACCACAAGTTCATGCAGTGCGCGGGTCGCAGCCACATACAGAAGTTTGACATGCCCGTTATCCGACGGGTATTTTTCCTGTGTCGGATCAAACAGCAGCACAGCATCAAATTCAAGTCCTTTCGTGTAGGAGACAGGAAGCACCATGACGCCATCCCCGAACTCGGCTTTTTCCAGATCTGATTCTGCAATTTTTACATATTTCTTTAGTTCTTCCGCAGCCTGTGCCGCTTCCGCCTCATCACGACAGATCACAGCGATCGTCTCATAACCGTCCTGCTGCCATTTTTTGATCGTGGTGACGGTATCTGCCAGCAATTGATTTTCATCCGGACATGCCACCGTCTGCACCGGATTTCCGTGACGGATAATCGGCTCTACCGGATAAATGGAAAAATCTCCATGACGCAGAATTTCATTTGCAAACCCAGAAATTTCCACCGTGTTGCGGTAACTTTTCCTAAGAAGTCCGAACGCATCAAATGTCCCTGTCAAAATCAGTTTTTTCAACTCTTCCCAGTCGTTTAAACCATACTCAAAATGAATATTCTGGGATGTATCACCCATGATCGTGTAAGTACAGTCATACAGACAGTAATGCAGGCATCTGTATGACATCATGCCAAAGTCCTGCGCCTCATCAATCACTACATGGCTCGCCTCACGCACCGGATCCGTCTCTTTGATCCTCTTGTAAATATATGCAAGTGCCGCAAGATCATAGACATCAAACGAGTTTTCCGGCACATCGACTTCTTTTCCTGCCTCCTGCTGCGCAAGTAAAAATTCTCTGTAAAAAGTAAATACAGATTCTCTCCATTTTCCATCCCCAAAATAAGACGCGTACTTTTTGTCTAAAATCTTTTTCTCTTTTGGCGGAAAAGTCACGGACTTCCCGGAAACCTCATTTTCATATTTTGCATACAAAATCTCATTTAACATGAGTATCTTGCTCTGCATGGAAACTTTCGGATTATTTTTTAAATAACGTCCGATCTGCTCCTTTGATAACAGGAGATTTCCAGTCTTTTCCATATAAATGTCTTCTTTTGCGATCGACTGATTCTCATAGTTCTGGCAGAATTTTTCTAAATCCAGAAACCACGCCGTGCCGCCCCTGATGCTGTTTTTTGCATCTGTCTTGTCGATATTGTGGTAAGAAAACCGCGTCTCGCCCCAATCCTCATACAAAAGGCGGATGAAAAGCTGCTCCATCGTCATCTGACGGATTCCATACACATCAAGTTCCGGCAGAACACTTGTGATATAATTCAAAAGAATCCGGTTGCTTCCTATAATATAAAAGTCCTCCGGGCGGAAATCATCTTTATAATTATATAGAATATAGGAAATGCGGTGCATCGCCACCGTCGTTTTTCCGGAACCAGCGACACCCTGCACAATGATGTTTGTTTTCGGTGAACGGCGGATAATGAGGTTCTGCTCTTTCTGGATCGTCGCAATGATCTCGCCCAAAACTGCCTTTTTATTTTTGGCAAGGTATTTTGTCAGCAGTTCATCGTTGGCGACCACATCCGAATCAAAGAAATCTTTTAACCGGTCATTTTCAATCTCGTAAGTGCGCTTGCGTTTCAGATCAATCTCAAATGTTCCCTCAGAACTCACGGTATATTGGCACGTTCCCATCCTGCTCTCATAGTATACTGATGCGATCGGTGCTCTCCAGTCGAGCACAACCGGATCAGAGCTGCTGTCCGTGATGCCGACTCTTCCAATATAAAAAGTCTCATCCGCTTTCGCCTTTGGATCCCTGAAATCAATGCGCCCAAAATATGGCTTCTTACGTGCCTTTTCATAGCGCACCAGTTCCCGTTCTTCCTCTTTTAACCTCGCAGTCGCATTGTTCCAGAGTGCCAGTCCTTCCTTATCCTTTGCATCGTAGACTTCGAGGAGATCGGCAAGATCTTCATTGATCTTCCGGATATCTTCTTTCGCATGATCTAAATTATCCTGCGCGATCTCTATGATTTTACTGAGCTGATGCTCCTCGTCTTCCTTTGTCAGACCGGGGAATTTCTCAAACAGCTTTATGATCTCATCTAACGAATCCACCCTCGCTGCCAGTTTCCCACGCAGTGTCTCATCCGGTTCGGTCTGATCCGGCACCATCACAACATTACAGCCTGCATCATAAGCACTGCATACACCGTTTGGGGAATCCTCAACCGCCATACATTCATTCGGCAAAAGTGCAAGCTGTCTGCATGCATACTGATAGATATCCGGTGAAGGCTTTCCATGTTCCACCATCGTTGCACAGATGATCTGATCAAAATAACCGTAAAGACCAAGCTGCTTTAAATACTGTTCCGTACGCACCTGATCTGTCGCCGTCGCGATTGCACGGCGAATACCCTGTGCCTTTAAATAATCAAGAAGTTCGATTGCACCTTTTTTGATCTCAATTCCATTTTTTTTCAGACACTCTCCCATGATCTGCTTGCGATAATTTCGTATCGCCGTATAATCCAGATCCGGATCATGAAACATTTCTTTTAAATGCTGTGGTGCATATGGCTGCCCAAGCGACCGCATGGTAAGTGCCTGTTCATCCGTCATTTCATACCCAAAATGCGCCAGTGCCTTTGGCCAGAACATGCGGTAATATTTTTCCGTATCGATCAGTGTGCCGTCCATATCAAAAATTACGGCTTTTATGTTTTTTGTATTCATGCTTTTCCTCTTCTATCCCGAACCATTACCTCAATTGTGCAACAACCGGCTGCATAAATCCCTGCCAGAACGATTGTCGTGAATTAGAATATTTTAACACATTTATTTTCACACGACAACGCTATTTCGAATGGCTGATACATTCTGACGGATGGCAGAGCCAAAATCTTTTGAAAATGATTCTTTTCGCATACGAAACTGTCACAGAGGAAGCAAAAGACTATGCATCTTTATGACCTGCATACGAGACAAACTATATTTCAGACGTTCCATCGTGGCTCTTTTGCATACCCCATAAACAGATCAAAGATCGCACGGTAGCCTTCCTCCTTGATATGCATTCCCTCAATCGTATACTCTGCTTTTAGATTTCCATCCCAGTCTTTTAACGGATCATTGATATCTATATATTTTGCATGATGTCTTTCCGCAAGCTCCTGCACTGCCTTATTTGCCATCGCAATTTTCCCGTTCGTGCGGACACGCAGACATGGTTTCATCTCCTCGGCTGCTGCTTCATAATTAATCGGATAATATGCCATCATATAGATTTCAATATCAGGCAGTTTGTTTTCTACAATGGAAAGTATCCTGTCATAGTTTGCGATCATCCGGTCTATTGATATCGCAGGATCACTCAGATCATTTGTCCCGATATTGATAAAAAGGCGGGACGGCTTTAGATCCAGGATGCAGACATCTACATTTTCAAGCAGCTCGTCTGTGATAAAACCGCCGATTCCACGGTTATAGACCGTGATATCCAGATGGTCTTCGTCAATAAATTTTTCGACCGGAAACATCTCCATCAGTGAGGAACCTGCGCATACAATTTTCCCCGGTACCACTTCCTGATTCAATTTACTGTAACGTGCAATTTTTTCTTCTTTCGTCATGTTAATCCTCCTCGAATTCCATTTCCTTAATAAATGCTTCCACTTCTACCGGCAAACGTTCCTCGCGCCATGCTAACAATATCTCGGTTGTAAGATCAGCGTCCGTAATGCCATAAACACTCATCGAGTCAGACACACGCATGGACTCTGGCAAAATTGCCACTCCAATCCCTTTTTCTGCAATTGTCATCGCTGTTCTTGCATCCTCACATTCATAATAGATATCGCAGGTCAGTCCAACAGCCTCAAACGCTGAAATAATATAATTCCGATACCGGTGTGATAATATCAGATGTTCCTTTGACAATTCTCTCAAACTAATCTGTGATCCATCCTTTTTCCTGAATCCCTCTATTCCCTCATATCCATCTGCTGCCACGGCAACCAGTTTTTCCTGAATCAGCCTCTTTGTCTTACAACCGTTCAGCGTGATCGGCGTACGCAGCGTTGTGATATCTATCATGTGTTTTTCTAATTGTTCTTTTAAATTGAATGTCGATCCCTCATGAATATCAAAATGAATCTCCGGATATTGTTTTGAAAACCGCTCAATATATTCTGACATCATCAGAACCGTAGATGGTGTAATACCAATATGTATCGTTGCAGACTGACTTACCTTGACCACCTCACGCTTTGTAACATCTAACATTTTTAAAATACTGCCAGACCTTGCATACAACACCTTTCCAGCTTCTGTCAATGTGATTTTCTTTGTTCCACGAAAAAAAAGCTGTACATTAAGTTCTTCTTCAAGCATTTTCATCTGATAACTGACCGGTGGCTGTGTCATTTTAAGAACTTTCGCAGCACCACTCACCGTTCCCTCTTCCACTACTGCACGAAAATATTCCAACTGTCTGATTTCCATGTTTCCCTCCTCTCCTGTTTTTGTCAGTATATATAAAAAATATTGTTTTATGATATAAAATAAATATTTTTTATATATTATAATTTATGCTATACTGGTTTTCAAGAATTAAATTTTTCACAAAAATGAGGATTACCATGAAACGCATTGATTTTGAAAACGGAACCGTAACTGAAAATATATTAAGCGCTGCCCTCCCTATGCTTGCAGCCCAGATTTTAAGTCTGCTCTATAACATTGTAGACCGCATTTATATTGGTCGTATCCCGAATATCGGGACCACAGCGCTTGGTGCTGTCGGACTTTGTTTTCCGCTTATTATGATCATCACGGCATGCAGCAATCTGTTCGGGAGCGGCGGCGCACCGCTTTTTTCGATCAACCGTGGGAAAGGTGATAAAGAACAGGCAAACAGGATCTTAAATACCTCTTTTTCCATGGTATGTGCCAGTGCACTCCTCCTGATGGGAACCGGTCTTCTCTTTGCAAAACCGCTTCTCATTCTTTTTGGTGCCTCAAAAAATGCTCTGACTTTTGCCAGACCTTATATGATGCTGTATCTGCTCGGTACACTTCCATCCATGATTGCTACCGGCATGAACCCTTTTATCAATGCACAGGGGTATTCCACAACCGGGATGTTTTCCGTGGCAATCGGTGCAATCGCAAACATTCTCCTGGATCCGCTCTTTATTTTTACCTTCCATCTGGGCGTAAACGGTGCAGCGGCCGCCACTGTATTGTCACAGATTTTATCTGCACTGTTTGTGTTTCATTTTCTGCGCCGCAAAGCGGAGATCAAAGTCCGCCTGCTTCGAAAAAATGAACTTTCCTCCTGCATTCCTCTCGCGAAAAGTATCATCAGCCTCGGTACATCCGGTTTTATCATGCAGCTCACCAACAGTCTCGTCTCCATCTGCTGCAATCATGTACTCTCCGTCACCGGTGGCGATGTGTACGTCTCTGTCATGACAATTGTCTCAAGTGTCCGCCAGATGGTGGAAACTCCGATCTATGCGATCACGGAAGGTTCCTCCCCAATCATAAGCTACAACTATGGTGCCCTCCGCCCCGCGCGCGTCAAAAAAGCCGGCATCACGATGGCTCTTATGGCGCTCGTCTATACCGGCCTCATGTGGAGCGTGATCATTCTCGCCCCGGAATATTTAATTGGTGTTTTCAGTTCGGATACAGCACTGTCAGCAGATGCCGTTCCCGCATTAAAACTGTATTTTGCTGCATTTATCTTTATGGATCTGCAGTATATCGGTCAGACTGTTTTCAAATCTTTAAACAAACGGAAACAGGCGATCTTCTTTTCCCTGCTGCGCAAGGTGTTTATCGTTGTACCGCTGACCTATCTTCTGCCATACACTTTCCACATGGGAACGGACGGCGTATTTCTTGCAGAACCCGTATCAAATGTGATCGGTGGCAGTCTGTGTTTTATCACAATGCTGTTTACGGTTCTGCCGGAGCTGAACCGGATGGAAAATCAGTAAAATATGCTTTCAGCTCCGCCACGATCATTTCCTGACTCTCCCTCGTGTGGATCAGTGCATAATAATGCCCGCCGCCAAATTTTGACCGTCTTTCCTCTTCGCATATTCCCGCTGCAATGCCTTTTTCGGTCACACGTCTGATGCGGGTTTCGTCCTGTTCCTCTTCCTTCAAATAGCCTTTTTGTACGAGCAGATCATTGACAAAAGCAGCCGTCAGCTTTTTGCGGTCTTTTTCCTCACAGAGCGCATTGATCCGGTCGGTCAGTTCCGATACCATGCAGGCGTCAGAAAACGTTACCTGATCTAATTTTCCCGGTGCAATATAAAACGGCTGTTTCTTTTTTCCCGCCAGGGGCTTCGACACAATTTCTACTACCGCAGCTCCTTCTGTCTTTCCTGTCGTCATATTTCCGGATTCATGTGTCTGCAAAAACATCCGGATGATCTCTGCAAAACTTTCCCCGTAGCTTGCAATCTTCTGTGCACCCATTCCGTAAACGTCTGCCATCTGCGCTTTATCAGCCGGACATTTAGCGCACATATCTTTCAACGTTTTATCCGAACAGATGATAAATGGAGGTACGCCCTGTTTTGCTGCAAGCTCCAACCGGCATTTACGCAGCTCCTCAAACAGCTCCTGTCCCTCTTTCGTTAAATCTGCAAGTCCCGCGGTCTTTTTCTTTGCCTTTCCGGTCTCTATATAATTTTCCTCCACCTCGTCCTCTGGTACAACACAGTTACTGCATTTTTCGCAGGTGCACGGACTGTGATCCCCAAAATAGTTCAGGATATACTGGCGCAGACACTCATCTGTCTCACAGTAATGAATCATCTGATTCAGTTTCCGCTGTTCATTTGCCCGGACTGCCGGATCCCCCGACGTATATCCGCCCTCTGTCGCCTTATAGTCAAGCAGCCGTTTGTTAATCATGATATCCTGTTTGGAAAAGAAAAGCACACACTCCGCTTCCTCCCCGTCGCGCCCGGCTCTTCCCGCCTCCTGATAATAATATTCAAGGCTTTGCGGCATATTATAATGGAGAACATAACGCACATTGGATTTGTCGATCCCCATTCCAAATGCGTTGGTTGCAACCATCACACGGATCCTGTCATAGGTAAAATCATCCTGACTCTCTTTCCGTTCTTCCAAAGAAAGCCCCGCATGGTACCGCCCTGCCAGAATGCCGTGCTGCAATAAAAGTTCACAGACACTGTCCACATTCTTTTTTGTCGCACAGTAGATGATTCCACTCTCATCCTCATGCCTTTTGACATAATTTAAAATACTGTTGTCCGTCTCTTTTCCACCTTTTCGCTTTACGACACGGAAGAAAAGATTCGGCCGGTCAAACCCGGTCACGACAGTCACCGGATTCTGCAGGTGCAGACTTCCCGTGATATCCTGTTTGACGCGCTCGGTCGCTGTCGCCGTAAATGCGCTGACCACAGGGCGTCTCGGCAGTCTTGCAAGAAAATCTGCAATCTCTAAATAGCTTGGCCTGAAATCCTGTCCCCACTGGGAAATACAGTGTGCCTCATCCACTGTCACCATCGAAATGTCTGCCCGGCATGCAAAATCTAAAAAACGCATGGTATTTAACCGCTCCGGTGCCACATAGATGATCTTATACTTTCCCTGCGCTGCATACAAAAGTGCTGCCCGGATCTGATTCTCCGTCAGCGAACTGTTGATATATGCTGCATGTACTCCTGCCTGATTCAGTGCTTTGACCTGATCGGACATCAGGGAGATCAATGGCGAGATCACGATCGTGATACCGGAAAGCATTAGTGCCGGCACCTGATAACAGAGTGACTTTCCGGCTCCGGTCGGCATGATGCCAAGTACATCCTTTCCCTTTAAAATTCCTTCCATCAGCTCCTGCTGACCGGTGCGCAGGGTATCATATCCAAAATAGTGTTTGAGGGTTTGGTACAGGTTCACGTTTTTTCTCCTTTGTTGGTTTGAGCATAACTGCTGATGACATCCATCACATAAGTGAGGACAAGCCGCTTATTAAAATATATTATATTTTCTTTACATTGCAATCCAGCCAAATGCATTTGCCACGGAACTGATCAGTATGATCAGTGCAAAGACCGGGCACAGATATTTGATCATCACAATAAAAATCTTTTTCCTGCGGAATGTGCTCCCTCCGTGCATGATCTCATCTTCCATCCGCTTCATTCCGACGATTCTCGATACAAACAGGCTTGTGAGCATTGCCGCAATCGGCATCATCACAGAGTTCGTCAGAAAATCAAAGAAATCCAAAAACTGCATGCCGATAATTTTAATGCCTACTAACGGTCCATATCCCAGTGAAGATAAACTTCCAAGCGCGATCATGATCACTCCGACTAAAACCGTTGCTCTTCTTCTGCTCCATCCCAGCTCATCCTCAAAGGTAGAAACCGCGCTCTCAGTCAATGCGATAGAACTTGTTACTGCTGCAAACAGTACTAGCAGGAAAAATAGGATTCCAACTACTGTCCCAAATCCCATATTCTCAAACACTTTTGGAATTGTAATAAACATCAATGCCGGTCCCGCCTGCAGAGTATCCGGGTCGCCGCCCGAAAATGCGAACACCGCCGGAATGATCATCAGTCCCGCCATAATAGCGATCGCCGTGTCAAACACTTCCACATTTCTTGTGGAATCTTCCAGTGATGTTTCTTTTTTCATATAGGATCCAAAGGTAATGAGGATTCCCATTGCAATCGACAGCGAATAAAACATCTGTCCCATCGCCGCTACCACCGTCATCCAGGAAAAGTTTTTCACATTTGGCACAAGAAAATATTTTACTCCCTCCATGGCGCCCGGTCTTGTCACGGAATACACCGCAATCAGGACGGATAACACGATCAGTATCGGCATCATAAATTTCGATACACGTTCGATTCCGTTTCGCACCCCTGCGTAAATGATCGTCAGAGTGAACAGACAGAACAGGATAAAACAGAGTTCCGTGGATACTCCATCTGAGATAAACTCCGAAAAATATCCGTCTGCCGCCAGCATTTTTCCATTTCCCCTGATATACTCGATCAGGTATTTGATCACCCAGCCGCCGATCACGGAATAATACGGCACGATCAATACCGGGATGATCGCATTGATCCATCCACCGGCTGACAGCCATCCGGCTTTTCCAAATGCCTGAAATGCTCCCACCGGACTTTTCCTTGTCATGCGTCCAAGTGCCGACTCAGCCATGATCATCGTATATCCAAACGTCAGTGCCAGTAAAATATAGATCAGAAGGAAAATCCCTCCACCATATTTTGCCGCCAGATATGGAAATCTCCAGATATTTCCAAGTCCTACGGACGCACCTGCGGCGGACAGTACATAACCCAGTTTCCCGGAAAAAGAACTTCTTTTGTTGTCGTGTGTGTGTAAATTGCTCATATCTTTTTGTTCACGGTTTGTGAAACAGTCTCCCTTCATTTTTTGTTTTCTTCTCTATTACCGCACCAGCCGGAATGTCTTTTCCACCATGAAAAACATTAACACAATGAAAATCAGCACATAGGCCGGCAGCAGTGTGATGGAAATATGGTTTGCGATCAGTCCAAAGACCGGAGGCATAAATGTAGAACCAACATAAGCACTCGCCATCTGGATACCGATGATCGCCTGGGAATTTTTCTCTCCAAAATTTGCCGGTGTTGCGTGAATGATCGATGGGTAGACCGGTGCGCATCCAATCCCCATCACGACAAGTCCTGCCAGAGCTGCCGTGTCAGACGGAATCGGCAGAAGTACTGCAGCACAGCCAGCCAGTAAAATAGTTGTGCCAAGCCTGATCATCTTATGATCCCCTAATTTTTCCGTCACAAATCCTGCCAAAAATCTTCCGAGCGTGATACCGCTGCAGAACAATGCCGCATATGCCGCCGCACGCTCCGCAGAGATACCTTTTGCACCGACCAGATAACTGCTTGACCAGAGGATCAGTGTAGATTCCAATGCACAGTAAGAGAAAAATCCAAGCAAGAGCTGTGGTACGCCTTTGATCTTCACTGCACCGCGTATTCCAATCACCTCGTGCTGCTCTTCCTGCTGTTCTGCCGTTTTGTTGACTTTCCAGACCGGAAGTGTCACAAACAGAATCATTGTGATCCCCATCTGAAGAAAAGATACCATGCGGTAACCGTTCTGCCAGGATGAGGTGGTCAGTGCATAGCTCATTATGTACGGGCTGATGATTGTTCCCACGCCCCAGAAACAATGCAGCCAGCTCATATGTTTTGATGAATAATGCAGTGCAACATAGTTATTGAGTGCCGCATCGATAGCTCCTGCGCCAAGTCCATACGGAATCGCCCACAGGCACAACATGTAAAATGCGCTCGACGTCGAAAAACCAAACAAGGCAGCTGCCGTTAACAGGACACTGCATACCGTAACGATCTGTGTTCCAAATTTCTTTGTCAGGCGTTCCGACATTAAACTTGAACAGATCGTCCCTGCAGAGATGATCATTGTGACCAGTCCCGCATAGGACAGCGGCACCGAAAATGCCTCATGCATGATCGGCCATGCCGAACCAAGCAGAGAGTCCGGTAAGCCAAGACTTATAAATGCCATGTAAATTAATAGTAATAATAGTGTGTACATTTTTTGCTCCTTTATTTATCCAATTCGCCGTTTGCCACTTATACAAGTATCTTGACTCGCTTCGCCCGGCAGTCTTATTATATCTTGAACGCCACCAAAAATCCACGCAATATTATAGAATATTATCCCATAACATGGTAAAATAAAGTAAAAGTATTATTTGTGGAGATCTGATCATAGATGAACTTAAGACAAAATAAAGAAAAAAACGCACAGCAAATGTTGACAGGTGTAATTTTGACATTATTTATCATGCTCCTGCTTTGTACCATATTTACAAATCAGGATGCAGCCTCTGTAAGCAAACTCAAAGCGCGTCAGCCTGACAAAATACAATACCTGGATGATGGAATGGTACTGCTTAGTTTTAACATTAACCGCAATGAAAGCAACAACGGTTCCCTTGTATTTTTTACCTCACATCAGCATGTGACCGTTTCTACGAAAAACAATGAAATATACAGATTAGATGACTCCGGTGGAATATGGGGGCATACAACAGGAAATGTATGGAATTTTGTCAAACTGCCGACACATGCAGAAACAGTCATAGTCAGGCTGGAACCCTGTTATCCGGAAACAGCCGGTCAAATTGAACAATATTATATAGGAACCGGAAATGAAATCTATACAGGCATATTGCGTCAGTCTATGCCCACTTTTATAGCGAGTGTATTTATTCTGTTAGCCGGTTTTTTTATCACGTGTTACTGGGTGTTTATTCACAACAGCAGCCATATAGACGGAACCCTTTTTTATCTGGGGATCTTCTCCATATTGCTTGGACTTTGGACCGCCAACGAGACAGATGTTTGTTCTCTGATGCTCCTAAACAGAAGATCATCTGCTTTTGCTGCTTTTATGTTTCTGATGATAATGCCTATCCCATTTTTGATGTTTGTAAAGAGCTTCCTTGAGATCAATGATGATAAAATCTGGAAAATCATCTGCGATCTTTGTATACTTCAGACAGTTGTCTGCAGTTTGCTGCACTTTACCGGATTCTATGAGTTTCGAAGAAGCATCTGGATCACTCACATTTCCATTTGTATGGTGCTCGTTTATCTCATTGCAGTTATCATATATAAGATTGTAAAAAAACAGACAGACCAGAAACTGAAAGCCTGCATGATGGCTCTTACGCTTGTCATCATTGCAACTATCGTGGATATGGTCGGTTATTACAAAACAGGAAATAATTCCGGAATGTTTGGAAGATCATCCTTCCTTGTATTTATCATAATTCTCGGTTTAGAATCCGCAAGACAGGCTGTTACCAGTTTGAAAAAAAGACGCAGGATGGAGGAACTCGAACAATTTGCACTGAATGATTCCATGACAGGACTCTACAACAGAAATGCCTATGATTACTTTATAAATAATGAATCGGATATTAAAAATCATATGGTGGTTACATTTGATCTTAATAATCTCAAGATGTGTAACGACAACTATGGACACAGTGCCGGGGATGCCTATATCATCAATTCGGCACATATCATAGAGACTGCGTTTGATCGTTTTGGCAAATGTTACCGTATCGGCGGCGATGAATTCTGCTGCATCATACCGGATGCAACAGAATTTCAGATAGAACATTTTATTCAAAAAATGCATCAGGACGTAGCGATACTCAATAATAAGAATATCATTCCGACTGAAGTGGAAATCGCATGCGGATATGCGCTGGTCACACCGGATGATACCGATATAGAAAAAGTGCGTGAACGTGCAGATGAGATGATGTACCATAACAAGAAAGTGTTAAAGGGACTTATTTAAAAAAGATCCAGCATATTATCCAGATATATCTCCTCTCTGACCTGCAGCTGATACTCAGGTTTTGTCATATAATAGAGCAGAAACTCCAGAATCAGGGCGCTGCCAAGTCCCCTGCCTTCGATTTTAAAATTGGAAAATCCCATCGGCAGATAGCTGTTTTTCATATCATCCACACCAATAAATCCGGGATTTTCCATTGCCTTCGAAAAACGATAGCCATTCCCTGCATCCGGAGCTGCACAGCGGTGATCCGGACCATTTTCGCCAAGGTTTTTGCGGCTGACAGCTTCATAGCAGATTTTCCTGTCCCCACAGCCAAACCAGCAGCATTCATTACATAAGAATTCCACTTTGGCTTTCTGTGCCCCTGTCAATGTATTTAATTTATCAAAAACCTTATTCAACCGGAAATCCGGTACGACGTAAAGAAACTCATCTCTGTTTACTTCCCTTACGAACTGCTCAAAATCCGTCAGGACCTTGGTGGTGGAAGAAACAAAATAAAATCCCGGATAATTTTTTTTCAGATATTCCAGTAACAGGTCCGAATAGATAATGACACCATTTCTGACACCCTCACTTTTCTCAAATAAAGTGCAGAGATGATTGCATTTCTTATCCCAAAGATGTTCCTGCCCAAGCAGGGAATTGCTGAATGTAAGCCGCGCTGAGATTCCGTATTCCTGCATCAACGCAAAAACCTCCCGCGGATCATGATCTCCGAACGAGGTACGGCCTCCGCCCCAGATACAATCTGACGGGGCACCATAGACAGAGCCTATCTCACACCAGTCGTAAAAGTATTCTCTGTGTTCCCGGAATAGTGGCAGAAACACATGGTACAATTCATAAAACTCAAACAGGCCTGGAAGATGGTAGTATGCTGTGTTCTTTTTTAATTGATTCATGTCTGTATTCTCACCCCTATTAAATACTAGCTATACATGCTGTAAATCTTATCATTTATACAGCATTTCAATCAGCACTGAAAAATTCTAGCATCATGACCGTTGACTGGCTCGTCTGGTTTTGCTTTATCACCTAATATTCCTTTTTCTTGAAAATACCTACAGTCAAAGGAAAGGACACGATAAATAACAATATAGAACAACCAATTAAAATAAACGTCCCGAACAACGGTATATTAAAAAGCATTGTGGCAATACCCAATGCACAAATCAAAGATATGATAAGAAACACAATGGTTTTATCTTCCCCCGCTAAATAAACCATAGGAATAAATATTGCTCCCATTGTAAGACTTATACTAATTCCTATTACAAGTACACCTGAGATACCCTCAAATTGTTCAAAAGTAATTCCATGTAACAGATAGGATAGGGCTATTATAATGCCAACGAAAAGCACTCCTATCATAATCCATAATAATTGATTTATATATAAACTTTTTACAATATCAATCCGCTTTACTGGCAAAGTAAGTTTATATTTTCCCCATTTTGAGGAAAATTCATTTCCAATAACGGTAGCTGCATTTACTGCTAATCCGACAATTCCAATAATTATGAAATACATTTGCCATGTCTGGTCTGGAATAATGATAACGGCAATCCCCATTGCAAACATAAAAAGCAAAAAAATTTTTGCATTTGTCCATACAGCAAGAAAATTGCTTTTAAAAAGACCTTTCATACATGATCCCCCCTTACTAAAAGCAAAAAAATTTCATCAACAGAAACGTGGTCTATCACGATTTCTTTGTACTTTCTCTGCATTGCTTTACAATCTGAAACCAGAACATCAATTTGAAAATCACGTTTCCGATAAACAATAATATCTGCCGGATCTAATGCAAGGAATTGATTTTCCTTGCAGCGCATAACCGCATAATTATAAACCAAATCATTTTTCGATACGGTCATAATCAGTTTTCCATTATGAATGAATGTAATATAGTCTGCCACTTTTTCTAAATCACTTGTAATATGGGAAGAAAGTAAAATAGAGTGGTCTTCTTCCTGTACGAAATCAAGGAATGTATCTAACATCTCGTCGCGTACAACAGGGTCAAGTCCGCCAGTAGCTTCATCCAGAATTAACAGTTGTGGATGGTGTGATAAAGCAACCGCAATCGCTAATTTCATTGTCATCCCTCTGGAATATTGCTTAATTTTTTGATTTGCAGGTAATTTGTATTCTTTTAAAAATTTCTGAAACAAAATATTGTCCCATTGCTTATAAAATCCTGACATAACTTTCGCTAATTGTGCTGCTGTCCAATAAGCTGGAAAATTATCTCCGTCATAAACAACACCTATTCTTTCCCGCATATCTGTATCTGCGTCTGTCATTTCTTTTCCAAACAACTTTACCATTCCGCTGTCTTTGGCGATTGTATTTAGAATACAGCCAATCGTTGTAGTTTTTCCGGCTCCGTTTTCCCCGACAAAACCCAAAATAGAACCATACGGCAGAGAAAAAGTCACATTTTCTAACGCAAAATTTGACTTAGAAAATGTTTTGGAAACCTGTTGTAATTCTAAAATATTTTCCATGCTCATTCGTCCTCCTGATAGAATAAAGCCAACAACTCCGTCAATTTTTCAAGGGAAATATTACTTGTCCGTCCAATCTCTGCGGCGGCTTGTAAATGTTCCTCTGCAATACGTTGTTGTTCTTCTTGATAAAATTCTTTGTTTTGTGCCGATACAAAACTCCCCCTGCCGACAGTTGTTTCAATAAAACCGTCCCTTTGCAGATCCTCATATGCTTTTTGGACGGTAATCACACTAACATGAATAGATTTTGCCAGTGAACGCATTGAGGGAATAGCGTCTCCGGCTTGCAGTTCTCCACTCATTATCATTGCTTTTATCTGCGATGTGATTTGCTCATATATCGGCTTGTTGGCGTTATTACTGATAATGATTTCCATAACTCACCGCCTTCGTTTTTTTGATTGTACTTAATGTACAGTTACATTATAGCATCTATAAACTCATAGTCAACCCTCAAAATAAAATTGCCAGATACAGTTATCAAAAATAGCTGTATCTGACACTCAGAATAGGGGGCTGCTGTCTGTCAAGCTCTGTGTGTTACTTTACCGCACATGAGCATTGTAGCACCGGTTCTCTCCGCAGATATAAATAAACGCGATGTATATCTTCCTGCAGGAAAATGGGTAAACATAACAGACGCACCGATCGAACATATTCCAGTGTTTGAACGGATATAGATATAAACAAGGACCAAAAGTTCATCCAAGAACTTTTGGTCCAATTATTTCATACTCACTCCTCCTCAAATTCCGCAAGTTCGGTCTCCGTCTCAAGCATCCGCTCTAACAGACTCTCCTGGTTCTTTTCCTCCGCATCGAGTGCATTCTGCAGTTCCATCAGCTTCGGATAGTCACTGGCAAGCTCCGGATCCATGAACTGCATTTTTATTTCTGCAAGTTTTTCCTCGCTCTCCTCTAACATTTTTTCATATTTTTCTAACTGACGCTGCAGTCTCGAACGGATCTTGCCCGGATTATAATATGTTTTTTTGTCAAATACATCCGTTAAAGTCGGCACATCTTTGCCTGTTTTGATACTACTCTGATTCTGATTTTGTTTCTCATTCCCCGCGGGGTTTTGTGTGTAATTTCCTGCCATATGCCGCGCACTCTGTGACATTACCTGCCCTTTTGGGGAAATCCCCATTTCTTTTTGTTTTTCTGCAAGATACTCCTCATAGCTCATGGCATATTGTTTCACACCACTCTCGGAAAACTCCAAAATCCCGGTTGCGATCCTGCTGATAAAATAACGGTCATGTGAGACGAAAAGTACTGTTCCCTCGTACTCTCTTAACATCTGTTCTAACGCCTCTTTTCCAACAATATCCATATGGTTCGTCGGCTCATCTAAGATCAAAAGATTCGGTTTGGTCTGCAGCATTTTACAGAGTGCGAGACGGACTTTTTCTCCGCCGGAAAGCTGTCCCATCTTCTTTTCTACATCTTCTCCGGAAAATAAAAATCCCCCCAGTGCACTGCGGACTTCCTCCCTCATATAGGAAGGATATTCCTCCCAGAAATTTTCAAGCACGGTCTGATCTTCCCGGAAATGCTCCTGCACTGCTTTCTGCTGGTCAAAATAACTCCATTCTACATTTTGTCCAAATGAAAATTCACCACCTAACGCAGGCAGTTCGCCGACTAAGGTTTTCAAAAGTGTGGATTTTCCTTTACCGTTCTCCCCAATGATTGCAAGTCTGTCTTTCTTTTGAAGCAGAAATGAGACTTTACTTAAGACGGTATCGTAACCGATCTCAAGATTTTTGGCATGAATCACATTCGTGTAGCTTTCCATGCGCGGTACATATCTCGCATGAAATGCTTTCGTATCAAAATGTCTCGGCTTTTCGATTTTTACCATGTGTTCGATCGCCATGCGCTTTGAACGTGTCGCCGCCACTTTCGTCGGCGTATTTTTCCATTTTTCGATCCAGTCCGTCAGACGTTTGATCTCCTTTTGCTGCTCCTCATAGTCTTTTTCCTGCTTGATGAGTGCCTCTTCCTTTTGCTTTATAAATGCCGTATAATTGCCGGCATAACGTTTGATCTCATGATATTCGATCTCGTAGGTCACATCGATCACTTTGTCTAAAAACATACGGTCATGTGAAACAATGATGACCGCCTTATCATAAGTCTTTAAATATCCTTCTAACCACTCGATTGTCGGAAGATCCAGATGGTTGGTCGGCTCATCGAGCAGCATGATATCCGGACGTTTTAACAGCAGTTTGATAAATGCCACTTTCGTCTGCTGTCCACCGGAAAAACTTCCGATCGGGCGTTTCAGATCTTCTAACGCAAACCCGAACCGCTGAAACATAGTCTCCATATCCTGCTGCCACGAATATCCCCGCATTGCCTCCATACGGCTTTGTAAGTTGTCATATTCGCGCAAAAGCTGTTTGTCCGCGGAAGTTTTCATCTCATTTTCAAGTTCCCGCATCCGCTTTTCACACGCAAACACCGGCTCAAATACTTTCTTGATTTCCTCTTCCACGGTCACATCTTTTTCCGTAAAATTAACCTGACGCAGGAAACCAATCTCCTGTTTTCCTGCCATCGTAATACCACATTCTTCATCGCTGTCTAAATTATTCATCGAAATATCGCCCGCGATCAGACGCAGCAGCGTGGTCTTTCCACAGCCGTTTCGTCCTACAATGGCAATCTTTTCTTTATCATGCACCTCAAAATTGACATCGCGTAAAATCACATCCCCGCCAAACTGGACGAGAGCATGACTGATCTTATATCTCATATTAATCTCCATTTCTGCGCGAAATCTTATTTTTCACACTTACTCCTCTATCTTTGATAGACTACCTACCTTCTAACACCAGCCGAAGTAATTCATTTGCCCAGTACTCCGTCAATTCAAAGTGAGGCACAGGCAGTAGTTATTCTCTGCTATTTCAGGATCATCTTCATGGCCGGTCTTCCCATAGCCCAGCATCACAAAACCAATCAAAAGACCCTCATCTTAAACTGCGAGCGGTTTTGCATAATATCCCTCATTATTAACAGCATATGCCTCCGCAAGACTTTCAATATTTGCGGAGACAAAATTCTCCTGCTCTTTTGTCACTTTTAATCTACATACATCCCAGACATTTTTTGTTGTAATTTCTTCAAAACGAATCATATTAACCCCCTTTCTTGCGTGTGAAAAAATGTATTTTCACACAAATCTCCATTCTTTTCCCTCACAGCAGCCGAAATACCTGCTCTGCCGTGGCGGCTATATTTTCCATTGCATTTTCTTTTTTCATTGCTTCTTCTAATGTTGTCACGCCTCTTACGATCGGGAAAAATGCGTCAATCCCTGCCTGATTACAGACGGAAGCTTCCGGTGCAACACTCCCTGCAAATGCGATGACTTTCGCATTATATTTTTTTGCCAGCGCAGCAACACCGACCGGTGCTTTCCCCATAACCGTCTGTGCATCCAGACGTCCTTCTCCGGTCACCACAACATCCGCATTTTTCATTTTTTCTTCCAGACCGGTTGCCTGCAAAATCAGTTCCACCCCCGGTATTAATTCTCCCGCAAGATACGAAAGGAACGCGTATCCGAGTCCTCCCGCTGCACCGGCGCCCTCACAGTCCGCAAAGTCACAGCCTAAACTTTCTTTGGTCACATCCGCATAATGTTTCATTGCCTCATCGACCTTAGACTTCTGCTCTTCCGTCACACCTTTTTGTGGTCCAAATATGTAAGTTGCACCCTGTTTGCCGCAAAGCGGATTTTTCACATCACAGGCAATCTGAAATTTTGCACCGGAAAGCAGCGAATTTTTATTTTCAGTCCGGATCACCTCAATCTTTGCAAGCGCAGCCGCGCCCTCTCCCACATCATTTCCATCTTCATCAAAAAATTCAAATCCAAGCGCCTTTAACATTCCGATGCCGCCATCGTTGGTTGCACTTCCACCAATTCCAATCATGAAATTTTTACATCCTCGTTTCAGGGCATCTGCAATCATCTCCCCCACTCCATAGGTAGATGCACGCAGCGGATCTTTCTTTATCACAAGCGTGATTCCCGCAGCAGATGCCATTTCCATGACAGCCGTTTTTGTCTCTTCTAAAAAACCGTAATAACACGACACTTTTTCTCCAAGCGGTCCTGCCACGGTAACCGGTATTTTTTCTGCTCCCAAGCCTTCGATCAATGCATCCACGGTTCCTTCACCGCCATCTGCGAGTGGACTTAACCATACTTCTGCATCTGGTTTTGCTGCCAGAATTCCTTTCTTTACAGCATTTCCAGCCTCCATGGACGTCATGCTTCCCTTAAATGAATCGATTGCTGCTACTACTTTCATATAAATCTCCATTCTTGCGTGTGAAAAATCTTATTTTTCACACTTCCATCTTTCTCTAAGAAGTTAGTTTGTTACTGTTCGCACTTCATCCCAAGCTGCCAGAATGCCACCGCACTTGCAGCCGCCACGTTCAGTGAATCCACACCATGTGTCATCGGAATTTTCACCGTATAGTCACAGTCTGCGATCGTGTGATCTGCCAGTCCGTCACCTTCCGTTCCGAGAACGATTGCTAACTTTTCCTCCGCCATCATTTTTTCATCATCTATACTCACGGAGTCATCCCGAAGTGCCATTGCCGCCGTTTTATATCCCAGCTTATGCAGCACATCCATCGCACCGTCCGGCCAGCATGCATTTTTATCAAAATATGTCCACGGTATCTGGAATACTGTTCCCATGCTGACACGGCTTGCTCTCCGGTACAGCGGATCTGCACAGGCTGATGTCAAAAGAACTGCATCCATTCCAAGTGCCGCCGCAGAACGGAAAATTGCTCCGACATTTGTTGGATTTACCACATTTTCCAAAATTGCAACACGCCTTGCATTCTTGCAGATCTGCTCCACCGAAGGCAGTGTGGGACGGTACATGGCACATAGCATGCCGCGTGTCAGCTGATAGCCGGTGATCTTTGCCAGCACCTCGATTTCTGCAATGTAGACGGGAATCTCACACTCTGCTGTGCAGACTGGAATATCATGCTCCGCCGCCATGCTTGAATTTCCATTCTCTGCTTCCATCTTGTCTGTCTGTTTGATGTCCTGGCTTTGTAATTTTTCGCAGCGCGCAAGAATTTCTTTTGCCTGCGTCTTTACATGCTTTTTTTCCATCAGAAATGACATCGGCACACAGCCGGCATCTAAGGCACGCTTGATCACCTTCGGACTTTCCGCAATGAAAATCCCCGGCTTCGGCTCAAAATAGTGAAAAAGCTGTGCTTCATTTAAATTGTAATAAATCTGCAGCTCCGGGGCATCCAGATCTTTGATTTCTATAATATTTATCATTGTATTCCTCTTTTCTCTCCTGTATCAGCGATTGAGCATATGGCAGATAAATTCATTGATTATACCATGTGCAAAATGGCATATGATCAAATTTCAAGCCGGAAAAGAATTCTTCCCTCCTCAAGCTCTCCCCAACAATTTACCGGCGGCTCCTTCGTTTCTTTAAATCCACAATCCGAATGCATTTTTATTTATGATAAATTACTTTTTCCTATAATGCAATCTATCTTTTTTGCGCCTGTGCCTTTCAAAAACTCCGTTACATGACGTATCAGTTTTTTACCATATCCTCTGTTTCTCTGCCCCGGCCTCGTCTCAACTGCCTCAAAAAACCATTTCCCCGGCTCTGACTCAACTGCCCTGAGTCCGCATACCCACTGTTTTTCTACAGTTTCAACAAACACCATCTGCTTTGGATTTTCGATAAACTCCTTTAAAAACGCCGCATATGATGCCTCCATTTCATCACGATTTTTAAATTTCCCCTCCATATCCGCCATGGATTCTGCATATAATAAAAACATTTTTTTTATTACCTGTTCATTTACATTTTCAATCCGTTCTAACATTTTTTATCCTCCTCTTCTGATCGCCAGATTACAAAAACGGTCGGATCACAGCTTTACAGTTCCACAACACGCGTTGCGATTTTCTCCTGAAACCTGATATCATGATCGACAAGGATCATGGTCGGCTGATACCGAAGGATCAGCTGCTCGATCTGCATTCTTGAAAAAACATCAATATAGTTGAGCGGTTCATCCCAGATGTACACATGTGCCGGTGTCATCAGACTCGCGGCAATCAGTACTTTTTTCTTCTGCCCCTCCGAAAACTCTTCGAGTCTTTTCTCAAATTGTGTCCGTTCCATGTCAAGCTGGCGCAGTAATGCAAAAAATAAACTTTCTTCTAAATTTCTTTCCCTGCAAAAATCTCTGATATCACCACGCAGAAAGCTGGTATCCTGATTAATATATGACACCACCAGATTAGAAGCTGTTCGGATTTCTCCGTCTGTCACAAGCAATTTTGCATAACTGCTGCCTGACTGCTGTGTATTGATCTGCTGCACATTTTTCATCTCATAACCTGCCTGTCCGATATTTACCTGCTGCAGAATCGTCTTGATCAGCGTCGATTTTCCACATCCGTTTTCTCCATGTAAAAAGACACGCTCCCCCTGCACCAGTTCAAAGGTCAGATTTTTCAATACATTGTCCTCTGCACCTTCATACCGCACCGAAAGTTCCTGGCAGGAAATCAGACGTTCCTTATGATAGGAAAGCGGCATAATTTTTAAACTGACAGGCTGTTCAATATCCTGCAAAAGCCCCTCTTTCTCCTGTATTTTCCTCTCCATCCGGCGTTCATACTGTGTCACACGGCTCTGCATCTTTTTTGTCTTGGCACCGATATATGCTCTCGTTGCACCCGAGCGGTCATGCTCTTTGACCGGATCATAGCCTATTTTCGTCGCTTCGTTTTTATCCGCCCACTTTCGGCTTCTTGCCGCCGCCTGTTTTAAAGATGCGATTTCTTTCAAATGTTTTTCATTTTCCTCCATCGCAAAATGATCCATCCGCGTCTTGTTTTCCCACCAGCTTGAAAAATTGCCGCTCTGTACCTCGATCGTCTTTCGATTTAAAACCAGTACATGATCAATGCATGCATCTAAAATATCCCTGTCATGCGATATCAGGATAAACCCTTTTTTGCCGCACAGATATTCTTTCACACATTCCCTTGCATGCATGTCCAAATGATTCGTTGGCTCATCGATCAGCAGAAAATCATTTTCCCCGGAAAACAGCACCGCAAGAAGTACTTTTGTCTGCTCTCCATGACTTAAACTTTTAAATGGACGGTATAATAACTCTGCATCCGCATGCAGCTTTCCAAGTTCTACGATCACGCGCCATTCTTCACATCCCGGTTTTACTTCTTCTAAAAACAAGGATGCACAATTTTCCCTTTGTTTTTCAGATATCTGATATGGAAAGTAATCAAACACTGCAGACGATGTGATATTCCCCTCATATTTATATTTTCCACGCAGCAAATTTAAAAAAGTTGTTTTTCCTTTTCCATTTCTCCCGATCAGACCTAACTTCCAGTCCGTATCAATCCCAAAAGATACGTTTTCAAAAACCGTATCAAAACTTCCCTCATAACCATATGTGAGATCTGTTACCTGAATCTGTGACATAAAAATCTCCATTCTTGCGCTGCTTTCAAGCGCATCTCAAGTTTGTGCGTAAGCACAAATCTTGCGTGAGAAAAATGTATTTTTCACACTAGCCTCATTGTTTTGCGAAGGAAAATGCATGCTATGTTTCTTATAGCATTTGCCTCTTGCAGGAGCAGAGGATTTTCCTCCCATACAAAAAATCCCATGCTGCCATGGGATTTTTCTTACACCTCACATATTTTATGATCACATCTGGCAGACAATAGATTGCACATTGTAAGATAAAATCGATTGTCCCGGACAACAAAATGTCCGTTTCCGCCATTTTTTAACACAAAAAAGAGAGGATACAAGAATCAAATCCACTTTTGGCAACATGATATGCCGTACTGCACCTCTGCAATACTGCTGTAACTTCAGATTTACACAACATATCATGCACTTTATTCCTTATACCGGTGCAATATATGCCATGTATCATCCCGAATCAGCAGACAAACGCATGCCATATATGACACACATTCTCTTGCTGACTCTGTTTTCTTTCATGTTTCAAAAGTAAATTATCTCCGCATTGGTTCCTCTCCTTTAAATTTCTATTGCAATAGTAGCACAATGCCATTTTTAATGCAACCAAAAATTTTTACGAAAAATCTTTCGTTACCGGTCACACAATAAATATGCACAGCAGCAATCTCTACTCCACATTTTTGAGTGCCTGATCCATCGGGATCTTTTTGATACGCATAAAGTCCAGTATCATTACAAACAGATATCCGATCAGCACAAATGCAAACATTTTCACATATCCGGCTGGCTGGATCACAAATGCAAACCATCCACTGTAACTAAACAAGATCGCTTTCCATGCCAGATTCATAACAAACGCTCCAAATACAACACTGACCGCATCTTCGATCACAACCACGATCGTTGTGGAAAGCAGATACAGGCTGGCGATTTCTTTATTCTCATATCCAAGAATCTTTGTCATTGAAATTGCATTCTCATTTTTCTCAATGATCAGCTTTGTCAGAAGATAGATCAAAACTGCGGAAAGCAGGATACAAAGTATCTGGAAATAATCCATATAAGATCCCATGGAATGATCTAACTGGTCACACATCTTTGTGATATCACGCTCGGTGATCACCGTTGCAATATCATCTTCCGACAGATCTGCAAGCTCTTCATTTGAAAAATATCCACTAAATGCCTCTTCATCCAGCTCAAATACCATGCGGTAATTTTCAATCGGCATAAATACTGCAATGTTTACGCACTGGTCATAAATTCCGGCTATCGTAAACGTATACTGTTTGTTTTCATATTTTTCATCCAGTGAAACGGTATCCCCGACATTAAGTTCATATTTTTCTGAAAATGATCTGGAAATATAAACTTCATCTTCCTGCAGGGACTGCATACCTTTTATTTCTACATACTTACTATTGTCTGAAATACCGTAAACAGAGACTTCCTCATCTATTACATCGCTTTTTTTCTGCAAAGAACACATACTGAATTTTTCTGCGTCTTTATTGTCCGTCGTCAGTACATTTCCATCTTCATCCTCAAAAGATTTCAGAACATACTGATACTTTGCAAACATCATATTTTTTGCATTTTCTTTGTAATAAGAAAGCGTATCCGGCATTCCCACTGCCATTGCAAGCATCACCATGATAAAGAAAATTCCCACAAACAGAATCAGATAATTTGCCACATTCTGAAACATGATGCGCAGACGGAATCTGTTAAAAAATTTAAAATGTGGCAGCCGCATTGCTTTTTTGCGTTTTGTTTTTTTCAGATCATGCCTCAGAAACTGTAACGGTGTATGCTGCATCATTTTAATAATGACGATCAGATTGACCATAAACATCAGCACGACCGGTATCAGGGTTGTCTTAAAAAATGCATCCGGATTCCAGATCGTCTCATAGGTCGGAAGGCTGTAACTGTTATAATACATGGATACCACAACATCTTTAAATACCGTATAGCCAAGCACATTTCCGACTAATGCGGAAATCAGGGTAACGATAACCGGCATAGACAGATAATGGCGTACCAGCTCCCCTTTCGTATAGCCGGACGCACGCAATGTTCCGATTGTAGATGACTCTTTTGTGATCGTATTGCTGATCGTAACTGCAAAAATAAATGCGATGATGACAATCAGAATATCAAGCAGCACACCTCCCATTGCCTCATCAGAGCCCATGTCGTCGGTTGCAAAATGAATCGCCGGATTCGCATATTTTGGCACATAATCTTCAATCTCATTGTCATTTACCACGGTCTGTGTGAGCAACGCCCGCATAAAATCATCCGACTGGTTTTTCTCTTCTTTTTCATCTGACGGCTCATTTTCATACTTCCATGCATAATCGTAATGAATCGTCTTATGTAACTTTGCAAATCCCTCATCTGTTACCATTGCAACATTAAACTTTAAGGCATCAAACATCAGATCCGTGCTTTTTTCGTGCAGTGTGGAATAGTTGACATATGCGATCAGACCAACGACCTGATATTTTTCTTCTCCGACTGTGATCTCATCGCCGACTTTTATCCCGACATTGTCAGCATGCATACGGTCAATGGCAATTTCATCCTCTTTTTCCGGGAAACTTCCGTCCATCAGGCATGCAAGATTGATATCATCTGTCTTTGCAAAAACACGGACTGTTCCATCCGAAGTTCCGTCGTTGTCATGATCTTCCTCTTCATCCCTGTAAAAATTTTCATACAGATGAACCGGAGTTTCCTTAAAATCAGGATCGTTCAATTCATATTTTTCTTCTGCATCCGCATATTTCTCATTGATCTCATCTAAAACCTTGTTCCAGGCTTCGTCGTATGCTTTCTCATATGCCTCGTCATGTGCCTCATCAAACGCTTTCTCATACGCCTCGTCATGTGCCTTAGGATATGCTTTTTCATACGCTGTATCATAGGCTTTGTTGTACTGCCTGGACTGTTTTGCCTGTGCTACTGCTGTATCAAGCATAACTCCCGCAGTTGTTTCATCAAGTCCCTGCGCCATCAGCATCTGCTTTATCTGTGCATTAAAAGAAACATCAAATTCTGACTGGAACTCTGCATCAAATTTTTCCTTAAATTCTGTTTCAAACTTCTCATCAAATTCTTTTTTGAACTTTTCTTCAAATTCACTATCGAACTTTTTATCCAGCTTCTTTTTTGCCTCATCAATGTAATACTGTCTGACATCTGCTTTATCGCCTGTCTTAATTGCATCAAGCAGTGTTTCGTCTGCTTTCTTTTTTAATTCAAAGTGTCCGTCTTCCAGCTTGTATCTGCCAACACCCTCATCAGCCGCTGTCATCATGCTCTCGTTTGCAACATACATGCCGGACACAAAGCCGATCATCAGAATCAGGAACAGACTTACCACAAGATACTTTTTCCAGTCTCCTGTCAGTTCCCTCGGTATTCGTCTGATAAGCGGATTTTTGATTTTTTTCTTTTTCATACTAATCTCCATTCTTGCGCTGTTTTTAAGCGCATCACAAGTTTGTACGCCAATACAGCTTCCTACCACTCCAGATCTGCCGCTGAAATTTTATGTTCATTGATATCGTTATGACGCACTGCCCCGTCACGGAGTTTGATGACATGGTCTGCCATATGCCGGATTGCCTCGTTATGTGTAACCATGATAACTGTATTACCATATTTGACATTGACATCCTCAATCAGCTTTAATATTTCCTTGGAAGTGTTGTAGTCAAGTGCTCCGGTCGGCTCATCACAGAGCAGGATATCCGGATTTTTCACAATGGCACGCCCGATGGAAACCCTCTGCTGCTGGCCGCCGGAAAGCTGGTTCGGCAGTTTATGCCTGTGTTCATAAAGTCCCAGCGTATGTAACAGATCGTCAATATCGAGCGGACTGTCTGATAAATATGCACCAACCTCAATATTTTCCTTGACATTTAAATTTGCGATCAGGTTATACATCTGAAATACATAACCTAAATGTTTTCTGCGGTACTGTGTCAGCTTCTTCTCTCCGAGTTCTTCTAACTTATCGCCGTTGATGGAAATATAACCGGAGTCCGCACTATCGATTCCACCGATAATATTGAGAAGCGTCGACTTTCCGGAACCGGATGGTCCAAGCAGCACACAAAATTCTCCTTTTGCCACGGAAAAATTCATTCCCCGAAGTACTTCCTGTCGGGTCTCCCCGCTTCCAAACCCTTTTTTCAGATCAACAATTTCCAAAAATTTTCTTTCTTCTTCTGACATATGCTCCCCTTTCCCATTACAGAATTGTTCTTATATCCTTATCTATTCTGAATGGTTTTAAAGTCTTTTCTTACTTTTGTTAGTGTTATCTAACTTTTGTTTGTATTATATCACAGCTTTTCCAGATTACAAGCAAAAAGACGATTCCTTTTGTCAGAATCGTCTTTTTGCCTTATAATGTATGTTTATTGCTTGTTTGACTGTAAATATTGTTCTATTTTCGCAGCAGTTTTATGATCTTCCCCTCATACACCACCGTCACCACAGCAATCAGCGCCACCGTCACCAGACTGTATCCCTTATTGATCTGCACTCCGGCGACATCACAGATACTGGTAAATAAAAGACTGAGCACGAAGATCAGCTTGACCGCACGCACCATATGGATCGTATATTTTCTTATTTTTCCACTACATATTTCTTTCGGCAGGTTATTTACCCTTTCCGGATAACGTGCAAGCAGCGTCAGTCCAACATATACAAGAATCAGGATCGCCGCATTTAAAATAATTCCGGTAAATGCCACTCCATATACGATTCCATAATAAATCTGCAGTCCCAGATAAATCATTGCAGCTACGATTCCCACTGCCTCAAGCAGGAAATCCATATTTGTCATTTCTTCTTTTTTCAAATTTATCCCCTTCCTGTGCTGTTCTTCATCTTCTATTCTGTTATTTCTAAATACATTCCAAATGCCGCTTTCCATTCCGCCGTCAGACGTTCAAAATTCCATGCTGCATTTGCAGGGCTTGTGGATGGCAGTTTGCCAAGCGGCGGCATTCCCTCTTTATTACAGTATTTTACAAAAAGCTGATGTGCTTTTCCACCATTTGCAAAGATTCCCTGAATATCTGCCCCCGATAAGATTACATTCATGTCGTTCGGCACAACATTTTTGATAGAACTGTCAGAAGAACCCACAATATCACAGGAGTCGATCACATCCCACACAGCAATCTGATGCGTTAAAAGCAAATCTTTCTTTTTCTCAATCGTCTGTGGCACCGGTTCATTAAAAATTTCCGCTATCAGCTTCCAGAAACGGTTTTGCGGATGTCCATAATAAAACTGGTTCTCCCGCGACTTTACAGACGGAAAGGAACCCAGAATTAATATTCTGGATTCCTCATTATATACTGGCGAAAACGTGTGTTTTACATGTGTATATTCCATTTTTATGTACGCTTTCTATTCATAATTTTTAACATTAGAACTGTCTACTTTTTCAAATGGTACCCATACATATAAGCCATCTGCGGTAGCTCCCTCTAAAGTCGTCACATCTTTTCCGGTTGCAAGTGCGATTGCTGCATAAACAGCACTCTCACCCTGTCCAACTGCGGACTGGTATACGGTAAAGTCCATCTTTCCATCTTCAATCGCTTTGCATCCGTCTGCAGTCGCATCGATTCCAAGTACCGTCACATCACTGATTCCTGCTGCATCACAGGCATCAATGATACCAAGTGCCATAGAGTCGTTGTTGCAGACAGCAACGTCACACTTCTGTCCTGTCTTTAAAAATATATTGAACATCTCTTCCGCACGGTCCTGCTCCCAGTCGGCGTTATCTTCAAAGACATAATTGATCTTTTTCCCTGATGCATTTAAAGTATCCTTTAATGACTCAGATCTTCCTTTTGTCGCGGAATGTTTTTTCGGTCCTTCTAACAACACCACATTGATCTCATCCGCAGAAGCAAATTTATCTAGAATATACTCTGCCTGATACTGTCCTGCCACATATTCATCCGATCCAACATAAATATATTTCCCAGCCTGAAGTCTCGACTCATCCGGGCAGCTGTTAAAAAATACGATTGGTATATCACCTGCAAGCGCTTCTAATTCGAATGCCGTATCAGCATCAACCGGTCCGCATAAAATCACATCATAATTCTCACTGACCGCCTTTTTGATATGTTCCACCTGGTTTTCAATGGAATTTTCTGCATCAAATACATCCAGCTGAGCCCCACACTCTTCCGCCGTCTGCTGTGCCTGTGCCACAAGTACATTTCGGAAAGTATCTGCCTGTGATAATGACAGAAGAATCTTTAATCCTTTACCATCTATTGAACCTGTCTGTGTATTTCCACCACATCCGGCAAGGCATCCTACGAGCAATGCCAGACACATGATAGTACTTATTAATTTCTTCATCGCACGATCTCCTCTCTATATCCGGAACTGTTTTACCTGATCTGCAAGCTGATCTGCAGAAACGGCAAGGTTATCTGCTTCCTGTTCTACCTGGTCACTGTTCTTTGAAATATTCTTTGCCTGCTGTAACATGGATTCTGATGTTGCAAGAATCTCATCGGAACTTGCCGCCTGCTCTTCCGAAATAGCTGCAACATTCGTAGCAACCTGATCTACCTGATTGATCTTATCAACCACGTTGCCGATCAGCGTGCTCGTTTCCTGAATATTTTTAAAGATCGTATCAAATGTATCGACTGCTGTGTGGATCAATTCTGCACTGCCTGAAATATCCTGTGCACTGTTTCCTGCCTGTCTGACAGCATCTTCTACTAACGTATTGATTTCTGTGATCAGCTCTGTGATATGTGCTACCGAATCCGCACTGTTCTTTGCAAGTGTACCAATCTCAGCTGCAACAACTGCAAATCCTCTTCCTGCTTCGCCTGCGCGTGCAGCCTCAATCGATGCATTTAAAGATAACAGGTTCGTCTCGTCAGCAATATCACCAATCAGTTTGATGATCTGCACGATCTCGCCGGAAGCGGTTCCTACCTTATTAACAGCCTCTTCCAGATTGTGAATGGAAACTTCGATATTTGAGAGTGCCTCACCAACGCGCTCCATATCCTTACGTCCTTTTTCAGAAACAGCAACTGTCTCCTGCATCTTGCTTTCAACCATATCACTGTCGCTCTTGGTATCTGCTGCCACACCTGCAAGCTGTGTTGCATTTTCCGCGATCTCATTTACAGATACAGACAACTGATCAACCGTCGCGTTCAACTCACTCATGGACTGTGACTGGATTCCCGCTGCCGAACTCATCTCACCGGAAACACCCTTACTTGAGTCAGCCTGATTCTTCAACTTGCCGGAAACATTTCCCATCTCGGAGATCATCTGTTTCATGGAAGCAATAAACTTCTCCACACTTTGGCTCATGACTGCGATCTCATCATTGCCTTTTGTCTTAATAGAAACCGTAAAATCACCGGAAGTCATCGCTGTGATCACTCTTGTCATTTCCTTGACAGGTTTGATTACAACATGAGTTACACGTTCGATCAGTACACAGAGCAATGCAATACAGATCACACTGATTACGATCATAATATTACGAAGCTGTGTCAGATCAGAAAGTACAATGCTTGTAGGAATGTAAGATACTAAAAGCCAGTTTGTTCCTTCTACTTCCTGAAATACCGTCATATTTCCATCAAGTGTAGCAAAATTATAGTCTTTCTCTGCAGCTTTCTCTGCCGTAAGCTGGTAAAAATGACTCTGTCCTTCTGCCCCGAGTGTCTGGGAAATAAGAGATGAATCACGGTTTGCCAGGATCACACCGCTGGTTTTATCAACCAGAAATGCTTCCGCGTCGTTCATCTCGATAAAAGAATTTACAATAATTGCAATCCGGTCTAATGTCATGTCTGCTGAAATGACACGTACTTTATCAGATCCATCATTTAAAATGCCAGAAGCACTGATCACGTCCACACCATCTGCATTCTGATAGGCAGAACCGACTGCCATATTGACTCTGGAAAGACCTTCTTTATACCATGTACTGTTTGTTACATCGGATTCCTTTTTTGTCGATTCGGATGCCGTTATAAGCTGTCCTGTGGAATCTGCCACATAAAGTCCATCCGGATAATTGCTGTTATATCCATAGTAACTGTCCAATATGGTCTTTAGTTCCTCATCATCCGGTTTTAAATTCTCGATCGTAGTCTTCGCCATCTGAAAAGAAGCAAGATTCTCATTCAGCCACGCTTCAATCTGGGACGCCTGATTCTCTACCGAAGACTGCAGTAAATTCTGTGAATATTTCTTGATAATTCCTGCAGATATCTGATAAGCAACCACAACAAGTACCACAACGATTGCAATTACGACCGGTATAATGACACCAAGTAACTTTGCCTTAATCGACACCGTCTTTTGCTTTTTCATAAACTGCCCTCTCTTTTTACATAAATTTTACAATATAAATTATAAAATCATTGCCTTTTTTCGTCAATATGTATCATATATTGTTTCCGCTAATTTTTACATTGTATACATGTATTTTTCAAGAAATTACATGATCTTTTCTTGAAAATGAGGTCTGCTGTGCTATAATAACTTAGTGTGTCAATTTCATTTTCATACATATACAAGGCACATGGGATTGGTATTATGCCGCAATATGTGGTTTATACCAGAGAGGAGAACCTTAGATGGAACATTTAATTATTCCAAAAGATTATCATTCAGAACTAAATCTGCACGATACGCAGATTGCAATCAAAACAGTAAAAGATTTTTTCCAGAACCTGCTTGCACTTCGCCTGAATTTATCCCGCGTTTCTGCTCCGCTTTTCGTTGATCCGTTATCCGGTCTCAACGACAACTTAAACGGTATTGAACGCCCTGTTACTTTTGATATCAAAGAACAGAATGGAAAAGAGGCAGAAGTCGTACAGTCTCTCGCTAAATGGAAACGTTACGCATTAAAAAAATACGGTTTCGATTACGGTGAAGGACTGTATACCGATATGAATGCTATCCGCAGAGATGAGGATACCGACAACATCCACTCTATTTTTGTAGATCAGTGGGACTGGGAAAAGATCATCCATAAAGAAGAACGTAATATTGAGACATTAAAAGAAACCGTCACCACTGTATACAACTGCCTGCGCAAGACGGAAAAATACATGGCGATCCAGTATGATTATATAGAAGAGATCCTTCCACATGATATCTTCTTTATCACAACCCAGGAATTAGAGGAGATGTTCCCGGACAATACACCGAAGGAACGTGAATATTACATCACCAAAACCAAGGGTGCCGTATGTATCATGAAGATCGGTGATACCTTAGAAAATGGAGAGCCTCATGACGGACGTGCCCCGGACTATGATGACTGGTCTTTAAATGCAGATATCGTTGTCTACTATCCGGTACTTGACATTGCACTTGAGATTTCCTCCATGGGTATCCGTGTTGACAAGAAAGCACTTCTCTCCCAGCTCAAAAAAGCAGGCTGTGAGGATCGTGCAAAACTTCCTTTCCAGAAAGCAATCATCAACGAAGAACTTCCTTATACCATTGGTGGTGGAATCGGACAGTCCCGTATCTGTATGTTTTTCCTTCGTAAAGCACATATCGGAGAAGTACAGTCTTCTCTGTGGCCGGATGCAGTCGCAAAAGAGTGTGAGAAAAACGGGATTCAGCTTTTATAATTCAGCATACAGTTTTTGTAGCTGTTCTGCTATCTTATATGATACATAAAAACACAGGTACATTTTTAATCTCTGCTGTGAGATTTTAAAATGTACCTGTGTTTTTTACGAATAAGTTTTCCCTACAAATGCTGGTTTGTTGTTTTGAAATGAACTGTGCGGCAAATGGTGTGTCGTAGGCTTATGAGTGGCGTCTTGCGCAAAGCCAGAGTAATTTTTGTTCCGTTGTACGAAAATAAGAAAAGTCTAGGTATGCCTGAATTAGATTTTCTTAGAGTGACGTGAACGGCAACAACGAGTCATCCATGACTCGATGCTGCCTTGTTCTGCCATCCGTGGCAGAACATCACTGTGTGTAGGCAGGCATACCAAGATTTTCTAATTTTCTCCCAAAGTCACAAAATTAGCTTCGGCTTTGCGCAAGATGCCAGTCTTCAGGTTGTGAACACCATTTGGGTGGGCGGTTCATCTCAAAATTTGGGGGCGTAAGTGTGGATTTTTGATATTCGCACGAATGGAAATATGCTTAAAATCCTAAGGTGTTGTATCATTGATATTCAGCCTAATGACTTCCCAGAATTTCCATCTGCTACATTGTACTACATGAATTGTTTCGTAAATTGTCAGACCAATAACACAAAATATTCTTCAAATGTGTATGGCAATAAACATGAGCATAGTGGAATATATTGAGGTTTTTGCCAGCGTTATCAAACAAATAATAAACTATTGAATATAGTTATTTGGAAATATTTCTTTATCAGATTCAGACACAAAACACTAAAAATTTACGCACTTCCAAGGGTGTAAAATGAGTTCCCCGACGAAGGGTGGTTCACAACCTTGCGGCTGGCAAATCGCATCAAGCCGGGACTCGTTTTGTGACTTTGGAAGAAAATTAGGCAATCTTAGTCTGCCTGTTCGTAACACAGTGTTGTGCTGCCACGGACGGCAGCACAAGTCCTAATGTGCCCGGATGGCACATTTAGGACGCACACGTCACTCCACCACAACCTAAGCAGGCAGACCTAGATTGCCTTATTTTCGGACAACGGAACAAAACAGTCCCGGCTTGATGCAATTTGCCAATCGAAAACCCCGGAACCACCCTTCACCGGGGAACTCAAGCTAACCACAAACCATCATTTATCGTTTCTTCATTTGAATCGATATTTTCCTTTTCCCTGCCCTCTAACAGGCTCTATGACATCATTTTCTAACATTAATTTTATGATTTCTGATGCCCTTGTAGATTTCAAACCTGTTATTCTCTCAACACCAGAACGTCCAAATACATTATTCCTTCCGCACTCTTCATATAAAGCAGTCACATGCATAACTGTTTTATTTTCGATAACATCATCAATATTCGTCAAAATTTTTTCAATGTCCGCTTTCAATGAGCCACTTATATGCATTGAACGATTGTGGAGTTCATTCTTCTCCTCTAAAAGCAATAATCACATATTTTGCCTGCATGCTTATAAATCCCAACAAACAATTTCTTGTGGATTGATATATATTCATTCGGAGTAAAGCTAAATGCTTTTTCAGATAAAATTTTGGCAATTCTAAGTGCAACCTTATCCGCTTCCTCCGTTCTGTCATCATTTTCCGTCTTAGGATTTTCCTCATAATAACTGTTTAATAATTCACTGGCTTCATCTATTGAAATATCACCTTCAATATTTCTAATTGCAGTATCAACTAAATATTGCGAAGTTTTTAATCCATCCACAGCCTGCAGACCAATTGCAGTATGCCATGCATATCCTTTAACTCTCTTTTCAGGCTCTGATTCTTTTATATATTCTTTGAATGGATCTTTGTTCATATTGCAGCCTCCATCATATACTCAATAAATTACATACCTGCGATAATTCCATAACATTCCGGTCTTCTGTCCCGGAAAAGTCCCCACTCCAGTCTTTTTTCCCGAAGTTCATCCAATTCATAAGTCTGACTTAAGATTTCTTCTTTATCTCTTGAGGCACTGACCAGTAACTCACCTGTTTCATCTGTCAGAAACGATGATCCATAAAATTCCAATGCTGACTTCTGTCCGCCATTTTCATCACAAGACTCTACTTCTTCCCTGCCAATACGGTTTGCCGCAATCACCGGCATCAGATTTGTTGCCGCATGTCCCTGCATGCAGCGTCTCCAGTGCGGCATACTGTCACATTCTAAGATCGGTTCAGAGCCGATCGCCGTCGGATAAAATAATAATTCTGCACCAAGCAGTGCCATCGCACGCGCCGTCTCCGGGAACCACTGATCCCAGCAGATTCCGATACCAATGCAGCCATATTTCGTATCAAATACTTTAAATCCGGTATCTCCTGGTGTAAAATAAAACTTTTCCTGATAATAATGATCATCAGGAATATGTGTTTTCCGATACACACCAAGGATTGTTCCATCCGCATCAATACAGGCAATCGAATTATAAAGATTATTGACATCACGCTCATAAAAGCTGACCGGCAGCACCACGCCTAATTCTTTTGCAAGGCGTACTCCCATTGCTACAGCCTCGCTCTCTTTCACGGGTTTTGCATAGCTGTAAAAATCATATCTGCGTTGCTGGCAGAAATATTCTCTTTCAAAAAGTTCCGGCAGTAAAATGATATTTGCACCTTCCGCTGCAGCCTTGCGGATCATTTCTTCTGCCTTCTTCAAATTTTTTTCCTGCTCTGGTTCACATTTCATCTGAACTGCGGCTACTTTTACCTGTCTCATGTGTATGTCCTTTCTGTTCTTATTTTTTACTGTAAATTTTCTTTTTGGTGGAAGTGGCATAAAAATCTTTTCGTTTCACAATCAGATTTTTTCTTCATCACATATATTCATGAGCACATAATACTCCCAAACAATTTTTATCTTTGCTTTTTTCTTTTATCCACTCCAGACATTTCAACATATTGTCCGGATTATATAAAGATCCCGGCAAAATTCCTTTCGGAAGTTTCATACCGTGCAATCTGATTGCCATTCTTCGATATTGTCCGGTAACAAAGCTATCTTAAAATTGAAAGTTATGAATACATATTTAAAATTCTTTTGTATTTTTTGTACATAACATAAATTCCAAGCGTACAGTCAAGACATATCAGTATTATTCCCACAATGGGCATCACCATAACTCCAGCCCCGGTAATGAGAAATGCAATGGAACATTGTTTATACAATAAAAAAGGGATTGCACACATAACACATGCTATCAGACCTACGATTCTTTTCACCATAGTAATACCTCCATATATTCTGATATTCACTGGTTACGCAATAAATGCTGGTTTGTTGAGGTATGCGTCGCCCACTCAAATGGTGTGTCGGAGGTTTGTGAATGGCATCTTGCGCAAAGCCGGAGTAATTTTTGTTCCGTTGTACGAAAATAAGAAAAGTCTAGGTATGCCTGAATTAGATTTTCTCGGAGTGACGTGAACGGCAACAACGAGTCATCCATGACTCGATGCTGCCTTGTTCTGCCATCCATGGCAGAACATCACTGTGTGTAGGCAGGCATACCAAGATTTTCTAATTTTCTCCCAAAGTCACAAAATTAGCTTCGGCTTTGCGCAAGATGCCAGTCTTCAGGTTGTGAACACCATTTGGGTGGGCGGTTCATCTCAAAATTTGGGGGCGTAAGTGTGGATTTTTGATATTCGCACGAATGGAAATATGCTTAAAATCCTAATGTGCTGTATCATTAATATTCAGCCTGATGACTTGTCTGAAGTTTCATCTGCTATGTTGCATTACATTAATCATTTCGTAAATTACCAGACTAATAATGCAGATTATTATTCCAAGTATGTATGTTTAAAAGCATAGATATAACAGATTGCGTCGAGATTTTTCAACCTTTTTGAAATGAATGTTACAAAAATTTACGCACCCCCAAGGTTGTAAAATGAGTTCCCCGACGAAGGGTGGTTCACAATCTTGCGGCTGGCAAATCGCATCAAGCCGGGATCCGTTTTGTGACTTTGGGAGAAAATTAGAAAGTCTTTGTATGCCTGTTCACAATACAGTGTTGTGCTGCCACGGACGGCAGCACAAGTCTTAATGTGCCCGGATGGCACATTTAAGACGCACACTTCACTCCGCCACAATATAAATCAGGCATACTTAGACTTTCTTATTTTCGTACAACGGAACAAAACGAGTCCCGGCTTGATGCAATTTGCCAATCGAAAACCCCCGGAACCACCCTACACGAGGAAACTCATGTCACCCGCAAACCATCATTTATCGGAGGAACTCACGATATATGCAGGGATCTGCTGTGTAATGCAGTGAATGTTTCCTCCACCGGTCAGTATATCCCTTGCATACACCGGTATGATTTTTCTCTCCGGGCATAGTTCTACCATAATCTGCTGTGCCCGCCTGTCACTTTTTTCATTTTCCCCGCCAAACGCCGGCATGACCACGGCATTATTGGAAAAATAAAAGTTCACATAGGAAGCTGCAAGCCGCTCTCCCACTTCCCTTTTATCCTCGCCTTCCTCAAATTCATATCCTTCGAGCTCCTCTTTTGTGATACAAACCGGGGTATCCGGGATCGGAAGTTTGTGAATGATCAGTTTTCTGCCCTTTGCATCATACTCCGAACTTAAATAATCAAAACTCGCTTTTGACAATGCATACTGCGGATCGTTCTTATCGTCTGTCCATGCAAGGACAACCTCTCCCGGTCTTAGAAATGCACAGACATTGTCCACATGTTCATTTGTTTCATCCTGATAAATACCACGAGGCAGCCATAAAACTTTTTCGGCACCCAGATAACTTTTCAGTTTTTCCTCAATCTGTTCTTTTGTGAGTGATGGATTTCTTCCTTCACTGAGCAGGCAGGACTCCGTAACGAGCAGTGTTCCCTCACCGTCACTGTGAATCGAGCCACCCTCTAACACAAACGGTCTGGCATCATAACAGGTAAAGCCAAATTTTTTACAGAAATTCCATGCAAACGCATTATCTTTTTCATAAGAGGCATACAATCCATCCACCGTACCGCCCCATGCATTAAAGTTCCAGTTTACGCCACGTATACACAGATTTTTCCCCGTATGAATCTCCATTCCTGTGCTGTCTTTTTCGCATCTTATGTTGGTACCAGAACACAAATCCTGTATATAAACCTTCTTATTTTTCACACAATCTGCCTGCACAGACATCTGATTGTCTGCCGTCAATGCAATAGAATTTTTATTTACATTTTTTACCAGAAAAGTCGGTGCAACATCTCTTGCCCAGGAATCATCCGTTTCCATCTCAAAAACGATCACCGGATACAAGTTTTCTTCTTCTTTTAAACTTTGTGCAAATGCCTTTGCGTGACCGATCCCTTTTTTTCCTGCAGCAACATACACCGTTTCACTCTCTGCAATCGCGCGGATCACAGCAGAAAATGCTGCTTCTGCTTCTCTTGCACCATTTCGCCAGGAGCCTGGGCGCTCCGGCCAGATCATGATACACCCCTGATGTCTTTCAAATTCTCCCGGCATATAAAAACCATCCTGCGCGGGATTTGTCTCTTTTATCATTTCAGGACAATCTGCCTTTGAAATCCTCATAACCAAACTCCTTTATCATATCCACATTGCCATCTTCTCTTAAGACGGCAATTCCAGGCAGCGGCATACCATTAAACGTGTTGTTTTTCACCATGGAATAAATTGCCATATCCTCAAAGACAAGACGATCTCCCACCTGTTTTTTCTGTGCAAAGCTGTAATCACCGATCACATCCCCTGCAAGACAGGTCATGGAAGAAAGACGATATGTATACGGCTTTTCGCCCGGCAGGTAACCGTCTTTTAACGGAGGTCTATAAGGCATTTCTAGCACATCCGGCATATGACATGCCGCCGATGCATCCAGGATCAGAATGTCCATTCCATTATGCACGATATCCATAACTTCCGTAACCAGATATCCCGCATTAAGTGCAATCGCTTCACCCGGTTCTAGGTAAACTTCCACACCATATTTTTCTTTGATTTCGTGTATCAGGTTCTTTAAGTCATCCAGCTTATAATCTGCTCTTGTGATATGATGTCCGCCGCCTAAATTCAGCCACTTTACCTGTTTTAAATATCTTCCAAACTTCTCTTCAAACGCATGCCATGTCGTGATCAGATCATCCACATTCTGCTCACAGAGCGTATGAAAATGCAGTCCCTCGATCCCATCCGGCAGTTGTCCCGGAAATTCGCCATAAATCACGCCAAGTCTTGAACCCGGTCCACACGGATCGTAGATCTCATGCCCCTCCTGTGTGGAACACTCCGGGTTCACGCGGATTCCTGCGCTTGCCATACATTCCGGCTGCAAAAAGTAATTCTGGTACTTTTCATACTGTGCAAAGGAATTAAAGATAATATGATCACAGATTTTAACCAGCTCCTCCATATCTTTTTCCTTATAAGCCGGCGCAAACACATGATTTTCTTTTCCCATCTCTTCTTTTCCGAGACGTGCTTCAAAAATCCCGCTCGCTGTCGTTCCGCTGATATACTGCCCGATCAGCGGATACAGTGAAAACATGGAAAACGCCTTCTGCGCCAAAAGCACATGGCAGCCAGTTTCCTGTTCCAGGTTTTGTAATATTTTTAAATTCTGTTTTAATTTCTTTTCATCTACCACATAACATGGGGTAGGAATCTCCTGCCATTTCATCATAATCCCCTTCTTGCACAGCTTTTCCAATGAATTTTTTCATTTACATCTTAAGCCTGTATGTCAGCACAAATCCCATTTTTTATTCTACTGTCTGCGGATTTTCATCCACGATCCACGGCAGACCATACTGGTTTAACATATCCATAAACGGGTCCGGATCAAATTCCTCAATGTTAAATACACCATCTTTATCCCAGACTTTATCAACAACCAAAGCTGCACCGATCATAGCCGGTACACCAGTCGTATAAGAGATTGCCTGGGAACCTACTTCTTTATAACACTCCTGATGATCACAGACATTATAGATATAGATTGTCTTTTCTTTTCCATCTTTCTTTCCTGTAAAAATACAGCCGATATTCGTTTTACCGACAGTGCGCGGTCCTAATGATGCCGGGTCCGGAAGCAGTGCTTTCAAAAACTGGATCGGTACGATCTCCCTGCCCTCATATTCAATCGGTGAAGTAGAAAGCATTCCAACATTCTCTAAACATTTCATATGTGTCAGATAGCTCTGTCCAAATGTCATAAAGAAACGGATTCTCTTTACTCCCGGCACATTTTGGGCGAGAGACTCAATCTCTTCATGATGCAGCAGGTACATATCTTTCTCACCGACCTGCGGGAAATTATATTCTCTTTTAATTTCCATCGGTTTTGTTTCCACCCAGTGACCATTCTCCCAGTAGGAACCATTTGCAGAAACCTCACGCAGATTGATCTCAGGATTGAAATTCGTTGCGAACGGATAACCATGGTCGCCGCCGTTGCAGTCTAAAATATCGATTGTCTCGATCTCATCAAAATAATGCTTCAATGCATAAGCTGTAAATACGCTTGTTACACCCGGATCAAACCCACTTCCAAGAAGTGCAGTGATTCCTGCCTCCTTAAATTTTTCACGATATGCCCACTGCCAGGAATAATCAAAATATGCGGTAAATCCTTCTTCTTCGCAGCGTTTTTCATAGATAGCACGCCATTTTTTATCATCGGTATCTTCCGGTTCGTAGTTTGCAGTATCAATATAGTCTACCTTACAGGCAAGACAGGCATCCATAATCGTTAAATCCTGATATGGCAATGCTACATTTAATACAGCATCCGGCTGATACTCTTTGATCAGGGCGATCAGCTCCTCTGTGTTGTCCGCATTTACCTGCGCTGTTGTGATGACGGTATCTGTTGTTTTCTCCAGTTTTTCTTTTAATGCATCACATTTTGATTTTGTTCTGCTCGCAATACAGATCTCTGTAAAAGTTTTGCTGTTCTGACAACATTTGTGAATCGCAACTCCTGCTACTCCGCCACATCCGATAATTAATAATCTTCCCATTTTGATCTCCTTTCTTATGTGTGAAAATCCTTATTTTCACTCTGACCGCAATTTCCATGCCTTTTATATCTTTAATTTTCTTATCGTCTGAATCTAACTAACATACTTTACGTTATTGGCAATTTTTGTATATTTTATTTCTTACGGCCTTCCTCTTCCTCTAACATATCCTCCACATACCGTGGCAGCATAAACGCTCCCTTGTGCAGGTTGGTCGTATAATACCATGTCTTTATCTTCCGCTCTTTCCAGCGCTTCACATCCAGATCATCGAGCGGATGATATTTCTTTGAAGCAAATCCGAACAGCCAGTAACCGGAGGAACACGTTGGTATGTGTGCCTGATAAACACGGCTGATCGGGAAACTGTGACTTGCCTTTCTGTGCATTCCACGGCAGGATTCCTCATCTTCATCGTAAAAAGGACTTCCATGCTGATAGACCATGATTCCGTCATCCTTTAAGGCACGGAAACAGTTTCCGTAAAATTCCTTGGTAAACAACCCTGCTGTATGCCCAAGCGGATCGATTGCATCATTGATGATCAGATCATACTCGTCATGTTTCATCCGCAAAAACTTAAGTCCATCCTCATAGTAAACTGTCACACGCTCATCCGATAAACCACATGCGTTATCCGGGAAAAATTCTTTACATACCTCCACGAACACACGATCTGGTTCCACCACATCGATCTGTTCTATTTCATCGTAGTATCCAAGCTCACGCGCCACACCACCGTCACCGCCACCGATGACTAACACTTTTTTTACATGCGGATGTACTGCCATAGGAACATGTACGATCATCTCATCATAGACAAACTCATCTTTTTCTGAAAAAACAATACTTCCATCCGAACTTAAAAATCTTCCAAACTCGTCCGAATCAAACACATCGATCCGCTGAAACTCTGTCTGAAGTCCGAATAACTGTTTCTGCACCTTAATAGATACCTTTACTTTTTCTGTATGGTAATCTGAAAACCAAAGCTCCATGATTACTTCTCCCTTCTTCTGTCCGATTTCTAACACATCTTTGGTTCATGTGCAAGCACCTTCAGATTTTCAACTTCGGGATCTTCCGTTCCCTGCATGGAACATCCTTTTTCTTTCGCATAAACAATGTACTCAATGATCTCCGGCGTGATCATCTCGCCCGGCGCTAAAATCGGGATTCCCGGTGGATAGCACATGACAAATTCACCACAAATTCTTCCGGCCGTCTGTCGTACCGGCAGAGATTCCTTTTGGGAATAAAATGCCACCTGCGGCGACACCAGAACTTTCGGGTTGATATATTCTGTGTTTAACATCTTTGCCGGATCTTTTGAATACAGCCGCTTGATATCTGCAAGCGCCCCGACAAGCCGCTCGATGTCCTGTATCCGGTCACCAATGGAAATATAGGCAAGAATATTCGCAATATCCCCCAGCTCGATCTGGATATCATATTCATCCCGCAGCAGATCATAGACTTCGATGCCTGCAAGTCCGATATCTCGCGTATAGACTGACAGTTTCGTCACATCAAAATCATAGACACTGCCGCCATTGATCATATCTTTACCATACGCATAAAATCCACCGATGGAATTGATCTCATCTCTGGCGTATTCTGCCATCTGTGCTACTTTTGCAAATGATTCCTTTCCTCGCAGTGCAAGATTTCTTCTCGAAATATCAAGACTTGACATCAAAAGATAAGACGCACTCGTCGTCTGTGTCAGATTGATGATCTGGCTGACATATTCCCAGTTCACGCCCCGTCCGGTCAGAAGAAGCGAACTCTGTGTCAGACTTCCTCCCGACTTGTGCATGGAAACAGATGCCATATCTGCACCGGCATCCATGGCACACACCGGAAGATTCTCCCCAAAATACAGGTGTGTTCCATGCGCTTCATCCACCAGCACCAGCATATTGTGTGCATGTGCCACTTTTACAATGGAACGCAGATCAGAGCAGATTCCATAATAAGTTGGATTGTTGACCAGTACTGCCACTGCATCCGGGTTCTCCAGAATCGCACGTTCCACTTCTGATACCTGCATGCCAAGCGAAATGCCAAGTTTCACATCCACTTCCGGGTTGACATAAACCGGAATCGCTCCACAGAGTACAAGTGCATTGATCACACTCTTATGCACATTGCGCGGCAAAATGATCTTATCCCCTGCCTTGCAGCAGGAAAGCACCATACCCTGAACAGATGAAGTGGTTCCTCCTACCATAAAAAATGCATGTTCTGCCCGGAATGCCTCCGCTGCAAGTTCCTCCGCCTCCTTGATCACAGAGACCGGATGACAGAGATTATCAAGCGGCTTCATGGAATTGACATCTAAGCTGACACACTTTTCTCCCAACAGCTCCACTAACTCCGGATTTCCCCTTCCTCTCTTATGTCCCGGCACATCAAACGGTACCACTCTTCGTTTTTTTAACTTTTCTAATGCTTCATAAACCGGCGCATGCATCTGCTGCTCTTTGTCCATGACTTCTAAAAACCCCCTCATCTTCCATAAAAATACGGTATGTCTGCCTTTATATGCTTGCGCCTTTCTGATAAATTCATTAATATCCAAAAGTACAAAAAAGAACAGGCATCCATCACCTGTTCTTCTATCGTCGTTATCATCATAGTCATACTTTATGTAATCTGTCTACATTCTGCAAAAACTATTTTCTCCAGAGTCCGCGTTGGGTTACTGTTCAGTCGTAAGCTTGACACTTGCTGTCAAGCTGTGCGCCAGAAACTAGATAATGCCAAATTACAGCCCCATGCATCGAAGATGCATTTAAAATGGGCTGTAATAGTTGCTGCTCACACAGTATGTGTGAACAGCAACTGCGTTGGCACCATCGCCAGCAAATATTTGCGTATACTACTCTTATTGACCGTTTCACAAGTGATATTGGATTCCGGGATATCCCCGTAATCAACTTATAAAATTTGAGCTTCTAACTCAATCAATAACGCGGCTTACACCGCAATCGGCAGTTGCCCCGCCTGTCCGTATGGGCTTAACCAATCTCTTGGTGGGCAAACAATAGATCTGTTTCTTCTCTATTGTAACGAATATTTGCATGAAAACAATTTTCGCATTCATGTGATTTGAAGTATAACACACGCATCTGGCAAATGCAATAAATATCTGCTTTTCTTCATATTTTATTTTGCTTTAAATGAAATTTTTTTATTGCCATCCTTTTTGGAATCGAGCCATCCACCATAGTAGCAGTCCTGTAACACATAGGTTTTACCCTTTGTCAGTTTCTTTGTTTTGATTGTAATCTTATTGCTTCCAACTTTGGCAGTTGCGGTTGCACTTATAGTCTTTCCATTTCCTTTCAGTTTGATCTTAAACTGGCAGGTATTCCCCTTTTTGATGGTGGACTTATAATCTTTTCTTGTAGTGCAGGCAAGACCAAACAACTGATCTGCGGTCACTTTTGATTTTAATGTGATCGTTGCTGTTGTTCCTTTTCCGGTAACTGAATTAATTTTGAACATCTTGCTGCTGCGTGTTGACAGCGGATTTGCAACACTGATGGCAGCAGAAGATAAACTGGAATATCCACTAGTTGACAGATAACCATAATAGGCATATGTCTTTCCTGTCTTGGATGCTGATACATAATCTCCAATATAGAGATCCTCCAGTCTCCACCTGGACATCTCCGATATTCTTATCGTCGATCATTTTCATGAATGTTCCATAGTCAACTTCTGTTACCTGCCTCTTGATCAGAAGTGGTGTCACAAAAAGGTTAAATACAAACAGAACGATCGGTACGATACCGTAGTAATAAAATAACGATGTCTTTCAATATACAATCACATTCTTTTGTATATACAGATATTTATTTGGTCCACTCCCGGACTAAATGTATCTCTCTTTTATATCCCTCATCATCATTCGGTGTCTCTAAAATAAACGGTCTTCCCTCTAAAAGCGGGTGCACTGCCACATGACGCATTGCCTCTGCGCCGATCTTTCCCTCTCCGATCCTCGCATGGCGGTCCTTGTGGGAACCACAGTCATTCATGCTGTCGTTAAAATGAACCGCCTTTAAACGGTCAAGCCCGATCACCCGGTCAAACTCCTTTAATACACCCTCTAAATCATTCACGATGTCGTAGCCGCCATCCCATACATGGCAGGTATCAAGGCAGACTCCCATTTTTTCTTTTAATTCCACACGGTCTAAGATCTCTCTTAATTCCTCAAAATTTCTGCCAACCTCAGTTCCTTTTCCTGCCATCGTCTCAAGCAGAACTGTCGTTGTCTGATCCGGTTTTAATGCCTCATTTAACGCTTCTGCGATCAGTTCAATTCCAGTATCTGCCCCCTGTCCCACATGGGAACCCGGATGAAAATTATAATAATTGCCCGGTGTATACTCCATGCGTCTTAAATCATCGAATAACATTTCCTTTGAAAAAGAACGGACATCCTCTTTCGCTGCACAGAGATTCATCGTATACGGCGCATGTGCAACGATCTTGCCAAATTCATGCTCCTTAGCAAAATTTAAAAACTTTTCCACGTCTTTTTCATCAATTTCTTTTGCCTTTCCACCACGTGGATTTCTGGTAAAAAAAGCAAATGTATTGGCATCTAACGCTAACGCTGCCTTTCCCATTGCCGCATAACCTTTCGATGCGGATAAATGATTTCCTATTAACATATCAATCCTCATTTCTGCACTGTGCTTCGCGCATCTTAAGTTTACACACAATAATACTCCTGTCTGTATGCGCGCATGCTCTTTTATTCTGCCCGGTTCTTCTCCACGATCGTACCTGCCCTGTATGCTGCGAGCAGTTCTTCAAGATCATGGATCGACTCTTTTAAGCCTTTTCCGATATCCGTATCCGCAACTGTTTTTCTCCGTACAACCTGCTGCACGAGTACGGTGTGGGAGACAATATCGCTTCCATCCTGCACCGCTTTTTCCACCGACTCAAACGGCTCATGCGCCGCAAGCACCAGACCATACGAATTATAGATCAACGTATAGCCTGCAATTCCGGTCTTTGGCTGGTATGCTTTAGAAAAACCGCCGTCAATGATCAGAAGTTTTCCATTACATTTAACCGGTGACTCTCCTTTTTTTGCCTCCACCGGAATATGACCGTTGATAATGTGTGCCTCCGCACCTTCAAGTCCGAATTCCTCTAATATACGGTTGACCACTTCCTCTTTTTCAAGCAGCCTGTAGTATGGATTTTTCGGTTCCTGATGTGTCGTTTTATCCGCGATAAAATAACGTTCAAACGTTGTCATCTTTGCCTTGCCAAACACCGGGGAATTCTGGTTTTCCCAGATAAACCATAAAATATCCTGTCCCTTTTTCTTTTCCTTCGGGTCGATCGCATAATAACCTTTTCTCGCATAGCCTTCTAGCACATCATAAAGCTCTTTTCCGGTATATTCTTTTCCGAAAACATTGACTTTCGTGAACGTGCCATCCTCATTTAACGGCACACAGCCATGATAGAGAAGATTGCCATTGTATACTTTGTAGAGGCTTCCCTGTGTATACAAAAAACGTACATGACGCTGCAGCTTTTCACAATTTGTAAATGCCGCCACCAGACGCTCCATCACATCTGCTTCATCCTCCGAAAGGCGATATGGATCTTTCCAGTCGATTGTCGGAAAGTTGACATCCTTGAGCGGATATTCTTTTCCTTCCACACACACCGTTCCCTTTTTAATATCAATCTTGTCAAGCAGAAGCCTTTTTTCCATCTCAAATTCCGGGTGTTCTTTGATCAGCTGTCCTTCCAGCTTAAACTGCATGATTGTGATCGCCTTGTGCATTTTTTCATCTAAAAATGCGTCATGTACATCATACTCATCTTCCCTGTAATCCAGTTTAAAACAATCACAGGAATCCTTGTCATACCATTTCATCGCAAATCTTGCCAGCGGTACAAGATTAATTCCATAACCATCCTCTAACAGATCGAGGTTGCCGTATTTTGCGGAAATGCGGATCACATTGCAGATGCACGCAGCACTTCCAGACGCTGCTCCCATCCAGTATACGTCGTGATTACCCCACTGGATATCCACAGAATGATGCTCCATCAGCGTATCCATGATCAGATTCGGATATGGTCCCCTGTCAAAAATATCCCCGACTACATGCAGATGATCCACGACAAGACGGCGGATCAGATTACAGAACGCAGTCACAAGTTCCGCAGCCCTTCCTGTACGGATGACCGACCGGATGATTTCATTATAGTATGCTTCCTGATCAGATACTTCCTGTCTGCCGGTCAGAAGTTCCTCGATCACATAGGCAAAGTCTCTCGGCAGTGCTTTGCGCACCTTTGATCTTGTATACTTGGAAGATGCACTTTTACAGATGCGGATCAGGCGGTACAAAGTCACCTTGTACCAGTCCTCTAAATTATCTTCCGTCTTTAAAACCTGTTCTAATTTCTGTTCCGGATAATAAATCAGTGTGGCGATTGCTTTTTTCTCCGCCGCACTGATTGCATTGCCAAATTCATCTTCTATTTTCCGCTTAATAGCACCGGAACCGTTTTTTAACACATGTAAAAACTGGTCATACTCCCCATGCACATCTGTGATAAAATGCTCCGTTGCCTTTGGCAGGCTAAGAATTGCCTGTAAATTAATGATCTCCGTTGCCGCTGTGGCAATGGTTGGATACTGGTTTGATAAACTTTTTAAATAACGCAGGTCGGTCTGCCCCATAGTGTTCCTCATTTCTTTCTGCACGTTCATTTGCTGCTTTTTATCTTAGCACAGGAAATGAACCGGGGCAACCAACGTTAATTTATTGTCAATACACTACGCGATCGTAGCCTTGATCACATCCCCCATATCATAGAAACCAGCCGGTTTACCGGATAAGAATTTTGCTGCCTGAACAGCTCCTTTTGCAAATACACTTCTGGAATATGCAGTATGCTTAAACTCGATCACCTCATCAAGTCCTGCAAAGATCACTTCATGCTCTCCTACGATGCTGCCACCACGCACTGCTGAAATACCGATCTCTGTTTTTTCTCTCTTTTTACGCTCTTTGCTGCGGTCATAAGTATAAGTATATGCATTGTCAAGTGCTTCATTCATGGAATCAGCAAGTGCAAGTGCCGTACCGCTCGGTGCATCTAATTTCTGATTATGGTGTTTTTCAACAATCTCCATATCAAAACCTGCCGGTGCTAAAATGGTTGCTGCCTGTTTTAATAATTCCATTAACATGTTGATTCCAAGGGACATGTTGGCAGATTTTAATACGGCAACTTTTTTCGATGCCTCGTCCACCTTTTTTAACTGCTCCTCAGACAGTCCTGTTGTACAGAGTACTACCGGGATCTGCTTGTCCACACTGTATACTAAAAGATCATCCACTGCCTTTGCGTTGGAAAAATCAATGATCACATCCGCTGCCACATCGCACACAGAAATATTCGGGAATACCGGATAATCGTTCTTAATGCCATCGTACAGGTCGATTCCTGCCACGATTTCAATATCTGCATCTTCCTTACAGATTCCGGTAATCACCTGTCCCATTTTTCCGTTACATCCACTCATAATTGCTCTTATCATATTGTTTTTTCCTCTCTTTTCTATGTTTAAAGCAACACCGGAAACGCTGCCCCCAACATTTCCGGTGTTTTTATCAATCTGGCTGTCTGATGTTTTTATCACTTACGCCAGCTTAATCCCATAATTCTTCATTACTTCCGCAAGTTTTGCTGCATTTGCATCTGTCATCTCTGTGAGTGGGGAACGAAGCGGTCCTGCTTCCATACCCATCAGATTCAGTGCTTTCTTGACCGGTATCGGGTTAACCTCTGAAAACAGTGCCTCAATGAGCGGCTGTGCCTTTAACTGGATCTCCATTGCTTTTTTCGTATCGCCATCAAAGAATGCCATACACATATCATGTACATCTTTCGGTGCAACATTTGACCATACGGAGATCACTCCGATCGCTCCGATGGACATAAGCGGTACCACGATTCCATCCTCACCGGAATACAAATCAAGTTTTCCGTCCGTTAAATACATTGCTTTTGCTGCCTGTGCAACGTTTCCGGTTGCTTCTTTGATCGCAACGATGTTCTCCACATCACGATACAATGTTGCGGCTGTTTCTGGAAGAATATTGCATCCGGTACGGCTTGGCACATTGTACATAATAATAGGAAGTTTTACAGAATTTGCAATCTCTGTGTAGTAGCGGATCAGACCGCCCTGTGTTGCCTTATTATAATATGGAGTTACACAGAGTAATCCATCTACGCCCGCCTTTTCTGCTTTCTCAGAAAGATGGATTGCTTCTCTTGTACAGTTTGAACCGGTTCCGGCAACAACCGGGATACGGTGTTTTGCAAACTGGACTGCGGCTTTGATCACGTCTGCATGCTCCTCTGTCGTCAATGTAGAGCTCTCACCGGTTGTACCTGCAATAATGATACAGTCCGTTCCCTGATCGATCTGATACTCGATCATTTCCTCTAATCTGTCATAATTTACTTCCTCATTGTTTTTCATTGGTGTTACGATCGCCACACCGGCTCCTTTAAAAATAGACATACTAACAATCCTCCTGCTTCCTGTATTATGATACGTTAGGATACACTGCTTTGTGCACACGGTATTTTATTTATTCATAGGACATAATTTCCCTTTGAATTAAAAAAACCGACTCTGATGAGCCGGTTCGTAAATTCTAATCATATGTATTACTCAGTATATGTCGAATCCGATAGCGCCCCATCTTTCTGCTTTACAGCTTAAGATGACAGTCATAAGGCTCTTTACCTTATGCCCAGGAACATATCTGCAGCAAATATACTCCTTCGGCGTCCTTTCCTTTCATTTTCCATCCACTGTCTCTGCCACATCCGTAAAAACTACTCTTAAAGCACGCAACCTCTATCAAGCAATATGTATCTTTTAGCAATCATAGCACCATCTATTTCTACTGTCAATCCAATTCCTCTAAAAAATCAATTTTGCTGACGGACACCTCATAGGCGACTCTCTTTTCCGTCTGCGTCTCCGACAGTTTTTTAACATATTCCCTGCTCTGTATCCTGCCCCAGATCTGCACATGTCCGCCTACATCAAATCCGGATGCAAATCTCGCATTTCTGCCCCAGCAGATACATGGGATATAATCTGATTTTCCGTAGGAGCGGTTGACTGCGATCAAAAGATCTGCGATCTCTCTTCCAAGCGGCGTTTTCCGGTAAATCGGTTCCTTACATACATAACCATCCAGAAAGATCTGGTTGCTTTTCACGTCATCATCGATCTCATCTAAAAATTCCAGTTCTCTCACGAACACAGAAAGCACCAGCCTGTTTTTCTTTTCCTCGTGCCTGTTAAATGAACGGAACTGCCCTGTCACATAAATATTCTGTCCGACCATATCTTCATTGACATCAATCAGCCGCTCTGAAACCATAAGTGGTATATAATCCATATAATTGCTGAGACGGTTGACTGCCACATCGACCATATAAAATCCCTCTCCGTACACTTCGTGACTGAACCGGAAATCTGATACGATCTCCCCCACGATTGACACCTGGTTGTTTTCAAACATTTTATCTGCCATGAATTTTCTCCCTTCCTTACGGCCATACACCTGTATTTTTTGTACTTTTTTTACCGTTTCTTTCTCGTATGACCTGCCTGACATATTATTTTTACCATGTATCACATTCAAATTTTCATGGAACATGTCGATAAGAAAACGAATGTAATGACAACTTTTGTCAGGTTTTTGTTGAAAAAAATCTTGCAGAATCCCATAAATATGATAAAATGTATAGGTTGGTTTTTTAACCTTATGTTACAGTTAATTCATTTCACACAGGAAAGAGAGATTTTGTATATGAAAATGAAACGTGAAGATGTCCGTAATATTGCCATTATCGCACACGTTGACCATGGTAAGACAACACTGGTCGATGAGCTGTTAAAGCAGAGCGGCGTATTCCGCGCGAATCAGGAAGTTCAGGAACGTGTCATGGACTCTAATGATATCGAGAGAGAACGTGGTATCACGATCCTTTCAAAAAACACTGCCATTACCTATAAAGGCGTAAAGATCAATGTCATTGATACTCCTGGTCATGCAGACTTCGGTGGTGAGGTTGAGCGTGTCCTTAAAATGGTAAACGGTGTTATTCTTGTCGTTGACGCATTCGAGGGTGTTATGCCTCAGACGAAATTCGTACTGATGAAAGCGTTAGAGCTTTCTCTTCCGGTTATCGTATGTTTAAATAAAGTAGACCGTCCGGAAGCCCGCCCGAACGAAGTTGTCGATGAAGTGCTTGAATTATTCATGGACTTAGATGCTTCCGACGAACAATTAGACTGTCCATTCCTTTTTGCATCCGCAAGAGACGGTTACGCAGTACGCGAGATCGGTGATCTTGTAAATAACAAAAAAGATATGACACCTCTGTTTGAGACGATCATTGATTATATTCCTGCTCCGGAGGGTGACCCGGATGCAAACACACAGGTACTCATCAGTACGATCGATTACAATGAGTACGTTGGACGTATCGGTATCGGTAAAGTCGACAACGGCTGCTTAAAGGTAAATCAGGAAGCTGTTGTAGTAAACCATCATGAACCGGACAAACAGAAAAAAGTCCGCATCAGCAAATTATATGAATTTGACGGTTTAAATAAAGTAGATGTTGCAGAGGCAAAAATCGGATCGATCGTTGCGATTTCCGGTATCGCTGATATCCATATCGGAGATACGATCTGTGCTCCGGAAAATCCGGTTGCGATCCCGTTCCAGAAAATTTCCGAGCCGACACTTTCCATGAACTTTATGGTAAATGACAGTCCGCTCGCCGGACAGGAAGGAAAATTCATCACTTCCCGTCATTTAAGAGACCGTCTGTTCAAAGAGTTAAATACCGATGTTTCTCTGCGGGTAGAGGAAACAGAGAGCCCGGACTGCTACAAAGTATCCGGCCGTGGTGAGCTTCACTTATCCGTATTAGTTGAGAACATGCGCCGTGAAGGATATGAATTTGCAGTCAGCAAGGCTGAGGTTTTATATCACACAGACGAAAATGGTAAAAAGACAGAGCCTATGGAGATCGCTTATGTCGATGTTCCGGATGAATTTACCGGTACAGTTATCGATAAGTTAAGCCAGCGTAAAGGTGAGCTTGTCAACATGAAACCGATCACCGGTGGTTATACCCGTCTTGAGTTTAACATTCCATCCCGCGGTCTCATCGGTTACCGTGGAGATTTCATGACTGATACAAAGGGAAATGGTATCATCAATACTATTTTCAATGGCTATGCTCCATACCGTGGAGAGATCGCTTACCGTAAACTTGGTTCCCTGATCGCATTTGAGTCCGGTGAATCTGTAACCTATGGTCTTTTCTCCGCCCAGGACCGTGGTACCTTATTTATCGGACCGGGTGAAAAAGTTTATGCCGGTATGGTAATCGGTTCCTGTGCAAGAGCCGAGGATATCGAACTTAACGTTTGTAAAAAGAAACATCTTACAAACACACGTTCTTCTTCCGCTGACGAGGCTCTGACATTGGTTCCTCCAAAAGTTTTAAGTTTAGAGCAGGCACTTGATTTTATTGATGTCGATGAGCTTCTCGAAGTAACACCGGAGAGTCTTCGTATCCGTAAACGTATCTTAGACCCGACACTTCGTAAACGTGCTAATATGAAAAAATAGTCATTCTACTATCATGAATAACAAAAAAGATGATCCGCACTGTCACCGTTACGGATCATCTTTTTTCATTCCGGCATCATAAAATGCCCTGCTGTTCTTTCCGTTTTTCTTTACCTCATACATAGCATGATCTGCCGCCGCGATCACTTCTGTACTGTTCTTTCCATCTTTCGGATAAATTGCAATCCCGATACTGGATGCCAGATACTGCTCACCACCGGCAATCTGATATGGTATTTTAAATGTATCTAAAATCTTCATCGCATAGGTATCTATGACTTCTGTCTGACCGCTTGCCACAATCGCGACAAATTCATCCCCCGCCAGCCTGTAAACCTCAAATACATCATCTACAAGTGTACCAGCACGCACTGCCATTTCCTTAAGTACCGCATCTCCTTCATTGTGTCCGTAGACATCATTGATCCGCTTAAAATTGTCCATATCAAACATGATCAGACCAAATGGTTTTCCTTCCCTGATCCGGTACTGCAGCTCCTCCATGAACACACGACGGTTTAAAAGCGATGTCAGTGCATCATAACGCGCCATAAAATTCAGCTTTTTATTGAGTGAACTGATTGTTTCATTTACCTTTCTTTTATGCATATTATCCCGCACAAGCCAGATAATGGATAAAAGCAGTATCACACCAATCACAGATGTAACACGGATTACTTTTCCATATTGTTCCATAAATGTCTCTTTATGATTGATAATTTTTGCATTATCCGGCAGCATACTGCGTGATATATCAAAGCGCTTCATAACATTTTCATCAAAACAATATATCATCGGTGAGTCCTGCACCACAGCCATACTTTCACAGACTCCGCCATCCAGAATTTTTGATGCCATCTGCCCGGCAATCTCCCCCATCTTTTCATGTGAGACGATCTTTCCGCCAAGCAATCCCTGTCCCATACCGATTGCAATTCCGGAAAACACCGGAATACGGGCACGGCTGCTTAACATCTGCACAGATTCTGCTGATGCATATACATTTCCATCCTTATCATTACTGCACAAAATATATAACAGAATCGAGCTTTGATCCAAAGACTCTACACGCCCGATCAGATCTTTTTGTGAAAGTTCTGATGCATTAATATCATGAAATTCCAGATCAGGAAAAGAATCCTGACAAGAATAAAATTCTTTTCTTGCACTGAGTCCTGTTACTGTATTATCAACAATTGCCACGATACGCGTAGCCTGGGGACATATTTTTTTTGCAAGTTTTATGGTATCTTCATAGGTCTGGTTTTCTATCACACCTGTAACATCCGGTTCCTGATTCAGCTCCAATGCTTTTTCTGAATTATTGACACCCTCAAAAACAATCGGCGTATCTCCAAATAATTTTTTCCGGTACGCAAGTGCAAAATTAAACGCGGCATCATCTCCCACTATAACCACATCATAAGCCGGAACCTGACTCAGATAATAACTCAGGCTTTTGTAAAACAGATGTACATTTTCCGCTGTATCAACGTTTTTTGTATCCATAAACTTATAGTCAATCGTCACTTCATCCCCAAGTGCCCGCCTGATTCCCTCAACCTGTTGCGGAATCGTCTCCCATGCATAGGAATAAGAACTGATAAACAACACACGTCCCCGCTCTTTTTCTTTTGCATGAACCGGAGAACTTATGCCTGAACACAGCAGCACAAAAAGAATCGCTGCTATCATGCAGCTTTTTTTTATTTTATTTTTTTTCATTTGTATCCCCCATTTTGTGCAGCATCTCTTTATTTTTATAATTTTATGTTCCGCCCGGCAATACTCCGCAATCCCGTAATGCCTGCTTTCTTTAAGCTTACTCTAAATTTTCCACCCAATTATGAAAAAAGTCAATACAATATGTCATTTTCATCAAAAAATTACCTATTTTTATTATTTTTTCTTTCACTTTGCACATTTTCACCCTGTGTAATTTCTTTCATATCAAAAGTCCGTTTCCATTCCTTTGTGCCTTCCACTTTATGTACCTCGGAACGGTTTTTATACAAAAAACGCGTCAGATTATAACAGTCCACCCATATCTCATGACCATTCTCTCTCCACTCCTCATCAAAGATCAGTTCTAATCCATAATGAAGATGCACGGTATCGATATTGTTAACATTTTCCTTTGTACTGTAGCCGGTGTGCCCCATATAACCGATCACATCCCCCGCTGTCACAAAATCTCCTTCTTTCAGCTTTGCCTGATAGGGATAATCCTGCCGCAGATGTGCATAGTAATAGTAACGTTTTTTATCCAGGCTGCGGATTCCCACCCTCCAGCCTCCGTACTGGTTCCAGCCGAGTGCCTCCACATATCCCGACTCAATACAGATCACCGGCGTTCCGATCTGTCCCATCATGTCATGCCCTAAATGCTGCCTTTTATATCCATAGCTTCTTGATACACCAAAATCATCATAATCGCTGTATGGAAATCCTTTTGCGATCGGTGAAAATGCCTTCAGTCCATATTTTTTCACATAAGGGCCGCCTTCGCTCTCCTGTATCTCATAATCACCGACCAGACCTCCCAGTACCGCAGAATATGCCTCTTTATAATAGGAAAAATACTTAAGCTGCTCTGCCGCCTCATCAAATGTCAGTTCTTTTTTCTTCACCTTTTCTGCTGCCTGATTCAGCTCCGACACTGCGGATGTACCAAACTCCCCGCCATTTTTAGCTGCCACATAGGAAAGCAGATCGATCCAGTCAATATGTATCTCTTTTCCATATGTTCCCACATCATATTCATATGCCTTGCACAATGCCTCGTAGGATACATTAAAATCTACCCAGCGGATCGTCCCATCCGATGTTGCAGCGACCGCATTTTCTCCTGCTCCGGCTGTATTTTTACATAAAATAAAAGCAGCCACAAGAAGGATGGCTCCCTCTAAAATAATGGCTGCTCTTACTCTCTGACACCAGGTTTTCTTTCCGATCGACGTCATATGCATGATGATCATCCTCCCCCGCCATTCTTTTTCATTATATGAATACAGCAGGAGGAATATCATATTTTTCGTTATAACATATCTTTATTTTTACGACAGATTCCAAAAATCATTCCTGATATTTCATTCTTCTTTTTCCTGGCACGCACTGCACATTCCATACAAAATTGAATTCTTACACTGCAGCCGGAATCCGTGATCTTTTAAAATATGTTCCGAGATTTCGTCCATAAATTCACACTCCAGATGAATGATCTTTCCGCATTTTACACACTGTAAATGGAGATGTTCCTCACAATGATGCCCCAATTCTACGTACTGGTATACTGCCTGATTCCCTTTTTCAGCAACATATTTGATCACCGTGCCGTCCTTTGCCAGTTTATCTAAATAGCGGTAAATGGTGGTGATGTTTACCTCGCAGTCCTGCGTCCTCAGATAATGGTCGATATCTGCTACCGCCACTGTCCGGTCACTGTTTTTCTTTAAAAATTCCAATATTTTTTTACGGCTGATCGTCGCATAACCACTTCCCGGCATTCTTCCTCGTACCTTCCTGTTTTCTCAATTTTATAATGTTACGGTGCAAACGCATAACATACTTTGATTGCTCACTGACTTATCATTAAAACACAATCCCGCATGCTCTTATGACAATGCCCCAGAATACACCAAGTGCATACAACGCTGCGACGATTCCAAGGTTCTGCTTCCAGTCACGGTTTAAACGGAATAATACCAGAAGTCCGACACCGGCATTGACTAACAGTCCAGACATCATAGCACCCGCTCCGATAATGCCGCTTAAATAAAGTTCTGTAATCACAACCGAAGATGCACAGTTCGGGATCAGTCCGACTAACGCTGCGACAGCCTCACCCGCGAGCGGCATCACTGTAAAAAATCCTGCCAGTGTATCTTCCCCGATAATTCCTATCACAACATTCAAAAGGAAAGAAATGATCAAAATATACAAAAAAATCTTTAATGTGTGCTTCAGTGCGGAAAGTAAAATTCCATCCTCACAGCTGCAGTGTTCTTCCTCACAGACCACATGGATGTCCATTTCTTTTTCATGCTTTTTCATCACACCTACATATAAAAATTCCACCACAAGACCGGAAATCATAGCAATCACTACTTTGGCAGCAAGGATCTTAACGATCACTGCCGGCGCTACTGCCTCTGAAATCATGATCGGGAGCATCTCATCGGAGGTCGACAGAAAAATCGCAAGCAGTGTTCCGACTGTGATCACACGCCCTGCATAAAGGCTTGATGCTGCGGCAGAAAAACCACACTGCGGTATCACTCCAAGCAACGCGCCCCATACTGGTCCGCTTTTTCCGGCATTTCTGATCCGGTTTTTTGCCTTTCCTCCGGTTTTATGCTCTAATGTCTCCATCAGAAGGTATGTTACAAACAAAAAAGGCAGTAATTTTACACTGTCTAATAAAGTATCTAAAATAATATCTAACATATGGCACTCCATTCCTGCAATTATTTTGCAATCGTTTTGCATTTGCAACTTGTTTGCATTTTTATTATACGCAGAAATATCTGAATGTCAAGAAAATTTTCGTATTAACATTTGAATATTGTTATTTAGAAATTAATTGTGCTGTGAACCAAAATAATGCCGGTAAAAAAGAATTGCAAGCACCGCCGTCAGAAAATCTGAAACTGCCTGCGCTGCCAATACTCCGGTATAGCCTGCCAGATGGGATGCAGTCAATATCACAACAGCAAAGATAAGTCCCTGTCTGCTGACCGACAGCCAGAACGCTCCCCATGCCTTTCCGGCAGACTGGAATGTACAGGTCGTCACAAGAACGATCGCTACAAATAACATTCCCATCTGCTGGTATTTAAGCATTTCCACGCCGGAATTTACAATCTGTGCATCATCCATAAATACCCGTATCAGCGGTTTTGCTGCAAGTGACAGGGCTGCGGCAAGGATCACGGCAAGACTGCACTCAAATTTATAACAGAATGCCAGAATTTCTTTTAACCGTTTCTTATTATCTGCTCCATAATTGTACCCAATGAGCGGCTGCGCACCAAATGCAAATCCAACTAATACCAGCACAGCGATCATATTTACTTTCATAACGATTCCCATTGCAGCCACTTTTTCATTGCCGTAAGGCAGTAAAAAACGGTTTGTCAGTGCCATTCCAAAACTCTGCATCAGATTTGTGATCGATGCAGGGATTCCGATGGCAAAAATCGGCTTCAGTTCATCAGCCGAAATATGAAATCCCACAGGGTTTACAGACAATTTCTGGCTTCGTTTCAGTAAAAACCACAGAAAATAAAGATCTGCACATATATATCCGATGACCGTTGCGATTGCAGCTCCTGCTGCCCCAAATCCAAGCAGAGAAATAAATACCGGGTCTAACACCATATTCACAACTGCACCCAATATCGTTCCTACCATAGACGCCTTCGCAAAGCCTTCCGTACGGAGCAGGTTTGATGGTGTAAAGGATAAAATAATAAACGGTGCTCCGATCACAATACCCGTATAATATGCAGACGCATAACACAATGTATCTTCATCTGCTCCCAGCATATGGAGAATTGGCATGCGAAAAGCCAGCATTATGATAATCACCAGAATACCACATAAAATTGCAGCATAAAAACAGAATACGCTCATCCTTCTTCCGTCGTCATCCTGTTTTTTCCCAAACATTCTTGAAATAACAGAGCTTCCTCCAAGTCCAAAGATATCTCCCAGTGCGATCATCAGCGTAAAAACCGGTGCTCCAAGTGATACACCCGCCACAAGATCAGTATTTCCTGTCCCTGCAATAAAATAAGTATCCACCATATTATAGATCAGCGATACCACCATGCTGAGCACTACCGGAAGTGCCATTGTAAAATAAGCCTTAGATACCGGTGCTTTTTCAAAAATTTCGTTTTCTTTCATTTTTCTGTTATCTGCCCTATTTTTAGATATCATCTAAGGATTCTTTGATCTTATCCATGAATCCCTTTTTCTTTTTCGGCTTTTCTGCTGTTCCTGCGCTCTCTGCCGACTTGTTTAAAGTATTACCTGTCGCCTCATCAAATTTACGCAGTGCCTCTTTTGCTTCTGCATTTAAAGATGTCGGAACCTGTACCACCAAAGTTACGTAATGATCACCACGCACAGCTTTATTGCGAAGAGAAGGCACACCTTTTCCTTTCAGACGTATTCTCGTATCTGTCTGAGTACCTGCTTTCACTTCGTATAAAACATCACCATCCACCGTATTAATGCGAACTTCTCCGCCTAATGCCGCCTGTGCAAATGAAATCGGTACCGTAGAATAGATATTCATATCCTGGCGCTGGAAGATCGGATGACGAGATACTACTACCTCTACTAACAGATCTCCACGCGGTCCGCCATTGATGCCAGGTTCACCTTTTTCACGGATTCTGACACTCTGTCCATTGTCAATTCCGGCAGGAATCGATACCTGAATTTTCTTTTTACTTGAAATGTATCCGGTTCCACGGCAATCAGGACATTTATCCTTGATCACCTTTCCGGAGCCGCCACAGTCCGGACAGGTCTGTACATTCTGTACTGTCCCAAAGAAAGACTGCTGGGTAAAAACCACTTTACCTTTACCACCGCATTTTGTACAGGTCTCCGGTGTTGTTCCAGGTTTTGCACCTGTACCATGGCATTTCTGGCACTCATCCTTTAAGACCATCTCGATCTCTTTCTCACAGCCAAATACAGCTTCCTCAAATGTAATGCGGACGCTGGTACGCAGATTCTGACCTTTCATCGGTCCATCATTGCCACGTCTTCTTGATCCACCGCCGAAGAAATCTCCGAAAATATCCCCAAAGATATCTCCCATATCCATACCGGAAAAATCAAATCCGCCTGCTCCACCGGCACTGCCATCAAATGCCGCATGACCAAACTGATCATACTGTTTTCTCTTCTCTGCATCACTTAGCACTGCATATGCTTCCTGTGCCTCTTTAAACTTTGCCTCCGCTTCCTTATCTCCGGGATTCATATCCGGATGATACTTTTTGGCAAGTACACGGAACGCTTTCTTGATCTCAGCATCTGTTGCCGTTTTACTCACGCCTAAGACTTCATAATAATCTCTCTTATCTGCCATAACGTTTTCCTCTCTCAAACTGCATACAGGGTTTCCGGGAAAACCCCCGGAAACCCCGTTGTATTTTTATTATTTCTGATGATTAAACCTCTTTGAAGTCTGCGTCTACGACATCATCATCTGCAGAAGATCCGCCAGCCTGTGCGTTACCGCCCATACCGCTCATGTCAGGACCTGCACCTGCTGCTCCCTGTGCTGCCTGTGTCTGCTCATACATCTTTGCAAATACCTTCTGAGCACTCTCTGTCAGTTTTTCCTGAAGGGATTTCAGCTCTGTTACATCAGCTTCTGTCATTTCTTCCGGATTCTGATGTGCATCTAAGAATGATTTTACTGCATTCATATCAGCTTCTACTGCAGATTTATCAGCCGGATCAAGGTTTGCCCCAACCTGATCTAATGCCTGCTGTGTCTGGAATACGAAGGAATCAGCATCGTTTCTTGCATCGATTGCTTCTTTTCTCTTCTTATCCTGTGCTTCGAACTCTGCAGCTTCTTTTACTGCCTTATCGATCTCATCATCAGACATGTTAGAACCTGCTGTGATTGTAATATGCTGTTCTTTTCCAGTTCCTAAATCTTTTGCAGATACATTTACGATACCGTTTGCATCGATATCGAATGTAACCTCAATCTGCGGAACACCACGACGTGCTGGCGGGATACCATCGAGACGGAACTGTCCAAGGGATTTGTTATCTCTTGCAAACTGTCTCTCACCCTGTACAACGTTGATATCTACTGCTGTCTGGTTATCTGCTGCTGTTGAGAAGATCTGGCTCTTCTTTGTAGGAATTGTTGTATTTCTCTCGATCAGTCTTGTTGCGATACCACCCATTGTCTCGATGGAAAGTGAAAGTGGTGTTACATCAAGAAGTAAGATCTCACCTGCACCTGCATCTCCTGCAAGTTTACCACCCTGGATAGATGCACCGATGGCAACACACTCATCCGGGTTCAATGTCTTACTTGGCTCTTTGCCTGTTAACTGTTTTACTTTATCCTGTACTGCCGGGATACGTGTAGAACCACCAACTAATAATACCTGACCAAGATCAGCATTAGTAAGTCCTGCATCTCTCATAGCATTCTGAACCGGGATAGCTGTCTTTTCAACGAGATCATGTGTCAACTCATCGAATTTTGCTCTTGTTAAGTTCATATCAAAGTGTTTCGGTCCCTCAGCAGTTGCTGTGATGAACGGAAGGTTGATATTTGTGGTTGTTGCAGAAGAAAGCTCTTTCTTTGCTTTCTCAGCAGCTTCTTTTAATCTCTGAAGAGCCATCTTATCAGTAGAAAGATCAACACCTTCTGCTTTCTTGAACTCATCGATCATCCACTGTGTGATTCTGTTATCAAAATCATCACCACCAAGATGTGTATCACCGTTTGTAGATAATACTTCGATAACACCATCGCCAATCTCAATGATAGAAACATCAAATGTACCACCACCAAGGTCGTATACCATGATCTTCTGCTCTTTCTCATTGTCAAGACCATAAGCTAAAGCTGCTGCTGTCGGCTCGTTGATGATACGTTTTACATCAAGGCCTGCGATCTTACCTGCATCTTTGGTTGCCTGACGCTGGGCATCGTTGAAGTAAGCCGGAACTGTGATAACAGCCTCTGTTACTTTTTCTCCTAAGTATCCTTCTGCATCAGCTTTTAATTTCTGTAAGATCATTGCAGAAATCTGCTGTGGAGAATACTGTTTATCATCAATTGCTACTTTATAATCAGTACCCATATGTCTCTTGATAGAAGATATGGTCTTTTCTGCGTTTGTAACAGCCTGACGTTTTGCAGGCTCACCTACTAATCTCTCGCCTGTTTTTGTGAATGCAACGATAGATGGTGTTGTTCTTGCACCTTCCTGATTTGCGATAACGGTAGGTTTTCCACCTTCCATAACAGCTACACAACTGTTTGTTGTACCTAAGTCAATACCAATGATTTTACTCATAATGATTTCCTCCTCATCTAATATCTATGAAATACTTAGTTTGCTACTTTTACCATACTGTGTCTTACTACAGTATCTCTGTACATATATCCCTTCTGGAGTTCTTCTGCTACTACATTTTCTCCTAAGGTTTCATCCTCCACATGCATTACTGCGTTGTGGAAATTCGGATCAAATTCTGCACCGACTGCTTCGATCGGTGTTACACCTGCTTCCTCTAATACGGTAAGCATCTGGCGGTAGATCTTATCCATTCCGACAACAAAAGCATCTTCTTTGCTTTCTTCCGGAACAGCTGCAAGACCACGCTCGAAGTTATCAATTACCGGCAGGATCTTTTCTACGATCGTTTTGGCTCCCATATCGTACATCTGTGATTTTTCCTTTTCTGTACGCTTACGGAAATTATCGAACTCTGCCATCTGTCTTTTGACTTTGTCAGTAAGCTCTTCGATCTGCTCATCCTTTTTATCTTTTTTCTTTTTGAAAAAAGATTTCTTTTTATCTGAATCTTCAGAATCCGTATCAGCATTTTCTGCTTCTTCCGTATCTGCTGTCTCAGTTGTCTCTTCCGTGGATGTCACATTTTCATCCGTCTGGGTTTCAGAAGCATTTTCCTCTGTGGAATTCTCCATTGCTTCGTCTAATACCTCTTCATTCATCTCTGACATCTATGAACCACCTTTCTATGTCTGTTCCTTATCCTTGTTTAAAATTCCATCTAAGGAATTTTTCAAGGTTTTCAGGTTATCCATTACTTTCTCATAATCCATTCGCTTCGGTCCGACAATTCCTATCGTTCCACGAACGCCTTCGCCCAATTCATAAGTTGCTGTCACAACACTGCAGTCCTTCATGGTCTGTATCGGGCTTTCATTTCCTATATAAACCTGAATCCCTGTATTATCATCATCTAACAGGTTTTCAGTTACAAGGCTCGCTAACTGCTGTTTCTCCTCAAATGTGGAGATCAGCTCACTCGCTTTCTCCGAATCACTTAACTCCGGATATTTAAAGAAGTTGGTTGTTCCGCTTGTATAAATGCGGATGTCCTCATCCTGTCCCATCGTCTCTGCCACAGTATCAAGCACATCACTGATGATGTCACTGTGAATGCCTGCCTGCTCTTTCAGCTTTGCAATGGTTCCAAGATTGATCTCCTGCAATGCAAGACCATTTAAATTCGCATTTAACAGGAAATTCAGTTTTAACATCGTCTCATTATCGATTGGTTCACTGACCGGAATAATTTTATTCTTGACCAGATTTCCTTCGGTAACGATCGTTGCTAAGATCTGTTCTTCATTCATATTGGATAACTGGATGAACTTTACTTTATTCTTATGGAACGTCGGTGCTGTTACCATCGTTGCATAATTGGTATTGTTCGCCAATATCTTTGCCACTTGCTGCAACACCTGATCCATCTTCTCCGTGTGTTCGATGACGAAACTCTTCATCTCATCGACCTCACGTTTTTTCTCTTCCATCAGATGATCCACATAAAAGCGGTATCCTTTGTCAGAAGGAATCCTGCCGGCTGAAGTATGCGGCTGTAAAATGTATCCAAGTTCTTCCAGATCTGCCATCTCATTACGGATCGTTGCAGAGCTTAAATTCAAATCGGTATACTTGGATATCGTTCGTGATCCAACCGGTTCGCCTGTCTCTAAATAGTTGCGGATGATTGCATCAAGAATTTTCGTTTTTCGTTCGTCTAACTCGAATTCCTCGTCCATTCTCTTCTCCATCTCCATACTCTGTAACTCTCTGTAAGAATCTGGCATCTGCCTTAGTTCCCAGTTACTTTTTATATCTGTTAGCACTCGTTATTGTGGAGTGCTAACATCTATGTACTTAAAATAGCACCATCATATTCTTTTGTCAACACTAATTTTTATAATTTCTGCGGTTTTATATTTTTTTTATAATTTTACGGTTTTATTCCTTTTTCTTCCTATATATATGAGGATTAATCCGATCAGAACACTGCCACTAACAACCACCAGATAACGCACCAGATGATTTCCTGCATCCAGTCCCAGACTCTCCATAATCTTTTTATACCAGAAATATACCAGCATGTGTAAAAGAAAAATCTCAGTCGAGAGTTCACGCATAATCTTTGCCATTGCTCCCCGCTTATCGCTTACCGGACAAAAAGCGGCTGCCAGAAAAAGATTTGCCGTGACAAGAGGTGTCATTAGATACATATCATGGGATGATTCGCCAATTTTCTGAGTGACGATCCACTCTTCTAACATCATGAGTGCCAGAAAAACTATCGTATGCCATCCATAATCATTTTTTCTGATCCGGTCTGCCTTTACCCGGAACAAATATCCCATCGTCACAAACGGGAATCCAAAAAACAGGCCATTTCTTGCGGTGGCAAATACAGAAAGATACCATCTGATCTCATTTGCAGCCAGAGAAAGATCATCAAAAGCATGATGATAAGTGTTATGGCAGACTCCAGCCAGATATAATAGTACGGCAGCCACTACAATTCTTTTTACACTCCACTGAAAGTGCGTTGCAAGAAGATACAATAACAGTACCGCCACAACCGTTGCAAGAAGATACCATAGCTGTATATAAGAACCGATCAGAAAAAATCTTCTCGCCAGTTCTGACAAATTTCCGGCAGCACTTCTTTTTTTCTCCCAGAACCGGTCAATGATCGGAATCAGATATAACAGACTCCACCATACATACATCTTTATAATATGGAAAAGATATTTTTTTACCCTGCCTTTGTCCGCTATTTTTTCTCCCATAAAATATCCGGTACATACAAAAAAGAACGGCACTGCCATCCGGCAGATTACCTGCTGAAATTCGTGTGAAAATACCGGAGCAGCCTCTTCAAATGGTGGAATGTGAATGGCAACAACTAGAAATGCTGCTGCAAATTTCAGAAAATCAAGTGCCCTGTATTCATTTTTTTCCGATAGATATATCGTAGACATCTTAGATCCTTTCTTTCGTCCTGCCCTGTTCTTTTTTTCTCTTATCACCCGTTCTATATCTGAAAACAGCAATCCCGATCACCGACAGGATTCCAAGACCGCTCAAAACAGCACCCGTTTTTAAATACGGTGTACAGTAATAAAATTCGATCTGATGTATTCCCTCCGGCACATCAATTGCCATATACATCGTATCTGCCTTTAAAACATCTGCTTCCTTGCCATCAATATACGCCCGCCATCCACTGCTGTATGGGACCGTCAGACAAAACAATTCTTCCTGATCTGTCTCAAGAGTACCGGATATCCGGTTGGTATCCATGACGACCCCTTTTAAAACATTCTGTTTCAGTTTTTTTGCCAGACTATCAACCTGCTGCATCGGCTGACATACGATCTGCATCTCATCAAACCGGTAAGTCCCCTTTTCATGAAATGTCAGTGTAATTTCATCTGCTTTTTCATCACGATAGCCGGTATTGATCAGATAATCATCCACACCACTGTAAAAATTATTCTTTCTGGTAAGGAATGTAATCATCTTTGTAATCTTTCCACAGGTCACATCAATGTGCAGACGGCTCTTCGACTGTGTTAAGGTTTTTCCTTCCTCCGAAAACCCAAGTCCCTTTAATATAAAGTATGTTTCGCTCTCCGGCATCCCCTCAAAGGAAAGTGTGACCGACGCTTTCTTTTCTGTCGCTGTAAATCCCTGGTCTGTCAGTTCCACGTTATGCATATCCGTAATCTCATAAGAAATCTCTTTATCTGTAAATTCCATTCCGGTTTCCTTCTGAGCTAATGCAGCCGGAACCTTATCATCCTCCACAATGATTCCCTGTAAAAGTGCCTGCTGTTTTTTTGTTACATCCAGCTTTTCATAGATACTCCGTGGAATTACTGCACTGCCTGCGAATCCGACCGGCAGTACGGAATCATTCTCATAGGCATCGCATTTCACTTCATACTGTCCCCCCGCGCCAAGTGTTCCACGATTGATACAGACGTTGTAACCATATGGACGCAGTCCTTTATTCCCGGACGGCACCACATAATAACGCACGCCGGAAAGTACTTCTAACATCGTGCGCGCATCAAACCCGGAATAACAGAAATCCCTGGTCTGATTGATGTACATTTCTCTCTGAAACTGGTTGATATCCGGGTTTGCAAGACTGAAATAATAGGAAGTACCATTAATTCCAAGCTGCATTGCCGTGTTTTTCCACTCCTCAGACTGCAGGGACTCATAGCGGTATGTCGTATCTTTCGCATGATTTTTCACAAGGTTTCCAGCCGCACCCTTTGTCAGCATGGAAAGTGCCTCCCCCTGTGTGGCAAATTCCTCCACATAACCGCCCGCCTGTGGCGCATATTCTGCCCATCCCTGATAGATCAGTTCCAGCATCACGACCACTAACAATGCCGCTTTAAAAACAAATTTTTCTTTCGTCTTTTTCCCGGTTCCGACAATGAGGACTAACAGCACGGAAAATAATAATAATGCCACTAATACATACTGTTTCTGATGCTTTCCAAGCACCTCCAAGCACAGGCAGATATAGGTGATCCCCGCCCAGAAAAGTGCTATTTTTTTCTTAAAATGCATCTCCATCATCTGTGGATACATTTTTACCGCAATAAAAGACACGAGCATAGAATATGCCCACATGTAACGGTTTACCACATAACTTCCACCATTCAACATTTTTCCCGCAAATGGGAACAACAGTAACAGCGTCATAAGTACAAATCCGGCACGCAGTCCCCTGTTTTTTCTTCGCCCAAGAAGAAGCAGCAGCACTGCCAAAAGGACGATTCCCGTATATCCCAGTTCACTCCAGTAGGTCGAACCTCCGATCAGGAATCCATAAAATAATTTCCGATAATAAGATAACGGATAAAGCAATGAAAACGTATGCTGTGCTCCTGCCCTTCCTGTAGATAATGTCATGGCAACAACCGGAAGCAGAATAATAGAAACAGATGACAGCGTTACAAACGAGTATGCCGCAAAACGCCATACCCAGTACCATACCGTCTTAAAAACCGGTTTTCCAAACAGCATCAGGTAACGAAGCAGGGCATAGATGGCAACAAAGATACAGATCATATAGGTAAAATAAAAACTGCTGACCGTTGCCACCGCAAGCATTCCCATATATAACCATGGTTTCTGTTTTTTATAAATTTTATCCACACCAATCAGGATCAACGGCAGATAAATCATCGGATTTAAAAAATACGGATGGCGCACCGCAATGATAACCCAGAAGCAGAAATCATATACCATTGCCCCAAGCAGCGTAGAATAAGGTTTCTGTCCGTGATACCTGCAATATGCAGAAAATGCCAGTCCGGCAAAATAAATCCTTACCAGAACCATCGCATTGTAAAAAAGTTCCATATACTTTTCATCCGGCACAAACACCGATAAAAGATTGAGTGGATCACCGATCACATAATAATGAAGCGTCGTCAGCACATCTGAGCCAAGTCCGATATGCATGTCCCACAGCGGAACCGAAAGCCTGTGTTCTGTAATAAGCGTATCTATGATCGATAACAGCCAGGAACGGTAATAAAGCAGCGCATTGAAATGCTGCTGCAAACCGTCTGGAACCCATATAAAACTCTTTTTATTTATGATAAATACGGAGAATACCGCCCCCGCAATGATTGTAAAACATATGGTATATGCCAGAGCAAACCAGACTTTTTTACTGACGTTACCATTTTTATTCCGTAGGAATCCCATTTTTTAATTTCTCCCATAGAAAAAGACCAAAGCACATTGTCTCTGGTCTTTCTCCTGATCATATCTTTTCTTTTACCAGTTGAACTTCTCTGCGAAATAAGCATCCAGATCCTCGATCTTAATACGCTCCTGCTCCATGGTATCACGGTCACGAACCGTTACGGCACCGTCATTTTCAGACTCGAAATCGTAGGTTACACAGAACGGAGTACCGATCTCATCCAGTCTTCTGTAACGCTTTCCGATATTTCCTCTGTCATCAAATTCACAGTTATATTTGTGTGAAAGCTGCGCGAATACTTTCTCAGCACCTTCATTTAACTTCTTGGATAATGGAAGTACACCGATCTTAACAGGTGCTAAAGCCGGATGGAAATGAAGAACCGTTCTCATATCCGGTTTTTCCTCTGTTCCGATATTTTCCTCGTCATAAGCAGCACATAAAAATGCTAAAACAACACGGTCTGCTCCAAGTGAAGGCTCAATAACATATGGAAGATATCTCTCATTCTTCTCATCATCAAAGTAAGTAAGATCCTGACCGGAAGTCTCCTGATGACGTCCAAGATCATAATCGGTTCTGTCAGCAATACCCCAGAGTTCGCCCCATCCGAATGGGAATAAGAACTCGATATCCGTTGTTCCCTTGCTGTAGAATGCAAGCTCAGCCGGATCATGGTCACGCAGACGCATCTCATCCTCTTTGATTCCAAGGGAGATCAGCCAGTCACGGCAGAAACCTCTCCAGTACTGGAACCACTCTAAATCAGTACCCGGCTCACAGAAGAACTCAAGCTCCATCTGCTCAAACTCTCTGGTACGGAATGTAAAGTTACCCGGTGTAATCTCATTACGGAAAGATTTTCCGACCTGTCCGATACCAAACGGAATCTTTTTACGGGATGTTCTCTGTACATTCTTAAAGTTTACGAAAATACCCTGTGCTGTCTCAGGTCTTAAGTATACGGTATTCTTTGCATCCTCAGTAACACCCTGGAATGTCTTAAACATCAGGTTAAACTGACGGATATCTGTGAAGTTGTGTTTGCCGCAGGTTGGACATGGAACCTGATTTTCCTCGATGAAATCACGCATCTCTTCCTGTGTCCATCCGTCTACGGAGCTCTTTAACTCGATTTTTTTCTCCTCTGCAAAATCCTCGATGATCTTATCTGCACGGAAACGCTCATGACATTCTTTACAATCCATCAGAGGATCTGAAAATCCGCCAAGATGTCCGGATGCAACCCAGGTCTGCGGGTTCATTAAAATGGCACAGTCCACACCTACATTGTATGGATTCTCCTGAATAAATTTCTGCCACCATGCTCTTTTTACGTTGTTCTTTAATTCAACGCCAAGATTACCATAATCCCATGTATTTGCAAGACCACCGTAAATCTCAGATCCCGGATATACGAAACCCCTTGATTTTGCCAGTGCTACGATTTTGTCCATTGATTTTTCCATAAATAATTCCTCACCTTTCTATAAAATGGCAGTGGACTGCCTCTTTTGTATGTTTACTTATAAATAATGTATGTGTAGACATCTGTTTCAAATGCCCCATCATCTTTTACATAGGCTGTGTCATCATTGACATCCGTGTCAGATATCTCTGTTGAACCGCCAACATTCTCTGTTCCGCCAGAAGCATTTTCATCTGAAACATTATCACTGTTTAAACTGTAACCATCCCGTATGGAAACACTGTCTGCCCCGGTCAGCTTTACATTTTCTGTGGAAACATAACAGATCGTTCCATCTACTTTGACATCTCTGTTTGCCTTGATGATGACTGCTTTTAAATCATCCCCGGAATAAATTTCTTCCTTCGTCGCTGTTCCGGTCACCTTTCCATCTTCTACACTGACAAAATCTGTGTTGAAATCATATCCTGCTGCCAGTGCCTTAACAACCTTGCCCTCATAGAGTTCAATGCCATTAAATCCTGTATAATCTTCCGGTGTTTTATATTTCATCTTAAGCGTTGCCGTACTCTCTTTCACAGAAAGTCCTTCCAGTTTTACCGTATTCTTTCCATGTTCTTCCGTATAAGCAGAAACAGCATCTGTCACATAATCCTTTAGTTCTGTCTCATCATAATAATCTTTATCCAGTGTCTCAACATCTACTGTGAGTACGGTTCCGTTTTTCTGTACATATACCGTATCCGTATCTGCATTCAGAGATTTTCCACATCCAGCCAGCATCGAAATGCCAATCAGTACGCCAATACCTGCCATACATGCTTTTCTCATTTTTACAAGTCTCCATTCGTCTTACATATCCAATGTTTTACATTATACTATTTCCGATTCCCGATTTCAACCAGTAAATAGTCCCTCTAACATTTTAAGAGACTGAAATGTGTGATCCAGATAAACTGCACGATAACTTTTCATAATTGCAAGCAGCTGCCTTAACACACTGTCACTGACAGAAAAAGTATATAATTTTTCCACCCTTGCTGAAATGATATACTGCATCGTATAAAGAGTTGATTCATCCAGGAAAAACCTGCCGCTTTCCTCCGTGGACGCTTCTTTTTTTTCACAGGGATCACAGACACAGCCACCCCGTTTTGTTACAAACCAGTTCAGTTCTTCTTTTTTTCCACATTTCAGACAGGCAAATACATTCGGTGCTTCACCGTTTACCGACATTGCCTTTAACTCAAAAATAAAACGGACCAGTCTCTTATCATATGCACTGCTTGTCAATGCCCGAAGTGACTGATAAAGCAGCTTTAACATCTCGCGTTCATCATTGTTTTCCTGACAGTAATAATCGGCAAATTCCAGAAAATAACATCCATAATATGTAGCTTCAAGTTCTTCCTGAACTTCCCTGAAATAGTTCTGAATGGAAGCCCTCACCACCGTATAGGAGCTTCGCCCCTCAAACATTTCAAATTCACCAAAGGAAAAGGGGGTTGCCGCAGCAACAAGTGCACTGTTTGGTCTTCTTGCACCTTTTGCAAATGCGGTGATCTTGCCCCTTTCCTTCGTCAGCAGTGTGATTCTTCTGTCATAATCGCCAATCGGCATTACCTTTAAGACCATCCCGGTCACTACGATATTCTGTCCCATCCGGTCTATTTTCCCATCCTCTCCCTGTGGTATCAAAGCTGCCTTTATGCGACTCTTTGTATTTTAAATAATCGGTTACTCTTCCTGTTGTCATAAAATTGCTCCAGGCTTCATCCATAATCTCATCCTCCCATCATCCATCACTTGATAATGTTAGGATTTCCTCAGACAGCTTCCCTTATACCAGCAAAAAAATGGTAAGTCAGATCTCGTCCTTATTATAGCCAAAGTTCTTCATCATGGAATCGCTGTCACGCCAATCTTTTTTGACCTTTACCCAGAGTTTTAAATTGACCTGCTCCTCTAACAGACGTTCAATCTCATAGCGCGCGTTTGAACCGATCTTTTTTAACATGGCTCCGCCTTTTCCGATCACAATACCCTTATGGGAATCTCTCTCACAGACAATCGTTGCCTCAATGTCCATGATATTTTGTCCTTTCCGCTGTTTCATGCGGTCAATGCAGACTGCGATTCCATGCGGTATCTCATCATCTAATGCATGAAGTGCTTTTTCACGGATGATCTCCGCAACGATCGCACGCTCCGGCTGGTCTGTGATCGTATCTTCATCATAAAACTGCGGTCCATACGGCAGATATTTAAAGATCATATCCAATACGGTATCAAGATTCTGTGCACGCAGTGCGGATGCCGGAACGATCTCGGCAAAATCGTATACCTTGCGGTAAGTATCGATAAATTCCAATATCTTATCCCGGCTCACCGTATCTACCTTATTAATAACAAGGATCACCGGTGTTTTTGTCTTCTTTAACTGCTCGATGATATGCTGCTCGCCTGCTCCGATAAAGTTTGAAGGTTCCACTAACCAGAGGATCACATCTACTTCATTTAATGTGTGCTCCGCGGTGTTTACCATATATTCGCCCAGCTTATTTTTTGCCTTGTGGATTCCCGGTGTATCCAAAAATACGATCTGTCCACGCTCCATATCCGTATAGACTGTCTGGATACGGTTTCTGGTTGTCTGCGGTTTATTTGATGTGATTGCGATCTTCTGTCCGATCAGATGGTTCATCAACGTTGATTTTCCAACATTTGGTCTGCCGATAATTGTGACAAATCCTGATTTAAAATTTTCTTTCATTTGTACTCCATTCCAAAATCATTCATATAAATTTTTCAACTGCATAAACATATCACTCTGACTCTTTAAGTTTTCTTCATTTCCGATGACACAGATATTTTTCTCATCCAATACGGATGCGATCAGATCCTTTAAGGCACGGATATCATCTTCTGTTGCACCGATCACCTGATCACGCTCTTTCTGGATATCCGCAAAATCCAGTCCCTGTAAATATGCGGTCATGGAACGCGCTCCCTTCGCACTCGGATTCATCGGCGTATCCATATCGCTGATCGTACCGATAATGTATTTTGTCATCTCACGCTCGTCCGCCTTAAAATCAGCCAGATACTGTGGAATGCCATCATAGATCTCATCTGTTTTCTTTAAGTTCGGATCACGGTAAGATACAAAATAAGTATCTCCATTTCGCATATAGCTGTTCATGCATCCATAGGCACCGCCTTTGACACGGACGTTGATCCAGAGATAATCATATCCCATAATGACTTTCAAAATACGCAGTGCCCCGTGATACGAAAATCCGTGACGCGCATAATTGCCGGCTCTTGCCACATACTGTACCTGCGATGCATCCATAAATCCCTCATTTTTCTTTTCCAGATGAACCTTTGGCAGCATCCGCTCTTTTACAGTCTCTTTTGACACATACAGATTCTTTAACAGAAAGGCAATCTGTTCTTCCACCGCCTGATAATCAGCCTCTTCACAGACAACACTGACTAACATACGTTCCGGCACAAATATCATCTGTACCAGCCGCATAAGCCTTGCGATCAGTTCGTCCTTTTTCTCATCGAAATGTTCATCTAAATCGGAAACCAGCTCATAGAACGAAATACCTGCTGTTGCTTCCTGATAATATGCCGCTCTTGAAAAATAAGACAATGCACGCATGGATGCCACCGAGTGACCGGAACCGTCAAATGCTGCCTCGATCCTGGAACGCAGCTGGGCTATGATCTCACGCAGACGCTTTTCATCGGAAATCTTTGTTGTCATTAAGATCTCGCGTAAAAGATCCATTGCCTGAGGCAGTTCTGATGCCAGTGTTTTCACACGCAGTTCAAACATAAACTGCATGTCATCCTGCTTTTTCACATGCGGATATACACCGGTACTTGCGGATATCCCTCCGGTATGAATGTTGATCTCATTTGCCAGCTCTGAAAATCCATACCGCTCTGTGTCCATATATCCAAGAATGTATTTCAGTATTCCAACATATGGAAGATCCTTTATCTCCATATCACGGATATCAAAAAGGATGCGCAGATAATCGATGCCATTTGAAAACATCTCATGATGCACGATCGTCGTGTCACCACATTTCTTTATCTTATTATAAAGTGGTGCTGCTTCGCGCTTCATGTCTTCGCGTTTTAACATCGGGATCTTTTCTAAATCTTCTTTTGGTGATGATTCTTCCTGATACTGTTTTAAATGCTTTGTATCCTCGATGAGCTGTTTTATCTCATCTTTATTCAGGCTTTCCTTATATGCAGCAAGTTTCTCTGCCAGTGCCTCATCACGTTTTGCATTTAATCCTCGTTCCGGTTCGATCACAACGACCGATGCATGTGGATTATGAATCAGATACTTGTCGATCAGTGCCTCAAAATATCCTGTTTCAACCTGCTCCCGTAGAAAACGGTAGGTATCTAATGCTTCCACATGCATAAACGGCTGCCTGTCATCATAAAGCCAGCTGTCTAAACACTGGATACCGTATAAAAGTCCCTTCGGGAACTGCCCAAAATCAGCCTCGCGATAACGGAACTCCGATGCACTGATTCCTGCAAGCAGCGCTTTCCTATCCACTCCGTCTTTTACCTGATGTTTTAAAACGTTCTGTATCGTCTCAAGGAATTTTTCTTTATCTGTGCTGTTTGCATTTTTGGCAATAATGGAAAATACCGGCTGCATGGTACTGCTGTCATAACCACCAACGATATCTTTTCCGATCCCCGCATCGATCAGTGCCTGTTTTAACGGTGCCCCCGGTGCACCAAGCAATGCATAATCCAGAACATCAAATGCCAGATAAAGTTTCTTATCTAAAATATCTCCTACGACCAGATTATAGGAAAGATACGTGTTATCTTCCTCTGGTTCTGCAGAAGAAATCGGGTATTTCTTTGTGATCTCCACCGGTTTTTCGAATGTTTTCTGTGCCTTTACGGCCGAATCAAGTTCAATCTCTTCATAATGGCTTAAATATTCCTCATCCATCCAGCGAAGTTTTTCTGCCACATCCATATTTCCATACAGATAAATATATGAATTGCACGGATGATAATATCTTCTGTGAAAATCAAGGTAATCCTCATATGTCAGATCCGGGATGTGTTCCGGATCTCCACCGGACTCATTGCTGTATGTGGTATCCGGGAACAGGGAATTTAAAATTTCCCGCTGCAGCACATCATCTGCAGACGAAAAAGCTCCCTTCATCTCATTATATACAACACCATTGATGGTGACCGGTGCATCTTCGCTCTCAAGCTCATAATGCCAGCCTTCCTGTTTGAAAATCTCCTGATGTTTATAGATATTTGGATGAAATACGGCATCCATGTAAACACTCATCAGGTTCTGAAAATCTATGTCATTGCAGCTTGCCACAGGATAGATCGTTTTCTCAGGATACGTGATCGCATTTAAAAATGTATTCAAAGATCCCTTGACCAGCTCCACAAAAGGATCTTTGACCGGGTATTTATCAGACCCACACAATACTGTGTGTTCTATGATATGTGGTACACCTGTAGAATCCTCTGCCGGCGTACGGAACCCGATATAAAATACCTTGTTATCATCATCATTTGAAATTACCGCAACTCTTGCACCGCTTTTTTTATGGCGTAAAATAAACCCTTCGGATTTCAAATCACGCAAAGGGCACTGTTCTAAAATCTCGTATGCTTCCAAATCAGTCAGTTTCATCATCATCCTCCAAAATATGATCTTATGTCTATTAGTATACCATATTTTACACAACTTAAAAAGGGAATGTATTATTTACACTCCCTTTTTTGGTACTTATGGAATAATCCGCTATTATGCGATACGGCTTACATTGGCAGCCTGAGGTCCCTTTTCTCCCTCAGTAACCTCGAACTCTACACGCTCGCCGTCTTTTAACTCCTTAAATCCATCCATGTTCAGTGCGGAAAAATGTACGAATACATCATTCCCCTGCTCGTCCGAAATAAATCCGTAACCCTTTTTGGCATTAAACCACTTTACAGTTCCCTGCTGCATAACTCTTTCAAGACCTCCTAATACATGCAAAACTTTTGTTTCTTCCACATCGGAATATTCCGTGTGTACTGTGCTGTCCAAACGATGAAATTTATAACAACACCATGAGTCGAATTTAGCATATATTACTTATTTTGTCAATCTTATTTTATAATTATTGTGAAATATGCACATTTTGCAGTTACTGTTTTATCTGCACATCCATCTGCGGATATGGAATGGAAATATTATGATCATCAAGTGCATATTTGATATTCTCAGTCAGGCGCCACTTTGCAGTCCAGTAGTCCTCTGTTTTTACCCAGATACGCACACCCATATTTACTGACGAATCTCCAAGTTCATCCACAAATACAAGAATCTCTTCTTCCGGCAGTCTTGCCTCCTCCGCTTCTGCAACAGAATACAACACTTCTTTTGCAGTTCTGATATCCGCTTCATATGCAATACCTACTACCAGATCCACACGGCGTTTTTCCATGGTGGAAACATTTGTGATGCTGCTGTTAGAGAGTGTACCATTTGGTACCATGACCACTTTGTTATCAATGGTGAGCAGTTTTGTATAGAAAATGGAGATCTCTGTTACCGTACCCTCTTTCCCGCCGGAATGTTCTATAATGTAATCTCCGACACGGAAAGGTTTTAACAGTAAGATCAGCACACCACCCGCAAAATTTGAAAGGCTGCCCTGCAGTGCCAGACCGACTGCCACGCCAGCAGAACCAAGCACTGCCACTGCCGAGGTGGTTGCAATTCCAAACAGTCCCATGATAATAAAGATCAGTACCAGATATAGTGCGTATTTGATCAATGGCAGTACAAACTGTCTGACACCGGTATCGACATCTCTGCGTTCCATGGATTTGCGGAACATTTTTAAGATCAGACCAATGATCTTGCTTCCAACAATATAAATGATAATCGCAACTACGACCTGAAACGCAAAGTTCAAAAGATCCGGTATCAGTCCCTGCAGCCATGTGCCTACGATTCCCGGGTTCTTCGCAACCTCCTGTAAGTTTTCCTGCGCCTGGTTTAACATTTCGACGGTCTCGGTTGCATTAGCGATTCCTTCTACATTTTCTGCCAGCATATATGGCTCCCTTCGTTTTTATTCGAATTTGAATTTAAAAAAAACTCATCTTTAGGCTATGAATGTTGTGAACCTGGCACAGTTTCACAACTTCCTCAGTTCTTTATAAGTTTTCAAAATTCCATTTCTCATTTTGTCCTGCTCTAAGGAATTTCCTTATTCTAAGGAATGAATGAACAGACCGCTGCGGAGTTTTGGTTCAAACCAGGTAGATTTTGGCGGCATGAGTTTTCCGGCATCTGCGACGGAGAAGAGCTCTGTGATCGAGGTCGGATACATGGCAAATGCAACGGAACAGTCTTCCTCACAGCGTCTGACCAGTTCGTCCATGCCGCGGATTCCTCCTACAAAGTCGATTCTTCCATCTGTTTTCGGATCTCCGATGCCGAGTACCGGATGAAGCAGAAGGTCTTGTAACATTGATACATCCAAACTTTTTACCGGATCATCTGCCACTGCGGCAAGATCGTCCTCCCGGAACTTACAAAGGAACCAGTGTCCTTCCATATACATGGTAAAGCTGCCTTTTTCCTGTGGTCTTTTTTCTTCCTGATCTGTGATCTCTGTCACGTCAAAACGTTTTTTTATTTCCTTGTAAAAGCTCTGAAAAGAATATCCGTTTAAATCTTTCACTACACGGTTATAATCCATGATCATAAGCTGGTCATCCGGGAATAATACAGACAGGAAATAATTAAATTCTTCCGTTCCATCGTAACCCGGATGTTCTTCTCTTCGTTTTAAACCAACCTTTACAGCCGAGGCTGCACGGTGATGACCATCTGCGATATAGATATCTGCCATGTTTTCAAATGCCTGTGAGATTGCTGCAATTTTATCATCGTCACTGATCACAAACACACGGTGTCTGATTCCATCCTCCGATGTAAAGTCATACTCTGCCTCTCCTGCTTTGACTTTCTCCACGATCTCATTGATCACCGGATTCGAGCGGTATGCTAAAAAGATAGGTCCGGTCTGCGCATTACAGGCATCCACATGCTGAATACGGTCTGCTTCCTTTTCTGCTCTGGTGTTCTCATGCTTTTTGATGACGCCATTTAAATAATCATCGATCGATGCACACGCCGTAATCCCTGTCTGTGTGCGTCCATTCATCGTAAGTTCATAAATATAGTAACATTTTTTCTGATCGCGGATAAAAGAACCATCCTCTACCATCCCCCACAACAGATCATGTGCTCTCTGATACACCTTTTCATCATACATATCCACAGAAAGCGGATAGCCTGTCTCCGCACGATCAATCTTTAAAAAAGATTCCGGATTTTTCTCCACTTCCACAGTTGCTTCTTTTCTGTTATAAACATCATAAGGGAGGGCAGCGATCTTAGCTGCCTTCCCTTTTTCTGGTCTGATGCTCATAAACGGTCTGATATCTGCCATTTTTGCTGCACCTCATCTTATTCTTCTGAATTAAGTTACCATTTTCCTTAAAGTTCTTTCCTATGCCGATCTAGGAAACAATAGAATGTACCTTTCTTAAACACTCTATTGTCACAAATCACCGTCAGATTTCTAGCAGATCTTGCGAACTTTTAAGACACCCTCTGTATTCTTTAATTTTTCAAGTACATCCTCCGGAACAGAAGTGTCTAAATCCAAAAGTGCATATGCATAATCGCCTTTTGATTTGTTTGCCATTCCGTCAATATTGATTCCTGCATCACCAAGGATCGTTGTATATAAACTTAACATACCTTTGACATTGCGGTGTAAGATTCCGATACGTCCTGCAGTTGTGCATGCTCCCATGCTGCAGTCCGGGAAATTTACAGAATGGACAATATTACCATTTTCTAAGTAATCACGGATCTCACGCACTGCCATAATCGCACAGTTATCTTCTGACTCTGCTGTGGAAGCTCCAAGGTGAGGTGTTACGATACAGCCCTTTGCACCAACAGTCGTTGTGTTCGGGAAATCAGATACATATTTGTGTACTTTTCCTGCTGCAAGTGCATCCACCATTGCTTCTTCATCCACAAGCAGATCTCTTGCAAAATTTAATACGATCGCAGTTGGTTTCATCATAGCAATTGCGTCTGCACTGATCATTTTTTTCGTAGAATCCAGAAGCGGCACATGGATCGTGATGTAGTCACACTCACGGTAGATATCTTCTACGTTGCTGATGTGCTTAACACTTCTTGATAAGTTCCATGCTGCTGCAACAGAGATATACGGATCATATCCATATACTTCCATTCCCATATGGATTGCTGCATTGGCAACTAACACACCGATCGCACCAAGACCGATGACACCTAATTTCTTTCCGGAAATTTCGGTTCCTGCAAAGTTCTTTTTCTGCTTCTCAGCTGTCTTTGCGATATTTTCATCGTTCTGGTTCTCTAAACACCATTCGATACCGCCTACGATATCACGGGATGCGTAAAGCATACCTGCAAATACAAGCTCTTTTACACCATTGGCATTTGCACCAGGTGTATTGAATACGACGATACCCTTTTCTGCACATTTATCAAGTGGAATATTGTTAACTCCGGCTCCTGCTCTTGCAACTGCCTCTAAAGTATCCGGCAGTTCCAAATCATGCATTGCAGCACTTCTGACTAAAGCAGCCTGTGCATCTTTTAACTCATCTACTTTTTCATACTGATCCGAAAACAGATCCAGACCGACTGCTGCGATCGGATTTAAGCAGTTATACTTAAACATTATGCATTCTCCTCCTCAAACTTCTTCATGAACTCTACTAATTTTTCAACGCCCTCTTTTGGCATCGCATTGTAGATAGATGCTCTCATACCGCCAACAGTACGATGTCCTTTTAAATTTACAAATCCGGCTTCGGTTGCTTCTTTTACGAATTTGGCATCCAGATCGGCATCTCCGGTTACGAATGGAACGTTCATCAGGGAACGGTCCTCCGGTACAACAGTTCCTTTGAATAATTTGCTCTGATCTAAGAAATCGTAAAGGATCTTTGCTTTTTCTTCATTGCGCTCTTTCATGACAGAAAGTCCGCCCATCTTCTTTAACCATTTGAATACTTTTCCGCAGATATAAATGCCGTAGCATGGCGGTGTATTGTAAAGAGAATCTGCATCTGCATGTGTTTTGTATTTTAACATGGTAGGTGTTCCCGGTAAGGTATCCTCTGTGATCAGATCCTCACGGATAATTACGATAACAACACCGGCAGGTCCGACATTCTTCTGAACACCGCCATAGATCACACCATATTTGGTAACATCTACAGGCTCTGATAAGAAGCAGGAAGATACATCCGCTACTAATGTATGTCCTTTTGTATTCGGGAGTTTTTTGTATTTGGTTCCATAAATTGTGTTGTTCTCACAGATATATACATAATCAAGATCATCCGGAATATCAAGATCGGAGCAGTCCGGTATGTAAGAAAATGTCTTATCCTCGGAAGATGCAAGTTTGATTGCCTCACCGTAAATGGATGCTTCCTGATATGCTTTCTTTGCCCACTGACCTGTTACGATATAACCTGCTTTTTTATTTTTCATCAGGTTCATCGGGATCATGGCAAACTGCTGGGATGCTCCACCCTGTAAAAACAGGACTTTGTAATTATCCGGAATATTCATCAGGTCTCTTAAATCCTGCTCTGCCTCTTTGATGATATTGTCATATACTTTGGAACGGTGGCTCATCTCCATAACGGACATTCCGCTTCCTTTGTAATCCAACATTTCATCTGCTGCCTCTTTTAATACTTCCTCCGGTAATACAGCCGGTCCTGCAGAAAAATTATACACTCTGCTCATCTTAAACTTCCTCCTCTGATTTATGATTGTTGTTTTTTTGCTAAGTCTTCACCGGTAAATGAAGAACTGATTGCCTCTCCCGGTGCAACCATCGGCCACACCTTGTCATCACAGTTGATGATACAATCAATTAAAACCGGTACCTCTGATTCAAGTGCTTCCTTAAAAGCCTCTTTGAACTCTTCCTGGCTGGTCACGCGATATCCTTTCGCCCCCATTGCCTCTGCTAATTTTACAAAATCCACACCGTCGTCAAGAACAGTTGCGGAATAACGTTTTTCATAGAACAGATCCTGCCACTGGCGTACCATTCCAAGGACATGATTGTTGACGATTACTTCGATCAGCGGCAGTTTTTCGCGCGCCGCGGTTGCGATTTCATTCATGTTCATTCTGAAACAGCCGTCACCTGCAATGTTTATCACCTGTTTATCCGGATTGCCGATCTGTGCACCGATCGCAGCTCCAAGTCCATAACCCATCGTTCCGAGTCCGCCGGATGATAAAAAGGTACGCGGGTTTTTGTATTTGTAATACTGTGCTGCCCACATCTGATGCTGTCCGACTTCTGTCACGATAACTGCATCTCCCTTTGTCGCACGGTAGATCTCCTCCATCAGATATGGACCACTGAGTCCCTCTTTCGGATAAGTGAGCGGATATTTTTCTTTCAGATCCATGATCTCTCCGATCCATTCCGGATGACTCTGTGCATCTAATTTTTCATTGACACGGATCAGAATCTCTTTTAAATCCCCGATCACACTGGCATCCACCTGGATATTTTTATTGATTTCTGCCGCATCCACATCAAACTGTAAAATTTTTGCCTGTGATGCAAATTTCTTAGCATTTCCAAGAACACGGTCTGAGAAACGGACACCAACTGCGATCAGAAGATCACACTCACTGACACCAAGGTTGGATGTCTTTGTTCCATGCATGCCGAGCATTCCGGTATAAAGATCATCTGTTCCGTCAAATGCTCCTTTTCCCATCAATGTATCACAGACCGGAGCATTTACTTTCCCTGCAAACTCTTTTAATTCTTCCGATGCACCGGAGATCACTGCACCGCCGCCGACAAAGATATACGGTTTCTTTGCCGCCTTTATCATGGAAACCGCTGTATCAACATCTTTTTCGCAGATTGTATCTGTGACCCTTGCGATCGGTTTCGGCTCCACCGAAGTGTATTCCGTCTTTGCCGCTGTGATATCTTTTGGGATATCCACTAAAACCGGTCCCGGACGTCCTGTCTGTGCGATCTTAAATGCACGCCGGATCGTATCTGCAAGTTTTGTAACATCCTTTACAATAAAGTTATGCTTTGTAATCGGCATTGTGATTCCCGCAATGTCGATCTCCTGAAAACTGTCTTTTCCAAGAAGCGGTACGGTAACGTTGCAGGTAATTGCAACGACCGGAACCGAGTCCATATAAGCGGTTGCGATTCCAGTTACAAGGTTCGTTGCACCCGGGCCTGACGTTGCAAAGCACACACCGACTTTTCCAGTACTTCGCGCATATCCGTCCGCTGCATGGGATGCTCCCTGCTCATGTGATGTCAGCACATGCCGGATTTCTCCCTGATGTTTATATAATTCATCATATACATTTAAAATGGCACCGCCCGGATAACCAAAAACTGTATCAACACCCTGTTCTTTCAGGCATTCGATCACGATCTGGGCACCTGTTAACTGCATATTATTCCTCCATTCCACTGCCATTCTCATCTGTTTTTAATTTCTACATCATCAGATGCTTCTTTTACAACATATGACTTTTCGAATGACAACTTTTGTATTTCTTTTTTATTTCTGTTCTTCCGGCAATGCTAAAATAGCACCTCTGTTGCCGGAAGTTACTAACGATGCGTAGCGTTTCAGATAACCTGTCGTTACCTTTGGCTCTCTCGGCTGCCATTTTGCTTTTCTTGCTGCCATTTCTTCGTCTGAAACTGCAATCTCTAATTTCATCTCCGGAATATTGATACGGATGATATCGCCCTCTTCCACAAGTGCGATCGGTCCGCCGACTGCTGCCTCCGGTGACACATGTCCGATGGAAGCTCCACGGCTTGCGCCGGAAAAACGTCCGTCTGTGATCAATGCTACGGATGAGCCAAGTCCCATACCTGCGATCGCTGAAGTTGGATTTAACATTTCACGCATACCAGGTCCGCCTTTTGGTCCCTCGTAACGGATCACAACCACGTCACCGGCAACGATCTTACCGCCTTTGATCGCAGCAATCGCATCTTCCTCACAGTCAAATACTCTCGCCGGTCCCTCATGCACCATCATCTCATCACAGACTGCGGAACGTTTTACAACGCTTCCGTCCGGTGCAAGATTTCCTTTTAATACAGCAAGACCACCTGTTTTACTATATGGATTATCGACTGGTCTGATGACTTCCGGATTCTTATTTACCGCATTGGCAATATTTTCGCCCACTGTCTTTCCTGTCACAGTCATGCAGTCTGTATTCAGTAAACCAATGTCTGCAAGTTCTTTCATAACGGCATAGACACCGCCTGCCTCGTTTAAGTCTTCCATATAAGTAGGACCTGCCGGAGCAAGATGGCAGAGGTTCGGTGTTTTTTCACTGATCGGGTTTGCAAATGCGATATCAAAATCGAATCCGATCTCATGTGCGATCGCCGGAAGATGCAACATACTGTTCGTAGAACAGCCTAATGCCATATCTACCGTCAATGCATTTAAAATGGCATCTTTTGTCATGATATCCCTTGGACGGATATTCTTGCGGTACATATCCATAACTGCCATACCTGCATGTTTTGCAAGTTTGATTCTCTCAGAGTAGACAGCCGGGATCGTTCCGTTTCCACGAAGTCCCATGCCGAGTGCCTCTGTCAGACAGTTCATGGAATTTGCTGTGTACATACCGGAGCAGGAGCCACAGGTCGGACATACTTTTTCTTCGTATTCTCTTACATCATCCTCCGTCATGGTTCCTGCTGCATAGGAGCCTACTGCCTCGAACATAGAAGATAAACTTCTCTTTTTGCCCTGAACGTGTCCGGCAAGCATCGGTCCGCCGGATACAAATACGGTCGGAACATTGATACGCGCTGCCGCCATCAGAAGTCCCGGAACGTTTTTATCACAGTTTGGCACCATGACAAGTGCATCAAACTGATGTGCAAGTGCCATGCACTCGGTGGAATCCGCGATCAGATCTCTGGTTACAAGGGAATACTTCATTCCGATATGCCCCATCGCGATTCCGTCACAGACTGCGATCGCCGGAAATACAACCGGTACTCCGCCCGCTTCTGCAACGCCTAATTTTACTGCATTTACGATTTTATCAAGATTCATATGGCCCGGTACAATCTCATTGTAGGAGCTTACGATACCGACCATCGGTTTGTTCATTTCTTCTTCCGTGAAGCCTAATGCATTAAAAAGACTTCTGTGAGGTGCCTGCTGCATCCCTTTTTTTACATTATCGCTTTTCATGTAATCCTCCTTGTTTTGCGGAGCAAAATGCGAACCCTCTGGTGAGCAGAGGATTTTACTCCTTGTTTTGCTCCCTATATTAAATACGTTCGCAGATCAGATCACCCATCTGTGCGGTACCGACCTGTGTGACATTTTTCTTTTTATCTTCTTCCTGCGGCATGATATCAATCGTGCGATAACCGTCTTTTAATACCTGTTTTACGGCTGCCTCGATGGCCTCTGCCTCTTTATCAAGGTCAAAGGTATAGCGGAGCATCATTGCTGCACTTAAGATTGTTGCGATCGGGTTTGCGATACCTTTTCCTGCAATATCCGGTGCAGAACCGCCGCTCGGCTCATAGAGTCCGAACTTCGTGTCGTTTAAGCTGGCGCTTGACAACATTCCGATGGAACCTGTCACCATGCTCGCCTCGTCGGATAAGATATCTCCGAACATGTTTTCTGTTAAAATGACATCAAACTGTTTCGGATCTTTGACTAACTGCATCGCACAGTTGTCAACTAACATATGCTCATAGGTGACTTCCGGATAGTCCTTTGCTACTTCCTCGACCACTTTTCGCCAGAGTCTTGAGGAATCCAGCACATTTGCCTTGTCCACGCTCGTCACTTTTTTGCGGCGTTTCATGGCAATGTCAAATCCTCTCTTTGTGATCCTGCGGATCTCTGTCTCGCTGTAAGTCAGTGTATCTGTTGCAGTCAGCACACCGTCAACTTCCTCGGTCCCTCGTGCACCGAAATATAATCCTCCAGTCAGTTCACGCATGATCATCATATCAAATCCGTCCCCGATGATGTCGTCGCGGAGTGGACATGCCTCTTTTAATTCTTCATATAAGTAAGCCGGTCTTAAATTTGCAAATAAATTCAGAGACTTTCTTAATTTTAATAATCCTGCCTCCGGTCTCAATTCCGGTGCCAGTTTATACCACGGAGAGGTTGCTGTATTACCGCCGATGGAACCCATAAGCACTGCATCGGACGCTTTTGCTGCTGCGATCGCCTCATCGGTTAACGGCACGCCTGTTGCATCAATCGAACAGCCGCCCATCAAAATCGCTTCATATAGAAAACTGTGACCATACTTTGTTCCGATCTTGTCTAATACTTTTTTTGCCTCTGCCACGATCTCCGGTCCGATTCCGTCACCGGAAATCACGCCAATCTTACATTCCATGCTCTGATCCCTCTTTCTTTTCCTCTGTCAGATATGTGTAACTGATTTTTCGCCTGTCAGAAAGTATCCTGCCTTTCTGCACCATAGAATGCATACTCTGCGAACATCCTGCTTTATTATGAATAAAAAGAAAATCAGCGGCTGCTGTGCGCCCACACTTTATCACATTACTAACAGACAGTATGTATAATGTCTATAATAATGTAATTTGTGAAACATTGCAACCTCTGATTCTATTTTTCTTTTTTATAATATTTATAACCTGGTATTATGAAAGTGCTTTCTTTTCATTACCTGGTTGTATACCATGGTATAGCTTAAGCGCTCATTACGGATAACAGACTGCGGAAGATTCCATCTTTCTGGATCAGTTCATCATAATTGCCGCGTTCGATGATGGCGCCTTTGGAAAATACCAGAATTTCATCATATTGTTTTAAGCTGTCTGCTTTTAACTGGTGTACGATATTTAAGATGGTCGTGTCTGACTGCAGGACGGTCTGTTCGATTTTTGCTGCCATGAGGCTGTCAAGACTGGATGTCGCTTCGTCTAAGATCATGACAGGAGTATTGCGGAGGAATGCCCTGGCTATGGCAATGCGCTGTTTTTCTCCGCCGGAGAGATTGGAACCGGATTCCTGTATGGTAAAATCAAGTCCCTTTTCGTTCAGGTAGTCTCCCATACCGGCACGGATTAATGCCTGTTTGATGTTCTCATCCGAATAGCTTTCATAAAGGGAAACATTGTCCCGCAGTGTGCCATCTAACACGACGACATTCTGATGAATGAGTGCAATGCTGCGGTAGAGTTCTTTCTTCTGGATATCGCTGATGCTCTGGCTGCCAAAACGGATCTCTCCTTCAAAATGGTTATAATAATGCATCAGCACATACATAAAGGTACTCTTTCCACTTCCGCTGTTTCCGACGATCGCATATTTTTTGCCAGGTTCAAAAGTTACGCTTAAATTATGTAAGACCTCTTCGCCCTCCTCGTAGGAAAAACGTAGATTTTCCACTGAGATTGGCAGTGCTGTTTTTAACTTTTCCCCATGGTCTGCATCTTTCGGCAGGTTTAAGATATCCGTCACCCGCTTTAAAACCGGCTGGCTTGTCTTATAGTCTGCAAGCAGTTTTGAGATCCACTGGATCGGTGTCTGGATATAGTTCATAAGCTGTATGGTTGCGATCAGGATACCGACCGTAACGTAACCTTTTAAAACTAAAATCCCGGCAATTCCCATCATGCACACATCGATCAGGAAACCGATCCCGCCGGAGATGCTTCTTGACATGTTCTGCGTATTGCGAACGGAAAAATGCGTCCTTTCCACTTCCCAGTTACATTTTTCATAATCGGTAAGGATCTCCCGCTCCACATGATAGCTCTTGATGACCTCATAGCCGTTCCAGATGTTTTTCAGTTTTCCGTTGTACCAGTCAAGCACATGGATGTATGATTTCTGGCGCGCTGAAATCTGTTTTCCAAACAAAAACGGCACGATTAACGGCACCGCACAGAGCAGAATCGCCGAAAATGCCAGCCACGGTTCCATCTGGTACAACGTGACCGTCGCGATCAGAAATGTGAGGATCTGGATCACAATGTTTGGCAGACACAGAAAATATTTTTCATCGAGCATACCGATATCATTGTTTAAGATCGATGTATACTCCGCGCTCTTGTGCAGACGGTAACTGTCGAGATCCGTGCTCACAATACTTTTACAGATGTCTTGTCTCACATCCACTAAGACTTTCTGTGAAAACTTCATCTCAAAATAGGAGCCGACATAGCCGAATGCTGCATAACAGACAACGATCACCACCCCTGCAATGCTCGTATGTAACATTTTTTGTGCATCCATGGCGGACACTGCGTCGATCATTTTCTGCATATAGAGTGCAAATAAAACTGCGGCTATGGTTTTTAGGACAGCGAAAAATACCCACGCCATAAGGTGTACTTTGTGCTTTTTGAAATATTCATTCATTGTTATTCTCCTTGCAGTCCGTATTTACTTGCAAATATTTTTCGCACATCTCTATAACCTGATTTCCATTAATATTTTTTATTCTATCATAGACCATTTTTGCTATTTGGTATTCATTTTTTTCAATTAATATTGTAAATAATTGAAGAAGCTGCTCCTCATCCAATTTATTAATGTATTTTCTTGCTTGTACTAACTTATAGTTATATGAACATAAAATATTCTCAGACTCTATCGTTCCATTTAATGTGAACCGCGAATTTGAGCATCCACCCAAACACATATCCCCATACTTGCACTCACGACACAGCCCTTTCAAATCATCTCTTTTAAAATTTCTATTCCACAAAAATGAATCCTTAGAAAACCATATATCTCGCAATGATCCATCTCTGATATTTCCCTCTATCATTTTCTCATTTCTAATAGAAGTACATCCAACAATATCTCCATTTTGTAAAATACCAACTGATTTTTTTCCTGCCGAACATCCTGCCCAACAAGTATTCTGTTGCATACAAATTTGTTTTTTGTTGTAATAGCCTATTCCATCTGTCAGATGTATCTCTAATTGTCCTTCTTTCTTTTTATACGCAAAATCAATTATTTGTTCAATCATCCCTGGTTCAACAAATAATGTTTGTTGTTTAAGGAAATTACCCATTGGAAGTGTGATCTGTAGCTGCCAGAAATCAACCCCTATCTCCGAAAAGATATCATACATTTCGTCTAATTCTTCAATATTTTCATTGTTGATAGTAGTGGCTACCATTGTCTGTACACCATGATATTTTAATTTTTTTAACGCCAATAAATCTTTTTCAAAAGATCCCTCTTTTCTTATTTTATCATGAGTCTCTTTTACACCATCAATACTTATTGCACAAATTGCAATTCCAGCCTGTTTTATTTTTTCTACTAAATCATCCTCCACAAACCACCCATTAGAAATTATGTTTGTGTAAATTCCAGCTTTACTTAATTTTTCCGCAATCGCATACCAATCTTTTTTTGTAGTTGGTTCTCCTCCTGTAAGTGTAACAAATTTTACTCCCATATTGATCAACTCATCACAAACATGTAAACATTCCTTCGTCGTCATTTCATCCAAATACGGTTGCGCACATGAAGAACCACAATGTTGACATCTCATATTACAACCATGGGTCATTTCCCAAACAGCATATTCTAATTGATATTCTATTCTACTATTTTCCATTTCACATTCTCCTTATTTTTTTATATAAAAAATGTCTGAGCATAGAACCTTTTCTTCTACGCTCAGGCATTTTTACACACTATTTCTGTACAAATATTTACATATTTTTTTGTTGTTCATTCTGCGCAGATCTGCATACACCATAATCAACAGCATAACCTGACGCTGCTGCCTTGCTCTGCAATTGATTAAATTCTGATACAGAAACATATTCATCAAGTCCTAATCTTTCCATTACCTTTTCTAAATCTCTCATGGCATTCCTTCCTTTCATATTTTATATATCAACACTTAATAAGTGCTAATAACTTTTTTACTGTAAATCACCTGTTGCAAAAAGACCATGTCAAAACCGGAAAAAAATTTTTTCTGGTTTTGACATGGTCTTTTTATAATATCTATAACATAATATATTTAAAATCTCAGATATGAGGTACATACATATGAAAAAAATATTACATTCCTTTCTCTTAATATTATGTCTCTTCACAATAAATACCAATCATTCTTTTTCTTTGATTGTTAATTCCTACACGCTTATCGCTGACAAGAGCTACCCTATCATCGATACCTATAGCTTGGATTATTCTATCTTCTCCCCAAACATTGTTTCATAAAGATCAGAAAACACCTTTTTATCTAATTCACCACTTGCTGCGGCGCTTACAAAATATGCCTGCTTATACTTTTTACGGCAATATTCTGCCTTTTCTTCTCCCTCCATTCCACTTTCAATCATCTCATTCATATTCCATGCCATTTCCCCTAAAACAAATGTCATTATCGGTGCATTTGCATATTTTCTCACTTTTGGCAAAATATATTCACATAATTCCATGGAATACCGATAGTTTCCAACTGCCCCATAATACTTTGAAAGATTTGCAGCAATACTAAGTTCTTCGATCTCCCATTCTGCCATATATCCTTCCCGCAGGCTGCGCAGCAGCATTTCACAGATTTTTATACTTTTAGGATACTCATCTATTCTGCCATATGCCACAGCCAGCCGCTTTAAAAGTGTAATCTCCTGTTCCCGGAAAGGATATATCACATCACTGTCAAGAAATTTTTTATACTGTGGTACAACTTCTTCTGCAAGCTCTTCTAATGCTTCCACAAGCTGTTCTGCTGTAATGCGCTGCATATAATAATCCAAAAAAGTACTTTCCCGGCGGATATATCTTTGTGTAGATGCGTCTTTTCCAACAAGTTTTTTCATCTGCTCCATATAAAAGTCTGCTTTTTCAAAATCATGCTTTGCCATAGCATCCTCAAAATATTCTCTTTCCTGTATCAGTTCCATATCCCTGCTGACACACACTGCATAATTTTTTTCTGTGATCTGGTACATTTTCTCCATAAGTTGCCGATATGTATCACTTTTCACTTTATGTTTTCCGTTTTCAATTCTGGAAAGTGTTTCTACAGAACAGACACCCTCACTTAATTCTTCCTGTGTCATTTTCTTTGCAATTCTTGAAAGCCGTATCATATCACCAACATTATAATTTCCCATATGGCACCTCTTTCTACACTCTGTCACCCGTCGTTTTTATTTTTTGCACCAGTTCCACATTGTCCATGACAAGTGCCGTATAATAAGCCATCGTAAGTTCCACCTGACATTGTTTTTGATATTCCTGCTGCATGTCCTTGTTTCTCTGCATCAGCTCTTTTAACAGTCCTGCCTTCTTAAAATGCAATTCTGCCAGCCCACGCATCGTTCTGCTTTCTTTTACCAGTGTTAATGCCTGTTCAATATATTCCAGTTCCTTTTGTGCATCTCCTTTTTCTTCCTGTATGCTGGCAAGTTCTTTCAGAATGGACATTTCAGCCTGTTCCTTGATTTTTTTCGAATCATACTTTCTTGTAAAAAGCAGCATTCTTTTCAATTCTGCCTCTTTCCATGAAATATCTTCCGAAAACTGAATCAGCCCCAAAAAAAGTTTTATCTCCATTTCACTGTATAAATCAGAAGTATTTTTCCTCTTTCCAAAAAAAGGTTTTGTCAAAAGTATCGCCTCATTTAATACAGCCTTGATTTCTTCTTTTGATGCACCACGTTTCTGTAACAGTTCTGCCTTTCCCCAGAGATAATATTGTTCATGAAGCACTTGTTTTTTTGGCATTACACTTTGATAACTCTGTAACAGTTTCTCCGCTGTATCCAGATTTTTCTCTTCTAAATTCCGATGGATATCTTTTCGTAACCGGAACAAGTTGTAATCTTTCTCATTCAATAACAATTCAAATTCAAGAACCTGCTTTCCTATTCTTGACAACAATGTCGCACTGACTAATGAATCCACCTCACGATATCCCTCTTCAATCCGGAACATCGTTGCTGGTGAACAAATTCCTTCACAAACCTGTGTCATGGACAATCCATACTTCTCCCGATAATACGACAATGCAATCCCTACCGTATTTAATTTCATCTTCTGCCCCTCTAAAACTTTTCTGTCAGGCAGCAGAATATAAATTCCATAAATATTCTACTCCTATAAAGAAAAACCTGTTATGTTTTCTCATCCACACATAACAGGCTTTCTGGTACTACACTTATTTCTCCATTGCTTCTTCCGGTTTCTCCACTGCGGAAATCGCAGCTTTCTGCATCGGGATACGGCAGTTCTTGTTATTACCGAACTCAACGATCACGGTATCATCTGCGATATCGATCACAGTACCGTAAAATCCGCTTGTTGTCAGTACGGTATCGCCGACTGCAAGTTCGGACAGCATTGCATTTTTCTTCTTTGCTTCTTTCTGCTGCGGACGGATCATGAAAAAGTACATGAAACCAAATAAAACTACTAACCAGATAATCATACCGCCCCAGCCTGCTGCTGTGGATGCGGATGAAGTGGATGCTAAAATTGACATCTTCTCAGTTCCTCCTAAATTTAATAGACATTACAATACATAATACACAAAATAGGCTTTTTAGACAAGCACTTTGCCAAATTTTATGATTAATTTATTTTTAGCCATTCTGTTTTTCTTTCTCGCGGTTGATCTGTCCCATACCGTACAGCTTTTCTTCCTTATAAGAATGGAATCTGCCTTCATCGATGGCATCGCGGATCTCTTCCATCATTGTATTGTAAAAATACAGATTGTGGAGCACGCAGAGTCTCATACCAAGCATTTCTTTTGCTTTTAACAGGTGGCGCACATATGCCCTGCTGTAACGGCGGCAGGTCGGACAGCCGCAGCCTTCCTCGATCGGGCGCATGTCTTTTTCATATTTCTGATTAAAAAGATTGATCTTTCCCTGATTGGTGTATACATGACCGTGACGTCCGTTTCTGGTCGGATATACGCAGTCAAAGAAATCAACGCCGCGCTCTACGCCTTCTAAGATATTTGCCGGAGTACCGACGCCCATCAGATAGGTCGGTTTGTGAAGCGGCAGATAAGGGACTGTCTCGTCTAAAATATGGTACATCTCCTCATGTGTTTCACCGACTGCAAGTCCGCCGACTGCATATCCGTCTAAATCCAGCTCAGCGATACGTTTTGCATGATCGATACGGATATCCGAATAGATAGCGCCCTGATTGATTCCAAATAACATCTGATGACAGTTGACCGTTCCCTCCTCGGAGTTTAGCTGCTGCATTTTTGTTTTACAGCGCTCTAACCATCTGGTTGTACGCGCCACGGAAGCCTCCACATAACTTCTGTCTGCAAGTGCGGGAGCACATTCATCAAACGCCATTGCGATCGTAGAACCAAGGTTCGATTGGATCTGCATGCTCTCTTCCGGTCCCATGAAAATTTTTGCACCGTCAATGTGGGAATGGAAATAAACTCCCTCCTCCTTGATCTTGCGCAGCCCGGCAAGGGAAAATACCTGAAATCCGCCGGAGTCCGTAAGAATCGGACGGTTCCAGGACATGAATTTGTGAAGTCCGCCAACTTCGCGGATCAGCTTGTCTCCAGTGCGGACGTGCAGGTGGTAGGTGTTTGACAGTTCTACCTGACATTTGATCTGCTCTAAGTCCTCAGTGGATACAGCTCCTTTGATGGCAGCAACAGTGCCGACATTCATGAATACCGGGGTTTGTATATCACCGTGGACGGTGTGAAGGATGCCGCGTTTGGCACGGCCTTCCTGTTTTAGTAGTTCGTACATTGTTTATAATCTCCTTTTTCCTTGTTGTTTTTATGTATAAAATGGGGGCGAATTTATTTTTTTGTGGAGTTTCGCTTTGGTTATTTTTACTTGTATGAAAATATCGTCTTGCAGCAGATATTTTCCATATTCTTTGAGCATTATCTGTTTTTACCAGATAACATATCCAGCAGCTCAAAATAATTCTCAAATGTTTTGCGGCAGCAGGATGGGTTATCTATCACGATTCCATCCACCTTTAAACCTAAGAGGGCAAATGACATTGCAACACGGTGATCTTCATAAGTGGATATGATTCCCGGTGCCGGAGTACCCGGCTTAATCGTTATGGCATCCGGTTCTTCGGTACATATGATCCCGCGCTTTGTCAGTTCCTCTGACATGGCATGAAGGCGGTCACATTCCTGTCCGCGGATATGTCCGATGTGAGTTATATGCACATCGGAGTTACAAAACGGTGCGATCGCAGCAAGGGTAAGTGCCTGATCTGAAAAGTCATTCATATCTATGTCGATTCCTTTTAATTGTCCTTCCGCTGGTCCGGTCACTTCGATTCCATCCGTTTTTTCTGTGACAGTACAGCCCATCTGTGTGAGCACATCTAAAAACTTCATATCTCCCTGGCTGTTATCCGGATGCACATGTTTTACAAGTGCCCTGCCGCCTGTGATCGCGGCTGCTGCATAAAAATAACATGCGGCTGAGACATCCGGTTCGATCTGGTAATGCTTTTTCTGATATATGGCTTTCGGTTCTACACAATAATTTTTTCCGTCATATTTTACTTCCACACCCGCGTCCGCTAACATTTTTCTTGTGATGCGGATATAGGAACCATCTGTTTTCTTACTTGTGATGTGGATGTCTAATCCCTGCTGTACCATCGGAGAGATCAGTAGAAGCGCACTTAAAAACTGGGTACTCTTGCTGATATCAAGATCTAAGCGTAACGGTTTTTGTTCTGCCTGTAACTGATCATTATAAGCATCCTGCTTTGTATCTGCCTGTGACTGGTCTGTATCATGATTCTGCAATACAATATCCTCATTCTCTGCAGTCACATGATCTCTGTCTGCTTTTTGATTTCTCCTGCCACAGATCTGTACCGGCAGATGACCTTCTTTTTCCAGATAAGTGATCTTTGCTCCAACTCCCATAAGCAGAGAAAATAACTCCTCCATCGGTCTCTTTTTCATCTGCTCCGATGCCTCGATCGTATATTCCCCATCTGAAAATCCAAGCATTGCCGTCAGGAAACGTGCGGCTGTCCCGGCACTTCCGACATTGATCACTGCCTGTTTCTTTGAAATATCCCCGCCACAGCCCAAAACAGTAACCTTTTTTTTCTGCTCATTGATATCTACCGTAAATCCCAGTGACACCAGACTCTCCAGAAAGTGTCTCGAATCATCGGAAAATAAAACACCGTCTAACTTCACTTCACCATCCGATAAAGCCGCCATCAAAAGTGCACGGTTCGTCATACTCTTCGATCCCGGCACCTCCACCATCCAGTCGACCGGTTTATCCAGTTTTTTTACCCTGTATTGTTTATCCATATATTTCATCCCTGTAATCTGATTTCCTGTCAATAAACGCTTTTCCCATTTTAACATATTCCTGTTGTCACGAAAAGAGAAATCTTTTATAATGATAAATACAAATAAACATTTTCAGGAGGAATATTTCATGGCTGGTTCATCATTTGGCACGATTTTTAGGATTACAACATGGGGCGAATCCCACGGGAAGGGACTCGGCGTTGTGGTAGATGGATGTCCGGCTGGTCTGCCTCTTGATGAAAATGACATCCAGAAGTTTTTAAACCGCAGGAAACCTGGACAGTCAAAATTCACTACCCCCCGGAAGGAAGATGACGCTGTCGAGATTTTATCCGGTGTGTTCGAGGGAAAAACGACCGGCACACCGATTTCCCTTGTCGTATATAATCAGAATCAGAAATCAAAAGATTACAATGAGATCGCATCCTATTACCGTCCGGGGCATGCAGATTATACATTTGACCAGAAATACGGTTTTCGTGATTACCGGGGCGGCGGACGTTCCTCCGGCCGTGAAACGATCGGACGCGTTGCAGCCGGTGCGATCGCCGTTAAAATATTAAACCAGCTTGGCATCACATTTTTGACCTACACACGTTCCATCGGACCAATCTGTATCGCAGCGCAGAATTTTGATGCCACACAGATCAATGAAAATCCGCTTTATATGCCGGATGCCGATGCCGCAGAAAATGCAGAAAATTATTTAAATGCCTGCATTGCAGAACAGAATTCCTCCGGCGGTGTTGTGGAATGTATCATTCAGGGTGTTCCTGCCGGAATCGGTGATCCTGTGTTTGAAAAGTTAAATGCAAATCTCGCAAAAGCAGTCATGTCGATCGGTGCGGTAAAGGGATTTGAAATCGGTGACGGTTTTGATGTTGCAAAGGCAACCGGAAAAAATAACAACGATGCTTTCCGCATCGCTGCTGATGGGAAAACAGTCAAAACGACCAACCATGCCGGCGGTATTTTAGGTGGAATGAGTGATGGAAGTGATATTATACTGCGCGCTGCGATCAAACCTACCCCTTCTATCGCTGCTACCCAGCAGACTGTCAATAAAAACGGTGAAGAAATTGATGTGAGCATCAAAGGACGCCATGATCCGATCATCGTACCGCGCGCCGTGGTCGTTGTGGAGTCCATGGCTGCCATAACATTAGTGGATGCTCTTTTTACAAATATGAGTGCAAAAATGAATAACCTTGAACAGTTTTATAAAAATCTGTAGAAGAATTTTAGCGGCACAGACTGTTACATACAATCTTAGGGCTATCAGGAATTATATTTTAAATTATTCTGACCATCCAAAAAACTGCCGGTTCACACCTATATGTTTCAGAAATTTCAGACACATATCAGTGTGAACCGGCAGTTTTTGCAGCTGTAATAAAGTACAGCCAATTATTTTTATGTAAGTAAACTAAGTATCATCTGGGCAGTCTCTGTCAGTCCCGTCCCGTTATCCATACTTCTCTTTTGCATATATCGGTGAGCTTCTTCTTCTGTCAGGTTATTGCGCTCCATCAAAAGTGCTTTTGCTTCATTGATCAGATTTATTTCCTCCTCCGACCGTTCCTTTGGCTTCTGCCTTGCTTTCTTCCGCCTGCGTGTGACCTTGTATTCCATCATTTCAACGGTCTGGAGCAACTCATTGATTTTAAGCGGCGTCGACAAGCAGACTAGATTTTCCACATCACGCTCACCACAGTTTCCCGGTGAAGCCACGAGCAGCATTTCAAACTGAGAGGGGAGATAATCATGTAATTCCGTATACATCATGTCCACAAAACGATAACCGCACACCATGATCCCGCCTTCTAACTCATTTGCATTCTGCAAAGCCTGGGCACCTGTTGTGCAGATGGCATCCACGTGATGTCCGTTCTGCATCAGGATCTTTTTGATATTACGCGCGGTATCCTGTTTTGGGAATGCAACGATAATATTTGTCAAATCTTTTCCCCTTCATTCCTATCTCAGATTTTATACAGATAATTATTGATTTCCCAATCGGATACCTGTGCACGGTAATCTGCCCATTCCGATTTTTTGGCTTCAATATATTTTTCCGTCGCGTGTCTGCCCAACACATTCTGTAAATATTCGTCCTTTTCAAATTCTGCAAGTGCCTCTCCAAGGTCAGCCGGAAGTTCTTCGATTCCCAGTTTATTTTTCTGGGATAAACGCATCTCAAAAACGTTTTCCGTCACTGCTGCCGGTGGCTCAATCTGATTCCGGATACCATCAAGTCCTGCCTGTAAACATACTGCAAGTGTCAAATACGGATTGGCTGCGGAATCCGGGCATCTGAGCTCCACCCTCGTGCCTTCTCCTCTGGTAACCGGAATACGGATCAGCGGGCTGCGGTTTGTCACAGACCATGCAATATAGATTGGTGCCTCATACCCAGGTACCAGGCGCTTATAAGAATTGACCAACGGATTTGTGATCGCCGCCATTCCTTTCATGTGCTTCATCAGTCCACCGATAAACCAGTATGCTTCTTTGCTGAGTCCTAACTCGCCGTCCGGATCGTCAAAAATATTTTTTCCATTCTTGGAAAGAGACATATTCACATGCATGCCGGAACCGTTAATGCCAAATTTCGGCTTTGGCATAAAACTTGCAAACATACCATGACGTTTTGCAATCGTTTTGACTGCCAGTTTAAATGTCATAATATTATCTGCGGTCTTAACCACCTCATCATAACGGAAATCAATCTCATGCTGTGCCGGTGCCACCTCATGATGGGAAGCCTCGATCTCATATCCCATATCCTCTAATGTCAATACCATATCACGTCTTGCATTCTCACCAAGATCGATCGGTCCAAGATCAAAATATCCTGCACGCTCTGTGCTTATCGTTGTCGGCTGTCCATCCTCATCCTGATTGAAAAGGAAAAACTCACATTCCGGTCCGACATCAAAACGATATCCCATCTGCGTTGCATCTTCCACTGCTTTCTTTAATATATAACGCGGATCTCCCTCAAAAGGTTTTCTATCCGATGTATAAACATCACAGATGATCCTTGCAACCTTTCCCTGCTGCGGACGCCATGGGAATATTACAAAAGTGTCAAGATCCGGATACAGATACATATCTGACTCCTCGATCCGGACAAATCCCTCAATGGATGAACCGTCAAACATGCATTCATTATTCAATGCTTTCTCTAACTGGCTGGATGTGATCGCAACATTTTTTAAAGTTCCAAACATATCCGTAAACTGCAGACGGATAAATTCCACATCCTCTTCCTCTACCATATTAAATATATCCTGTTTCGTATATCTGCTCATCTAAAAAATCACTCCTATTCTAATTGACATTTTTTCTGATTATAATACCTTTTACAGATCAGACTTTTCTAAAAACTTCTCTGACAAAACCAGCAGTTTTCATGCTCTTATATAATGCAGCACTTTCTCATAAGCCATCGGTCCGCCGAATAAATCAAGTGCACTGCCGATAGTCACATTCAATCTGTCTTTCCCTAATTCTTTTAATTCCCGAAGATCTTCAAAACTGCCGACACCGCCTGCATAAGTAACCGGAATTTTCCCCCACTCGCCAAGCAGACGAACCAGTTCTTCTTCAATCCCTTTTGCCTTTCCTTCCACATCCACAGCATGAATCAGAAATTCATCACAATAAGAAGAAAGTTCATCCAGTAATGTGATACTTACTTTTTCATCGGTAAACTTCTGCCAGCGGTCTGTCACTATATAATAGAAATCATCTTTTTTTCTGCAGCTTAGATCAAGTACAAGATGTTCCCTGCCCACTGCATCTTTTAACCGCGCTAAATTTTCATAATTGATCTTTCCTTCCCGGAACACATAAGAAGTGACGATCACATGACTTGCCCCGGCATCTAAAAATTCTTTTGCATTTTCTGCCGTTATGCCACCGCCAATCTGAAGTCCACCCGGATAAGCACCAAGTGCAAGTTCTGCCTGCGCTCTTGTTTCCTTATAATAGGTACTGCTTGCCGGATTCAATAAGATGATATGTCCGCCTTTTATTCCTTCTTTCTGATACAGTTTTGCAAAATACACTGCATCCTGCTCTGCCACATAGTTTTCTGTTGCCTGATCTCCGGCATCCTTTAAACTTCCACCAATGATCTGTTTTACTTTCCCATTGTGGATGTCGATACAGGGACGAAACTCCATAATTTTCCCCCTTTTCTCCCAACCTCTGTTTTTATGACAACTGACCGTACCCTTTATGATCCAGCCTTCAGTCATATATTTAGGTAAAAAATGGGCGACGTATGCCTATCGTCTGACCCCGTCGCCTAAAGTCATCTTAACACACCTTGCAGCATTTGTGAACCATAATTTCTATAAGGTTTTTTTGCACATTTTATTATTATTTCTAATAAATATCCATTTTTTATAAATTCAGGCTTATATCTCATTGACAGAGTATTTTTTTTTTGCTATGATACAGAAACTAATATATCTTTTTCATACAATTCAATAAGAAGAAAGTGAGGAAAATAAAATGGGAACAATTATTGGTGAAGGTATTACTTTTGATGACGTATTATTAGTTCCACAGTATTCAGAAGTTACACCAAACATGATTGATCTGACAACGCATCTTACCAAAAAGGTCGTCTTAAATATTCCTATGATGAGTGCTGCCATGGATACCGTTACAGAACACAGAATGGCCATTGCAATGGCAAGACAGGGCGGTATCGGTATCATCCATAAAAACATGTCAATCCAGGCACAGGCAGACGAGGTAGATAAAGTAAAGCGTTCTGAGAATGGCGTTATCACAGATCCATTTTACCTTTCCCCGGATCATACATTACAGGATGCCGAAGATCTGATGCGCAAATTCCGTATCTCCGGTGTGCCGATCTGCGAGGGTGGCAAATTAGTCGGTATCATCACAAACCGTGATTTAAAATTCGAGACAGATTTTACCAAAAAGATCAGTGAAAGCATGACTTCCGAGAATCTGATCACAGCTCCTGAGGGCATCACCTTAGAGGAAGCAAAAAAGATCCTTGCCAAAGCAAGAAAAGAAAAACTTCCGATCGTAGATAAAGATTTCCACTTAAAAGGACTCATCACGATCAAGGATATTGAAAAACAGATCAAATATCCGCTCTCTGCCAAAGACGAGTTAGGTCGTCTGCTCTGCGGTGCCGGTGTCGGTATCACAGGAAATATGATGGAACGTGTAGAAGCTTTAGTAAAAGCGCACGTGGATGTGATCGTTGTCGATTCCGCACACGGACATTCCAAAAATATCTTAGAGGCAGTAAAAAAGATCAAAGCTACCTATCCGGATCTTCAGGTTATCGCAGGAAACGTTGCTACCGGTGATGCAACACGCGATCTGATCAAAGCAGGCGCTGACGCTGTCAAAGTTGGTATCGGACCTGGTTCTATCTGTACCACCCGTATCGTTGCAGGTATCGGTGTTCCTCAGGTTTCCGCTATTATGGACTGCTACAATGCAGCCAAAGAATTTGGTGTTCCGATCATTGCTGACGGCGGTATCAAATATTCCGGAGATATGACAAAAGCTCTCGCCGCAGGTGCTAACGTATGTATGATGGGTAGTATGTTTGCAGGATGTGACGAAGCTCCTGGTACATTCGAACTGTATCAGGGAAGAAAATACAAAGTATACCGTGGCATGGGATCACTTGCAGCCATGGAAAATGGCAGCAAAGACCGTTACTTCCAGGAAGGTGCAAAAAAGCTTGTTCCGGAAGGCGTGGAAGGACGTGTTGCTTATAAAGGATCTGTAGAAGACACTGTATTCCAGTTAGTCGGTGGTATCCGTTCCGGTATGGGTTACTGTGGCTGCCCAACCATCGAAGACTTAAAAGAAAAGAGTAAATTTGTTAAAATTTCCGCAGCTGCTCTCCGTGAAAGCCATCCGCATGACATTCACATCACGAAAGAAGCTCCGAATTACAGTATTGACGAATAATCCTCTTTCCGATATAATATATGGTAACTTTCAATCATTCCGGCGCTATTTATGCTATAGTGCCGGAAAATTTTATATTTTGATGAGGTGAATTTTCGTGGACGCAAGTGCCATATCACAGATTATTTTTCTAATTATTTTATTGATTCTCTCTGCTTTTTTTTCATCCGCAGAGACAGCTCTTACGACCGTAAATAAAATCCGGATGCGTACACTCGCAGATGACGGAAACAGACGCGCCGAACGGGTACTTCGTATTACAGACGACTCCCACAAGATGCTCAGTGCGATCTTAATCGGCAACAATATCGTCAATCTCTCTGCCTCTTCACTGGCAACCACGCTTGCAATCAAGCTCTGGGGCAGCGTCGGCGCAGGTATTGCAACCGGTATCCTTACATTTCTGATCCTTGTATTTGGTGAGATTTCCCCAAAAACTTTTGCAACACTTTACGCAGATCAGATTTCAATCGCTTATTCCGGTATCATTGATTTTCTTATGAAAATACTGACTCCGGTCATTTTCCTTGTAAACTGGTTTTCCATGGGCTTTTTATTTCTGCTGCATATAGATCCAAAGGCAAACAACAATCAGATGACAGAGGAAGAACTCCGTACCATCGTGGATGTCAGCAAAGAAAACGGTGTCATCGAATCCGAAGAGCATGAAATGATCAATAACCTGTTTGATTTTGGTGATGCACAGGCAAAAGAGGTCATGGTTCCAAGACCTGATATGACTTTTGCAAATGTAAATAATACTTACGACGAACTGATCGATATTTTTCAGGAAGACAAATTTACCAGACTTCCTGTCTATGAGGATACGACCGATAACGTCATCGGTATCCTGAACATGAAAGATCTTCTCCTCTGCAAGGACAAGGAGCATTTTTCCGTGCGGGATATCATGCGTGAACCTTATTTTACTTTTGAGCATAAAAATACCGCAGAATTATTTATGGAAATGCGTAAATCCTCCATCTCCCTTGCCATCGTCCTTGACGAGTACGGTGCAACTGCCGGTCTTATCACGCTTGAGGACCTCTTAGAGGAGATTGTGGGTGAGATCCGTGATGAATACGACACCGATGAGGAAGATCCGATCCTGCCGCTTAACGACCGTGAATTTATCGTTTCCGGTTCCACAAACCTGCAGGATCTCTGCGATGAGCTAGATCTTAATTTCAGTTCCGAAGATTACGATACGATCGGTGGATATCTGCTCGGTCTCTTAGATCATCTGCCGGAAAAAAATGAGATCATCATCACAGATGACAATGTGCTTCTCCGCGTCGAACAGATGGATAAAAACCGGATCGAGAAAGTCTACATAAAAAAACCGGATTTTCCACCGGATGAGACGGAAAAACAATAATTTCTTACCATAAAAAAACCGGTCTTTTCTTATCAGATTTAACTGATTTGAAAGACCGGTTTTTTCATTCATAGGAAATTATGTTCTATAATCTTATTCAATATCGCACAGATCACTTCCTGCCTCCGAACGGAACCGGAATGTATCTTCTACTCCATGATAAGAAATAGAAAAACTTCCCTCCATATCCAGATATGACTGTGCAGCCGCAATCGCATCTAAAAACTCTGCGATGTTTTCCAGAAAACCTTCTGCACATTCCGGCGAGCTGCACTCTTCTTCCTCAATCTTTTCATCAATATACAGGCGAAGTGTAAAATCATCCATATCGCTCTCATTGTCCACTTCCGCTTTCTGTAAATAGGAATTGGTGCAATTCTTAAACAGATTTCTTACATAGGATGCCGTAGAAGAAATTCGTGACTGCGAAATATCCTCCGCCTCTAAATATATCTTGTAACTGATTTTTAAACTATTGTCTGCCATTTTTTCTTTCTCCCGTTTTTTATTTATACTTATATCGCATTTTGTAAAATGGATCGGTATATCCTTTGCTATTTCTTTGTGGTGACTGCTTTTACCTTAGACCAGCCCGAATAGATCTTTTTTGATTTTCCATTCACTTTTACAGTCTTATAGGTGCGGATGCGTATGTAATATTTCTTTTTTGCTTTTAATTTTGAAACGTCCAGTTTTACCTTTTTGGTATTATTGACGTTCTTTGTCACAACCGATTTTTTGAATTTCGCATCCACTGCATACTGGATCTGGTAACCGCTTGTCTGTTTTGCCTGCTTCTTCCATGACACAGTAAATGCCTTTTTCTTTGCTTTCACCCCGGAAATCACAGTGCCTTTAGGAACGATCTGGAATGTCTTTTGATATTTTCCACTATACTTCCCTTTCATCACAATGGTGACGGTATAAATACCGGCATTTTTTCGTCCAGACGGTTTCTTTACCTTATAATCCGTTCCTTCTTTTAATTTCTTGCCAGCAGTATTTGTCACTTTTATAGTCGGCATATGTGCCTTTCCATCATAAGCATATGTGGTTTTTGAAAGCTGGATTTTCTTTACGTCCAAATAAGTGCCCACCGTTTCCGTCTTTCCACAGACACTGCACTTACGTTTTATTTTTCCACTTTCTTTGTACTCGTTCCATTGATGCCCGGTTGCGGGGATCACATTCTGTGCCGTCAGCACTTTTCCACAAACACTACAGTGATTTCCCTCTGTCAGTCCGGTTGTCTCACAAGCTGCCTCCACTGCAGCATCCGTAACCGGTACATGTCCTGCAGCCGGGATGACAGTCTGTTCTGTCAGTACTTTTTCACAGACACTGCAATGACTTCCTTCTGTCAGTCCGGTTGTCTCACAAGCTGCCGCTACCGCGTCATCTGTAACCGGTGTATGTCCTGTGGCTGGGATGACAGTCTGCTCAACCAGTACTTTTCCGCAGACACGGCAATGGCTTCCTTCCGTAATACCGGCGGTTTCACAAGCAGCTGCCACCTCAGGATCTATCTCAACTGTATGTCCTGTGGCTAGGATTTCTTCCATATAACCATTTCCGCAGATCGTACAGGTATACTCTCTTGTTCCGGCTTTTTCACAGGCTGCATCTGCAAGTATACTTGCATTGTAATTATGCAGACATTTTGTGACCACAGCACTGTTGTGTTTGCCATCTTCCATGGCAGCTGCTTTTATCACCGGATATTCGGAGCTGTTCCATAAAAAATCCGATTGATATAACATCCGCGTACCGGATGTCACCGGATTACTTTTATCTGTGGTATAATAGATTTCTGCCTCCTTATTATAACAGGACATTCCTATCTTTGATCCACTTGCATTTTCGTTCACAGATATCCATGGGCTGCCAACACTATCCATTTCTGTTGCAGGCAGATATCCTTCCCAATAGCTTTCCTCCGCATGATGTTTTTTAGAATAACTGCTGGATGTGTCATAATAATCATCATTCCGCAGAAAATAGATATATCCAACGTTATCGCTTCCGTTATCATCCCAGGTACAGTCGACATTATACCAGTTATTTTCCAACTTTATCTTATTCCACTCATGATCAAAACTAGTCACTGCCACGGTATCAATACCGGTTCCATTGCACATCATCTCAAATGTCTGGGCATATCCTGCACATACCGTCTTATTCGTACATAAAACACTGTATACGGACTGTGAATATTCTGTATTTTCTGTTGCAAAATCGCTATTTACAAGATCATGATTATATTCAACCTTTTGAATGATCAGATCATGTATGGTTTGTACTTTTTCGTCCTCTGTGCTGCATTCATCAATCTGTTTCTGCCAGGTGTCAACCTGCGCTTTTACTTTTTCAGTTTCCTCCATCCGGTCTGCACCCTTGCCAAACGCAGGATAAATACCAAATATCATAGAAACTTTTTTGTTTGAGTATGTAATTGTATAAATCGTCGCATTTAAAAAATAATATTGTGGTTTTGAATACCGAAACATCCGCAATACCTTTTTTTGCTTTTCCTTTTCAAGAGTGCTTCCCGATATCGCCTTCATCCGGTACGTTCCCGTATTCGTTGTCACTGCATCCGTTTCTGTCGTCAGATATTTTTCACATATGGCATCCAGATCATCCCAGTATTTTTTTTCCTCATCCGATAACTGTTCATAAAAATAATCACTTCCATACTTTTCCCAGTCATCGGCAGATATACCTGTCATCCGAAGCAATGACTGTTCCGCAACGTCATCTTCCTCTACAGACTCATAATCCTCATCATCTGCTTCTTCTGTTTTTTCTTCAAACGAAAAACGACCGACCGGTAATTCTGTATCTGTCAGAATTTCATCCGCATAAATGCTGTTACCATCCCCGGAAAACAAAAATGTCAGACTGCAAAAAACCACCGCCAATATTCCTGTTTTAAATTTTGTTCTTTTCATATGCATCCCTATTCTTACTCGTATCAAATATTGTTTTCATACCGTCCCAGTTTATCATGCAGCATTTTACCCAGACTAAAAACCGCTTCTTTCTCACTGGCACTCCACGTTCATTATACCTTCCTCTCCGTCATCAAACAAGTCTTATCCCTTGTATCTTTTGTATTTTTCCACAATCTTTTCTGTCAGGATTCTTCGATCAACTCCGAAAGCGGCGCAAATGTGTATCCCATTTCTTCCCATTTTGTCAGCAGCTCATCTAAAATCTCTCCATTCGTCTTTGAAGTGCTGTGCAATAAAACGATTGCTCCCGGATGGATTCTCGTCAGCAATTTATCAAATGCCTCTTCCTTCGTCGGCTGATCATCAACATTCCAGTCCACATAGGCAAGGCTCCAGAAAAATGTATGGTATCCAAGTTCTTTTGCCATCTCAAGGTTTTTTGTACTGTATTTTCCCTGTGGCGGGCGGTAATATTTTATCATTTCTTTGCCTGTGACTGTCTGGTACAATGACGCGACATCATCCATCTCTTTCTGAAACGAGGTCATGTCTGATATTGATGACATATCTGGATGATGATAAGTATGATTGCCGACAGCATGCCCTTCTGCCTCCATACGTTTTACAATATCCGGTGCACTCTCAAGAAAATGTCCCACAACAAAAAATGTCGCTTTTGCATTATGCTTTTTTAAAGCATCCAAAATCGGCTCTGTATTTCCATTTTCATAGCCGCAGTCAAATGTCAGATAAATAACATTTTTACTTTTATCTCCCACATACCACGCGTTGTATTTTTTTAATTCATCTGCCGTCACATTGCCGGTCGGCTGGGTTCCCTCCGCTCCAAAGCCCAGTCCCCAGTTATCTGCCTGATTCTGGACAGACACTGTCTCCACTGTTTTTTTCATCTGCTGTTTCTGCAGCGAACCTGCGCCCCAGCCTAAAAAGAACATAAAAACAAACAGTGCCGTCACTTTTAAAATTTTCTTTTTGTTATGGTTCATGTTTTTCCCTTCCATCCCGATTATTGATATTGCATAACATCTACGCATCGCTATCATGCATGAATGCTATACTTTACAATATTTCTTTTTGTATTCTATGTGGGAAGGCGCATGTACCATGCCCGGAAATATTGATCCCTGTATAAAAAACAAAGAGCCTGACATTTCTGTCAGACCCTCCGGGTAAATCCATCTTAAAAATAAATGGTTGGATAACGCTTTTTCTCCGGTTTCCATTATTGTAACCTGATATTTTTTTTCCTGTTCAGGCTGATTAATCCATATATCGAATTGTTCCTGATATTCCTGCAAATTTTCTGCTACATAATCAGGACATAAATATCCACCGTTTTTACACCTTTTTTAACATTGTATACAACGATAAATAAGAATTTCCTTTGTAATAAGCTAATCCATTATTCCAAACTATAATCCTGTTACTTTTATACATATTATCAATTGCCTTATTCAATTCACCTTTTGCATATCCACAACCTATTACATTCTGATACATAGCCGGATAATCAATAGAATTTTTTAAATTTGAATAACTTGCATATATTTGCCCATTATATCCGCAATCTCTTAAAAATTCAATTAATAAATCTCCATGTTTTATTTTCTTACCATGTACCACAGCATTTTTTTCAATTACATTATCATATTTTCCACTTACATATGTATCTATTATACCAACGCTATCATCACATAAACAAAAAAGTACTGTATACTGACATTTTTATTTTTGTCACATACAGTACTTTTCTTATCTGTATTCTTTTAAAAATTCTCTGCTCAGACTGCAATGCAAATCTTTTCTTTGCCCTTACTCATAGCGCAATGCATCGATGACTTCCATCTTTGAAGCCTTGTTCGCCGGATAATATCCGAAAAATACACCGGTCAGCATAGAGAAGAACAGTGAAAGCATGATCGCCGTTACAGAAGGATGCACCGTCATAATAATATAATTTGCATACTGAGAGTACATATTCTGAATGACAAATCCTGCCACTTTTCCAAGCAGTGCCCCGATTCCTATACCAATCAGTATACCGATGATACCTCCGATCAGACAAAGCATGATCGCCTCTATGACAAACTGCATACGGATGGTACGTCTTTTGGCACCAAGCGCCATACGGACACCGATCTCTCTTGTACGCTCCGTGATGGACACCAGCATGATATTCATAACGCCGACACCACCCACGATCAGTGAAATCGCTGCAATACCGGAAACCGCGATCGTGATCACGTTGAGTACCGTATTGATCATGCCAAGATCAGATGCCATATTGTATGCACTGACGTGGAAATTTTTGTTGTTTGCATACATCTCATCAAAATAAGATAAAACATCCGTTGTTGCCTGATTGACATCTGCAAGAGGATCGATCATAAGATTAAAATAATCATAACCAGTCCTGTCAGTCCCCTGCAGTTTAAAACAGGTCTGAAGAGGGATCATCAATTCTGTTACACGGTCTTTTTCCGGTATGGACGTGTCCACTTTTCCAAATAATGCTTGGTTATATACATAAACGCCAACTACAACAAAATCAAAAATTCCGCCATCCGATGTTGCAACAGAAAGTGTTTCACCGATCGGATCTTTACCTGCAAAGTATCTCTCTGCCATCGTATCTGCAATCAGGCATACTCTCTTTTTCCCCTGATTATCTGCCTTTGTCAGATTTCTTCCGGCATGCATTTCCAGTTTCATATACTCTAAATATTCCGGTGTGATACCATCAATATTGACATTTGCATAATTCTTGGAATCAGCATCATCTTTAATGGTTCCTGAACCAAGATAGTTCTGTGCTGCAACACCTGTTACCTCATCCGGATATTTTTCAATCAATCCATCGATCATATCCTGTGTAACATAATCACTGTCTGTCATCTCCGGCTGTTCCCAGGTAGCCCAGTCCTCATCATTTTCCGGATAACGTGCTTCCACATACGCCTGTACCATATTTCCGCCAAGGGAATTCATGGTTGCCGTCAGTGTACTCTGGATAGAACCACCGATCGTTGTGATAATGATCACTGAGCTGATACCGATGATGATTCCGAGCATTGTTAACAGGGAACGCATCTTATTGCTGGAAATACTCGTGACCGCCTCTTTGATATTTTCCCAAAACATTAATGCTCACCTCCATTATCTGCCACGATCTGTCCATCTAACAGAGTAACGATACGCTCTGTCTCCTGCGCAAGTTCCTGGGAGTGTGTGATCAGAACAATTGTTTTTCCCTGCTCCTCATGAAGCTTATGGAATAAGTCCATGACCATATGACCTGTCTTCGAATCGAGTGCTCCGGTCGGCTCATCTGCAAGAATGATCGCCGGATCATTGATCATGGCACGGGCGATCGCAACACGCTGTTTCTGACCACCGGAAAGTTCGTTTGGTCTGTGATCCGCACGGTCTTCCATTCCTACCATTTTGAGCATTTCCATGGCATGTTCTTTTCCGTTTTTGGAATGTTCCTCTCCATATAGTAATGGAACCATAACATTTTTTAATGCATTGGCTCTCGGAAGGAGATTAAAGTTCTGAAATACAAAACCAATCCTGCGGTTTCTGATCGCACTCCGTACTTCATCCGACATTCCATTGACATCCTGTCCCTCCAGATAATAATCTCCCTGTGTCTGGCGGTCGAGGACTCCTATAATATTCATAAGTGTACTCTTACCGGAACCGGATTCACCGACAATGGAAACAAATTCCCCTTTATTTACGGTAAGGTTGATTCCATGTAAAATTTCAAGTTCATTTGGTTTTCCCAAATAATATGTCTTAACGATATTTTCCATTCGGATTACTGGTTCACTCACTACTCATTTCCCTCCACGCTGGTGCTCATACCTTCTGCATCTGAGGTTTCATCTGTAGATGCGCCTGTTCCCATATCCTGCTCGGAATACATCTGTTCCGGTGTAAACTGCTGTCCTTCTGTCACCGTTCCGGAGTAATCATAAATTAATTTATCTCCTTCTGCCAGATCTCCACCGGTTACTTCCGTATAGTAATCTACTTCTTCACCAACTGTGATATTCTTCTTCACCGCTGTAGCAGAACCGTCTGCATTTGCCTCTGCAACAAGTACGTATGTATTTCCGTCATCATCCGTCTTGACAAGATCATAAGGAATCGCTAATACTTCACCTTTTTCCTTGATCATGACTTTTGCTTTTACTTCCATACCGACAAGTAATTCTTTGTTATCTAAAGATATCTCTACGGAATATCCTCCGGATGTTGTCTGTCCGTCAGATCCCGTGGACTGTCCTTTGACACGTACCACTCTGGTCACAGTTCCATTAATGGTCTCATCTCCCATGGCATCCGCTGTTACAGTTGCTTTCATTCCCTCTTCAATCTTTAAAATATCAGCTTCTTCCACAGTTGCCACCATTTTTAAAGAACTGGTATCTTCGATCGTTACAAGTGGTGTTTTTGAATCTGCATTAACATCTCCGACAGAAACATTGACTGCTGTCACAACTCCACCGCAAGGTGCTGTAATATTGCAATCTTCTAACTGTTCTTTTAAATCTGTCAGTTTATCTTTGGAAGATGAATCCGATCCTTTATACTTGTCAAGTTCTACCGCACGCTGTGCATCCTCGATCGTACGGTTCGTGGTCTCTAATACTTTCTGGTAATCTTCCTCAGCAGTAGTAACTGCTTTCTGTGCAGCTAACAAAGACTGAAATTCTGCATCCGATTTATCTTCACTCTTATCCCACATAATACTCTGTGCGTTATAAGCATCCTTTGCATCATCAATTGCTTTCTGTGCAGCTGCAAGCTGTGTCTGCTGATCTTCTTTTGCACGACTGACTGTTTCTGCTGTCTGCTGTGAATTAATACTGTCTGTCGCATTTGTATCAGACATATTTTTTTCGAGATCCGCAATCTGATCCTGAATCGTAGAGGAATCTAATGTACATAATACATCTCCCTCTTTTACAATATCTCCGACCTGAACATTAACTGCTGTGATTTCTGCTAACGCTTTTGAAGTTGCATTATTCTTCGTGATACCCGATACAGTACCTTTTAATGAAATCGTATCAGATAAATCTCTCTTCTGTACCGGCTCCACCTCTACTGTATTGACTGCTGTTGCTACCTGGCTTGTCATTTTCTTTACTGAACTTCCAATGATCGCAGCTACAACGACCAGAACCACAAGCACAATAATAACTACTTTTTTCTTTCCCTTTTTCGGTTTTGTCTTGTCACCCATTTTTATTTCTCCCTTTTCTTAAATCGATTTACGGTGATTGTATCATTATCCTTTCGCCAAAAAAAGGCACTTAAGCAAATATTAAGAAATCTTAAGTTTTCCATCCGTAAATCTTTCATTTTTGTATTACTGTAATAATACAGTAATCTCATTTGAGTGTCAAGACATTTTATTATTTTGGTATATTTTTATATACCAGAAATCTGGTATTTATTGAAATTTTCCATTTTCCCTCATCTTATCCCGAAAGTAAATCATCATTTCCCTCGTCAGACTAAGACCCTCCGGATCGTCCGGGACATCCTGGAAATCAACCCATTCTGCACATGCAAGTTCTTCCTCATCCAGTCTTATCGCATCTCCCGCATCATCCAGTTCACAAAAATAGCCAAGAAGCAGATTACTGTCAAATCCCCACGGCTGACTTTTGTAATAGCGTATATTTTTTACGGAAAGACCTACTTCTTCCTTCACTTCTCTTGCTACTGTCTCCTCGGCAGTTTCACCAATTTCCGTAAATCCTGCGATCAGTGCATACCGTTTATATTCACGGTTTGCATATTTTGTCATGAGGATCTTTCTGCCGTTTGTCACACCGACGATCACAGCCGGCGCAATTTTCGGGAAAACCATATTGTTACATTCCGGGCAGGAAAGCATTCTGAGCTTTTCGCTATGTACCAGTCTGTGTCCACACCTTCCACAATAGACATTATCGCGGTACCAGACATACAGATGCCATGCGGTCGCTGCAGCAAGTACCTGCTCTTTTGGCTGCATGGTACGCGTTTCAAACATTTTATAATATGCAAATCCCGGCACTTCTATCCCCTCTCCCGGATCTGTCAGAAAATAATCATCCTCCCCGATGGAAAAAAGATAAACACATGCCGGAATTTTCTTTTTCATTTCACAGCAGATTTCCGAAAGTTCTCCATATGTCAGATAACACATTTCTTCTCCATTTTTTACAAAAATACGGTTTTCTTTAAAAATCATAAGAAAACTTTTATCCTGCGGTACTTTTTTTTGATATTCATTACTAAGATGCATTGGGAAAATATCCTGAATCATGTCTGTTCTCCTTTATTTATATTTATTTTAATATCTGTACAAACCTGCATTGCTGCACTATCCATGCAGCCTGTTTCTCAAGACTGGCGGACAAAAAACGGATGATATTTCGCGTTGGAAATACCATCCGGTCTGTCATATTATTTATCCTTTTTTAATATGTTTATGTGTAAACAGATGCTCCTGACAATATTCGTAATTGCCATCACACTTTGAGCAGAAACGGAACTCTAAATTCGGATCATCAAGCTCTGTCCTGCCGCAGATGGCACACTTATGCTTGGTAATACCGGAACCCGGTCTTGGCTCTCTCATCTGGGACTTGAACTGCTGTCTCCTGTGTATTTCATGCGGCGAATACCGTTTGAAATTACGTGTTGAGAAGAAGAAAATGATAAAGTTGAGCAGTGACATAAAAATAGCCACACGCCCTGCCCAGCCACTGACAACAAACTCATAAAGTGTCAGTACCGCATATACAATTGCCATCCATTTCATCTTGATCGGGATAATAAAGTAAAGCATCACCTGCATATCCGGATACATCACTGCGAATGCAAGGAAAATGGACATATTGATATAATTTGTGGAAAATCCCGATGCAATCGAATAAGATATCTGCGCTGCTAACGCCGGCATCTGTGAAATTACAGAAGCATTCATTGAATAATAAATACCGTACAGGACAAATGCACCGATCACAGTAAATATCATACCGCCGAAAATGTAAACATTAAACCGGAAAGTTCCCCAGGTACGTTCAAGTGCCATACCAAGCTGATAATAAAATAATGCCATGATCAATAAGAAGATCAGGTTTGACTCTGTTGGCATAAATACCCATGTTACCAGTCTCCAGATCTGTCCATGTAAAATATGATATGGACTGAGTGTCAGATAGCTTAAAATACCTGGTGATACAGTTCCAAACACATAACCGACCGTATATGCCCCGATCAGCCAGATGATAAGGTTTGGAACTGCATAACGGCCAATTTTTCGTTCTAATTTATTTAACCAGTTCATCGGATAAACCCTAACCTTTCTTTGAAAACACTACTTTTTTCAGTATATCCGTATGCCTGTGCTTTGTCAATCCGGGCGGATTTTATTCATAAAAAGTTTATATTTTTCCCTGATTTGCACATTGTGTTTTGTAATATCATGTCGTATAATGTACTTTGCTTGGCGTTTGCCGGCATTCTTTTTAATAAGAAGAAACAGCTGATTTTTATATATTTTATCCGGAATTTTTCCCGGAATTACTGACTGGAGGAAATTATGGAAAATAATACGCTTCACAAACTCGGAATTGATATCGGTTCTACTACCGTAAAGGTTGCCGTACTCGATGAGCATGACAACCTGCTTTTTTCCGATTATGAAAGACACTTTGCCAATATCAGAGAAACTCTTTCTGCCCTGATCCAGAAAGCATTTGACCAGCTTGGTGACAGGAAGGTTGCTCCAATGATCACCGGTTCGGGTGGACTTACACTTGCAAAACATTTAGATGTTCCTTTCGTACAGGAAGTTATCTCTGTATCTACTGCCTTACAGCACTATGCTCCGCAGACAGATGTTGCGATCGAGCTTGGTGGTGAGGATGCAAAGATCATCTATTTTGAAGGCGGTAATGTAGAACAGCGTATGAACGGTATCTGTGCCGGCGGTACAGGTTCTTTTATTGACCAGATGGCTTCCCTGATCCAGACAGATGCCTCCGGTTTGAATGAATATGCGAAAAATTACAAGGCGATCTATCCAATTGCAGCCCGCTGCGGTGTTTTTGCCAAAACAGACATCCAGCCTCTGATCAATGAAGGTGCCACAAGAGAAGATCTTTCTGCCTCTATTTTCCAGGCAGTCGTCAACCAGACGATCAGTGGTCTTGCCTGCGGTAAACCGATCCGTGGCCACGTTGCATTCCTTGGTGGTCCGCTCCACTTTTTATCTGAGTTAAAAGCTGCATTTATCCGCACTTTAAACTTAGATGATGAGCATGCGATCACCCCGGACAATTCACACCTTTATGCGGCGATCGGTTCTGCCTTAAACTGTAAACCGGAACAGAACACCACACTTTCTTCCATGCTTGGGAAATTAAACTCTGATATACATATGGAATTCGAAGTGGCACGTCTTGATCCGTTATTCAAGGATCAGGCAGAATATGATACCTTCCGTGCCCGCCATGACGGACACAATGTTAAAACAGGTGACCTTTCCACCTATGAGGGTAACTGTTATCTCGGTATCGACGCCGGTTCCACCACAACTAAAATTGCTCTCGTCGGTGAGGACGGCTCTTTACTGTATTCATTTTACAGCAACAACAACGGAAGTCCTCTTTCCACTGCGATCCGTTCCATTAAAGAGATCTACGAAAAACTCCCGGCAAATGCACATATCGTACACTCCTGTTCTACCGGCTACGGCGAAGCTCTCTTAAAAGCTGCGCTGATGTTAGACGACGGTGAAGTAGAAACAGTAGCCCATTACTATGCAGCAGCATTTTTTGATCCTGAGGTAGACTGTATCTTAGACATCGGTGGTCAGGATATGAAATGTATCAAGATCAAAAATCAGACCGTAGACAGTGTACAGTTAAATGAGGCATGTTCTTCCGGCTGTGGTTCTTTCATCGAGACATTTGCAAAATCCCTGAACTATTCCGTACAGGATTTCGCAAAAGAAGCTCTGTTTGCCAAAAATCCGATTGATCTTGGAACCCGCTGTACCGTATTTATGAATTCAAAAGTAAAACAGGCACAGAAAGAAGGTGCTTCCGTAGCAGATATCTCTGCCGGACTTGCTTACTCAGTCATTAAAAATGCATTATTCAAGGTTATCAAACTCTCCGACGCAAGTGAGCTCGGAAAAAACATCGTCGTACAGGGCGGTACCTTTTATAATGATGCAGTACTCCGCAGTTTTGAAAAGATTTCCGGCTGCGAATGCGTCCGCCCGGATATCGCAGGTATCATGGGTGCTTTCGGTGCTGCTCTCATCGCAAGAGAGCGCCATGAAGCGGACTATCAGACAACAATGCTCTCCATCGACGAGATCAATGCACTGACTTTCGATACCAAACTTGCAAGATGTCAGGGCTGTACCAACCACTGTCTGCTGACGATCAACCGTTTCTCCGGAAACCGTCAGTATATCACCGGAAACCGCTGTGAGCGTGGTGTCGGAGGCGTAAAAAACAAAGAAAATATTCCGAACTTATTTGAATACAAGAATAAACGCTTATTCGACTATCCTTCCCTGAAACCGGAAGAAGCCCCTCGCGGTACGGTAGGTATTCCGAGAGTTTTAAATATGTATGAGAATTTCCCATTCTGGGCTACATTTTTCAAAAAACTTGGTTTTTCTGTTGTGCTGTCCCCACAGTCAACAAGAAAAATTTATGAACTCGGCATCGACTCGATTCCAAGTGAATCTGAGTGTTATCCGGCAAAACTTGCACATGGACATGTGACCTGGCTGATCCATCAGAATGTAGACTTTATTTTCTACCCATGTGTACCTTATGAGCGCAATGAATTTCCGGATTCCAACAACCATTATAACTGCCCGATCGTAACTTCCTACGCAGAGAATATCAAAAACAACGTAGAAGATATCACTTCCGGCAAGGTACGTTTTTATAATCCATTCATGGCATTTACCAGCGAAGAAACTTTATCTTCCCAGCTTGTAAAAACCTTTGGTGCACCGGAATTTGCAATCCCGGAATCTGAGATCCGTGACGCTGTTTCTGAAGGATACAAAGAACTTGCTGTTGTTCGCATGGAAATGCAGAAAAAGGGTGAAGAAGTCTTAGATTATATGGAAAAGACCGGAAAACGCGGTATCGTGTTAGCCGGCCGTCCATACCATGTTGACCCTGAGATCAATCATGGTATACCGGAACTGATCAATTCCTACGGCATTGCAGTGCTGACGGAAGATTCCGTTTCCCATCTGCATCAGGTAGAGCGCCCACTGATCGTTATGGATCAGTGGATGTATCATTCCCGTCTGTATGCAGCCGCAAACTTTGTAAAAACCAGGGATGATCTTGATCTGATCCAGTTGAACTCTTTCGGCTGTGGCTTAGATGCCGTTACCACCGATGCAGTCAATGATATTCTTACAAAATCGGGGAAGATCTACACCTGCTTAAAGATCGATGAAGTTAATAACTTAGGTGCTGCGAGAATCCGTATCCGTTCTCTGCTCTCTGCCATTCGTGTCCGTGAGAAGAAACAGACCAAACGGACGATCGTTCTTTCCAACTATAACAGAGTTGTATTTACGGAAGAGATGCGCAAAAATTATACGATCCTCTGTCCGCAGATGTCACCGATCCATTTTGAACTTTTAGAGCCTGCCTTCTGTGCAGCCGGTTATAACCTTGTCGTACCGGATGTTCCAAGCCGTACCTGCGTGGATGTCGGATTAAAATATGTAAACAATGATGCCTGTTATCCGTCGCTGATCGTTGTAGGACAGCTTATGAGTGCCGTCATGTCCGGCAATTATGATATGAATAAAACTGCCATCCTGATCTCACAGACCGGTGGTGGCTGCCGCGCCAGCAATTATATCGGTTTCATCCGCCGGGCACTTGAAAAAGCAGGATATCCGAATGTACCGGTTATCTCTATCAACTTAAGCGGTCTTGAGAGCAATCCTGGATTTAAGCTGACCCCTTCACTGATCCAGCATGGACTGTATGCGTTAGAGTTTGGCGATATTTTCCTTCGCTGCCTGTACCGCACACGCCCTTACGAAGCAGTAAAAGGCTCTGCAGATGCTCTGCACGAAAAATGGAAAAAAGAAGTTATTTCCTTTGTCACACAGGATAAACTGTTATCCCACCGCAAGTTTAAGCAGATGTGCCGTCAGATCATCCGTGATTTTGACAACCTTGACCGCTTAGACATCAAAAAACCCCGTGTCGGAGTTGTCGGTGAGATCCTTGTAAAATTCCATCCTGCCGCAAATAACGATCTGGTCGGACTGTTAGAGTCCGAAGGTGCAGAAGCTGTCGTACCGGATCTGACTGATTTCCTGCTTTACTGTTTCTATAACACCGGATTTAAAACTGACAACCTTGGCTTCAGCAAAAAATCCAAGAGAATCGGACGTCTTGGCATCAACTTCTTTGAATGGCTCAGAAGTGCCGCCAGAGACGAATTTGAAAAAAGTAAACACTTTGATCCACCTGCCCACATCGATGATCTTGCAAAATATGCAAGAGATATCGTATCGGAAGGTAATCAGACCGGCGAAGGCTGGTTCTTAACCGGTGAGATGATGGAACTGATCCACAGCGGTACGCCAAACATCGTCTGCACACAGCCATTTGCCTGCCTGCCGAACCATGTCGTTGGAAAAGGTGTTATCAAAGAACTCCGTCACCGCTTCCCGGAATCAAATATCGTCGCCATCGACTACGATCCGGGTGCAAGTGAAGTAAACCAGTTGAACCGTATCAAACTGATGCTTTCCACTGCAAATAAAAACCTTGCAAAACAGTCTTTGTAAGCTAAAATAACCTTTCAACTGTTGTTTCTGACAGCCGCCCTTCTGGTGCGGCTGTTTTTCTTTCTAAATGACACGAACATTATTTCCACACAGCATAATATATCCGGTTCTGCTCCACCGGTTGTGAAAAATCTGCCTCATATCCATTGTCATCCTGCCAGCCGGCAAAATCTCTTGTTTCCTCTACCGGGACTGCCGGTGCGGTGATCGTATCTCCTTCCATAATACAATACTGCTTATAACAGGTATCACTATCTGCATCCTTGTAAAACTGTACATAATATTTCTGCACAGCTACAGACTGCAGCCTGTCTGCCAATACAGTCCGACTGCATGTAACCGTTCCTTTTTTTCCATTTGGGTGTATAAACTCTCTATCTGCTTCAATGGAAAATAGTCCTTTTTCCTTATCAGCTCCCATGATTCGCATTACAATACCCGTCTGGGCATCCATTCCCTTTACGAGCTGTTCCGTTACATCTGCTGTAAATTCTCTGTTATCTGCTACATCATACGTCTGTTTTATCTTTGCATTACAAAGCGTACCCTCTATAGCTGCAGGCAGCTGGTTTTCCAATTCTGCCGCATAATTCATACGGCCAGTTACTGTTAATATTATCAGAATCGTTATTGCTCCAATTGTGATCCCAATTATCATCATTATCATATTTTTCACTTTTCCCACCCTTCATCTGAGTCATGATCTATTTACCGGTATACTTACTGCTGCATATCGGACTCTGTTTTCATGATCTGCAGCCATCACATTTAATTCATACACACCGGACTCCTGAAAATCCAGTTCATTTTCCAGTATTGTTCCATCCGGTGAAATAACTTTTAGCAGGCAGACCTGCAGCTCATTTCCAGCATAATCCCATGCCTTTACAATATCTGTCAATTCATATTGTCCAGTTTCCAGATATCCTGTCTCGACTGTCACAAAATAAGGCGGTGATTTCTGTGATTCCTCACAAAATGTTTCAAAATCTGCCGGACTTTCTGTCTGCATCTCCGTATGATCAGATACGATCTTCAAAATCCCCCTGTTACCGTTTTCATCCATCACATCTTGAAAAATAAGACACAATAATCCAACCAGAATTACTGCCTGAAAAATTGTTTTTCCATACACTTTGATCACTTCATACATATCCATCTCCTCTAACTGCCACAGGTACAAATCAAAAACTGCCGCACAAATTCGTAAATAACTCCACCATGCCCCATATTTTCATACCAGAATCCAATAAGAAAAAATGTCCCGGCAATTGCCAGAAATCCGCTTCCAAATTCCTCTATGATGTCTTCCATAGTCTTTTCCTTTCCTTCTTTCAGAAAGATGATACATAATTTAAAACTTCATAAAACATCCGTATCACTGCACTTCCTGCCAATATTCCCAAAAAAGCTCCACCAAATTTTTCCACGATTATCATCATACTAAAATCCATCACCTCGCGATCGCATATGTAATATTTTCTTCAGAAATTCCCAGTATCGGTATGCGGTAATGATATGTTAACGCAACCTGTGATGCATTCATATTCTGCCATGCATCATAGATACATTCTGAAATTGTTAGTTCGTATCCGTCCTGCGCCGCCTTTTTTTTACAGGCATCAATAACAACCGGGTTAAAATTGCTGTTCTCCAGTTCTGCAACCACCTGCGACTTATACTCTTTTGCAGCCGCAATCTGCCCGCCCGCTCCGATCAGACCTGTGCACACAAAAATATTTATCATCAATATAAATAAAATACCAAATGCCCCAATTACCTGCTTCATTTCATCACACCTCCCATACTTCCAAGCATTTGAAACATCATTGTCATTCCGATTGTCAGATCGATCAGCAATTTTACAGTTGCCGCTATAACCGGATATGAAAATATCATTTTCTGACCAAATGCAATTTTCCCATTTCGGATTTCTTCTGCCCTGTTCTGCATCTCATTTACATGTAAGATCAGATGATTTATCTGCGTCACTGCATCCCCGGTTCCCATTTCCGCAACAGCATGTAACATTTTCATGCAATTTTGGGCTTCCGGTACGTCAAATTCTCTACAAAAATCTGTATATGCACTTAGTTTTTCCGGTGTTTTTTCTAACCGTTCTTCCAGACATTCAATCTCATATTTTAATACCTGTGGTGCGCTGTTTTTTGATTTTTCAATAGAAATCTGTACATTATTATTCTGCAGCAGCAACGCAAGTTCCATAAACCATCCTGGAAGTGCCAGATAAACAGCCTCCGTCACATCTCTTTTTGCAATCTTAAAACCCACTTTGTGCTGCATAGCCAAAAAAAGTGTAACTGGAAATAACAGTCCGGCAAGCAATATTTTTCCATGCAAAAAAGCTGTAAACATGACACCTGCTACCGGCAATGTCCATAATACGCTTTTTCTTTTTTCCTTTTTTTCATCATAATGATACACAAGCTCGCAGCTTGAGCTGATATCATTTCTCTGCTCCTTTTCCTCTGCTGCCAGCCAGTCATTTGTCAGATTCCTTGAGCTTTTTACAAATACCCATAATAAGAAAAGAAGAAATACAAGTGACGAAACCTGAATGATTTTTACATCAAATATATTAAAACATGTTTTCACCGCAAAAAGATCTTTCATGGAATCTAATACATATAATGCTGTCGCACAGAGAATGACCGATACGATCACAGAAATAATGTTGTCCGTATGGCTTTTTTTCTTTTCTGCCTGAAGCTGATATCCTCTGCGTTTCCACAATTCAATATCCTCTAAAAGAATCAGTGCAGATTCGTTCATTTCTCCCCCATGTTCCTCTGCATTGATAAGAAGTTCGTGGACCATTTTTATCTTTGGACACTGATACTGACTCTCAAGCGGTTCTAATGCCTCTTTAAAAATGTTTTCACCTATGGCAAATTCTCCAAATTCCAGTTTCAGAATCACCTGCTCGATACAGGAACGCATCTTCCCTTCTTCAAATATTTCTCTGGTTTCCTTTAGTGCACTCAATATTTTTCCACTTTTCTGAAATGCATATAACATCTGCTCCATATATTCCGCAGCATCCGCAAACCGCTTCTGCTCATACATTTTACGGTACATATCAAGCACCAGTATCGGAAGCATTGCTAAAACAGCTGCCAACGCAGCCACAACACCGCCCGTCTTAAGTTGAAAAACGACTCCGACGCCAAATACTCCCGCCAATGCCATAAAAATCATCATCGTATGCTCTTTCCACGAAAAATGATATCCATACATATCTACCTTTTTCTGTAGATTTTTCGGATTCCAAAAAGTAAACATCCCCATCATACGTCCTCCTCTCTCTTTATCTTCCCTCTCTAAGATACCTGTCAAAGTGTCTGCATACAAAAGGTTCGTCCACACCCGCTTCATTAAATCTTTTCTGAATATCTAACGGTATTTTTCCGGATACCAGCGCTCCATCTTCAACGATCATATAAATCTTATTTTCCGCATTTTCTCTCGAAAAAAAACAAAGCTGGTCAATATAACGCCTTACCTTTCCATCTGAAGATTCGGTTTTGCGGATCAGAACTGCTACATTCACATAACGGTAGATGCGGTTCTCCATGCGCTGTGCATCATTAACATTATTCATCATGTTCAATATCCTGTCCGGCAATTTTCTTACATCATCCAGATGTATCGTCGTAAATCCATGAACACCGGTACTCCACTGTTCTAACAGTGAAGTTACTTCCACAGAACGCGCCTCGGAAAGCATCAGCCAGCTTGGGTTCTGACGCAGGGAAGCCTTGATCGCATCTGTATAATCAAATCCCTTTCCAACACGAAGCTCCACCGCATCTGCCCCTGGATTGATATTCGTATAATGAATTTCTAATGAATCTTCTATGGTAATAACACGTTCTTCCTTTCTGATAAACTGCATAAAAAATTTTGCACTTTCTGTCTTACCTGCACCCGGTTCTCCACCAAAAACAAAATTCATCCCCGCTTGCACACAATTCAGCAGTAAATGTAATACCTTCTGTTCACAATATTTTTGATCGAGCAGTTCTTTTAAAGTGTTTCTTACAAAACACGGGGATTTACGGATACAGATGCTGATCCCTGATATCGCGGCAGACTCATGAATAATACTGATTCTAAGTTCTTTGGTATCCGCTTCTAATATTTTATTTGCATTATTAAACTGTTTATTGATACAGTTTGAGATACTGTGTGTAAACGTACTGATAAATGCTTCCGGTATCTCCTCATCTGCACAATATCTTCCCTGTTCCAAATCTGTGATCCATAATTTTTTCCCGTTATAATCCACATCCGTCACTTCCGGTCTGCTCAAATACTTCCAGAATATTCCGAACTGTTCCGGTGTAGGTTCAACAATAACTTTTTCACTCATTGTTCTCTCCATTTTTCAGAGGACTTTCCCGCATAAAAGAAAAGTCCTCTTTTTCTTTCATTGCACCAGTAACTTCTCCCCTATAAAATTTTTATGGGCGAAGCGCATTCATATTATTAAAAAAGCCTGTGAGTGTATTCTTAAATTCTGTCGCAACATACCCATCCGACGAAAGTGCTGCCACAATGATCGCCCCCAATGCCAGTAATACGATTACTGCAAGAATTGCATTTCCGTAGTGTTTCATTACCTGTTCCATAATAGAATCCTCCATTTTCAATTTTTTCGATCTGTTTTCTGAGAAGAAACAGATTTGATCCCATTTCTTCAAAAAAAATTTTATTACGTTCTGTTTCTGATTTCTGTTTCCACAGCCTGATAAAGTTATCCATTTTTCCCTGCTGTGACACCCATTCCAGTTCTCCGTTTTGCGGAATATATCCTATCTGCTCCGGTGCAATGCGATATGTATGTACCATGTCATTTTTCATCTGCCTTGCATAAAACGCATACCCTTCTATCAGATAAAGAACTTTCTTTTGCTTTCTCGCAAAATCACGTATCATATCCTCCCATTCACTCGGATATGACTGCATACCAGCTACTATAATATCCGCTTTTTTTAAACTGTTCTGTGTCTTTTTGTCTCTTCCATATCCACAATCCGCCAAAAGAATCTTTTCTTTTCCGCCGGAAAAGATACACTGCCAGCCATTTTCCCGCTGTACTAAAACGTTACATGCCGGCCTGCTCTTTGCCAAAAGGCATGCCATTACAGCCATGATTTCTGTTGTATGGAATGACTTGTCCATTCCCCAGAATGCTATTTTTACTGACATACTGCCTCCATTTTCTGATTCGAAAAAAAGTGCAGAATATCCTTCCAACAGCCTCCGTTACGAAATATTGCTCTGTGAAATAAACTGATAACTTTTGATTGTAAAAAGATGGAAATATCTGTCTGATTTCCAATGATACGGCTGGTCATACCGCCGCAAAAATGTCTGACGCTTCGTTCATCCTGTTTCAAAACCGCTCCAATCTCCTCAATGAATAGAACGATCTCAGATGCTTCACGCAAACCCGATAAAAAGATAGTGATATCATACTTCATTTTATTATATTTGTAAATACCTGATTTCAATTTTTTCTTTTCTTTTAACAATATATCATTTATAATTGTGCATGGGTAATACCCATGGAGATCGGATAATATCCGATTGATGCTATCTTTAAATATTTACAATATGATCTGGAGGAGTTCATGAAAGAGTTTGTAATTGTTACCGATACAACCACTGATTTACCAAGAGACTACGTTGAAAAACATCACTTATACATGATGTCCCTTCCTTACACACTAGAGGGTACATCCTACACCTGGGAAAAACCAATGCCTGTCAAAGATTTTTATGATAAAATGCGTGCCGGCTCCCTGCCGACCACCTCACAGGCAAATCCCGAAGAAGCTGCCCTGCTGTATGAATCCATCCTGAAAGATAATGATGTGGATATTCTCCATATTGCATTTTCTTCCGGTCTCAGCGGAAGTTTCAACAGCTGCCGTATCGCGGCAGCAGATGTCTGTGAAAAATATCCGGATCACCGGATCGTAGTTGTTGATTCGCTTGCCGCAACCTTAGGTCAGGGTCTGCTTGTCTATAAAGCAGTCCAGTTAAAAGAAGCAGGAAAAAGTTTAGATGAGGTTGCTGCCTGGGTAGAAGAAAATAAATATCATCTCGTACATAATTTTACCGTCGATGATCTTTTCCATCTGCATCGCGGCGGACGGCTTTCTAAAACAGCCGCGATCGTCGGTACGATGATCAATTTAAAACCAGTACTTCATGTCGATGATGAAGGACACCTTGTCATGTTGAGCAAAGTACGCGGACGTAAAAAATCACTGATCGGACTTGTCGACTGCATGGAAAAACAACTCGGTGACTGGAAAGATAAAAATGATATCATCTTCATCAGCCATGGAGACTGCCCGGAAGACGCACAGTTTGTCGCTGATCTGATCAAAGAACGTTTCGGATATGAGAATTTTATGATCGACTATATCGGTGCTACGATCGGTGCACATTCCGGTCCTGGCACGGTTGCACTTTTTTATCTGGGAGATCACCGTTAATCACACTGATCATATATATAAACTTTACAAACATATGTTTCAGGCAAAAAAGGAGCTGTAAAAAAACTCCCCTAACAAAAAAATCTCCCAGACAGCGAGGTCAATGGCATTAAGTTAAGAGAATCTCACATCACATGAAATGTGGTGTGGGATTTTTTATGAGAAAAAGTATTGACAACACTAAGATTCTGGTCAGGAATCCTTTTCCCTTCACGCTCTTTCTCCTCCGTTTTCATAAACTTATTCTGTTTAAAATAAATCATAATATTTCATGGTTTCTGCATTCCGATACTCATGTTTTTCATAATATCCGATTAATTTTCCTTCATCTCTAAGCGCCACCATATATACATCTTTATTCTGCTTCTCATTATGAAAAGTATATACAATATTATGGCTTTCATCCGCTGCAAACCAGTCGATCACCTGCTGTATCTTTTCTCCGGATTCCGGATTGTGACAACACAACAGACTTTTTCCTATCAGCTTATCTCCACCATGTTTTGAATAATTCTGTACTGCTGCCGGATTCATATATATGATCTCATGACTGAGATTACATATAACAACCGAAGCCCTGTCCTGATCCACAATGCTTTTAAAATAACTGATATCTATTTTGTCATAATTTTTTGTTTTATCGCTCATTTTATTTCAACACCTTCCTTATCTGTTTGTCTGATGCAACCGGATAAATTTCATGCATATGATCTGCAATCTGCCTCCACGAATCTCCCGGATCATCCTTGTAGCATGATGTCACATAATCGTATCCATATATATGTTCAATCGAAGAATACACAGCAACATCCCATCCATACTCCACACCTTTCTTATTTACCCGCTTTCTGAAATCACAGTTGCAAAGATAAGTCTGCATCATAAGATTTGTGATGGCGCCATCAAATCCCTTTTCCCCATCCTTACCAAAGCCAGCCTGTTTTTTCAGTATATTAGAATATATTTCTGCATCTTCCTTATCCTCAATAAAATTATCCATTATCTTCTTATACTTGTTTGGTGCTTTGCCATCCTCATATAGTGCATCAAAATCATATCCATCACGACGATAATTTGCAAATACAGGCAGCCATTTTTTTGATATAAAACCAGCTTTTCTGTCAAAAAACTTGCCATAAACTATGTCATGTTTTCTTGCAATGACTGCTCTCCACATCCATGGATCTTTTTCGGATACATCACTCCACCAATATTCTGGCACAGTTCTTTCTTCCAGAGAAAAACCTGGAATATCATTTTTGAATAAAGGAAGAAAACCGACCTCATTGATATATTCCATTGCTTCATCTACCGTATGTATACACTCCGGATCATCCCAGTCTACACCGTACATGATCCATTCACCTGATTCATTTCCCATCTTATCTCCATTCTTGTACTGTCCTGTATTTCTCTTTCACAACTTTACAAACCAATTCAAAAATCAGCTACAGGTAAAATTCCTTACGTCTTAAAGATGTATATGGCTTTTTATTGCGGATTCTCTGTGATTCTCTTATGTCAATATCAGTATAAATGATCTGCTCAGTATCATCCGCTTTTTCAATAACTGTTCCTTCCGGTGAGACAACTATGGATTTCCTGTTCAAACATCTCCATTGGTTCCTGTCCGGTATTTACCGTCGGAATCAGGATCAGTTCAGATATTTGAATAACCTTTACCACTCCTGAAATCCGCATACTTTCGCCGACTCATACACTGGTTTTAATATATTACGCAGTCAACGGTTCATCATACGCTTCCCACCTTGGAAGTTTGTTCCCCCCTATAACCGATCATGCGATCCGCTTTCTCTTTGGATTTCTTCTACCGGATAAAATGAGTCCACACATGTTCTTCCGTTTTTGGAAGTCCAAACTGTTCTTTTCCAAGTACAATGCTCTTCATAAGAAATGTCATATTTCTTGCAAGCACACGCATCGTCTGTTTCCCCTCTTCATCTGCTTCTGCTTCTCCCTGACCTCTTCCATGGATGGAATTCCAGTACTGACTTGATGCGATCGGCATATTTGTTATCGTAAAATATTTATTTAATTCATCAAACGTAGCGGAACATCCACCACGTCTGGCACATACGACACTTGCTCCCACCTTCATGGTTTTATCAAAAGATGTACTGTAAAAAAGTCTGTCTAAAACTGCAATTAAAGTTGCATTTGCTGATGCATAATAAACAGGACTTGCGATTACAAGACCATCCGCCTCTTCAAATTTAGGTGCCAGCTCATTTACCACATCATCAAAAACACATTTTCCAAGCTCCGCACAGCGATTGCAGGCAATACAGCCTCTTACAGCTTTGTTGCCAACCTGCACGATTTCCGCATTTATGCCCTCTTCCTCAAAAACCTTTTTCATTTCACCAAGTGCTATCGATGTATTTCCATTTGTTCTCGGACTTCCGTTAATCATTAATACTTTCACTTCAAATCTTCCCTTCTTTTCGGATTTTCTGCCGGATAATTTCTAAAATAACTTTATCACTTACCTATTATATATGTCAAATTCCCTTAAAATGAAATCAGCAGTTACAATCAGCAGAATTCTCCATCAACTTTTCTTGATTTGTGAAATTGTTAATGTTATCATAAATGAAAACAATGATAACAGGAGATATATTATTATGGAGAATAAAGCATTAGAGATGCACAGACAGTGGAACGGTAAATTAGAGACCGTTGCCAAATCAAAAGTAAAAAGCCGCGAAGATCTTGCGATTGCTTATACACCAGGTGTTGCAGAACCTTGTAAAGTCATTGCCAAAGACCCTGAGGCAGCCTATACATACACAATGAAAGCAAACACCGTTGCTGTTGTTTCCGACGGAAGCGCAGTACTAGGGCTTGGAAATATCGGTGCATACGCAGCAATGCCTGTTATGGAGGGTAAATGTGTATTATTCAAGGAGTTCGGCAATGTCAACGCCGTTCCGATCTGCTTAGACACACAGGATACCGAAGAGATCATCGCTACCGTGAAAAACATTGCACCGGCATTCGGCGGTATCAACTTAGAGGATATCTCCGCACCACGCTGCTTTGAGATTGAGGAACGTTTAAAAGAAATGCTCGACATTCCGGTATTTCATGACGACCAGCACGGTACTGCCATCGTAGTACTTGCAGGTATCATCAATGCATTAAAGGTGACCGGCAAGAAAAAAGAGGACTGCCGCGTCGTTGTAAACGGTGCTGGATCTGCTGGCGTTGCCATCACAAAATTACTTTTAACATACGGTTTTAAAAATGTGATCATGTGTGACCGTGAGGGCATCATCGGAAAAGATTATCCGAATTTAAACTGGATGCAGCAGAAAATGACCGAAGTAACAAACCTTGCAAATGAGCATGGAACACTTGCCGATGCATTAAAAGGTGCTGATATTTTTGTTGGTGTTTCCGCACCAAACATTGTAACACCGGAGATGGTATCTTCCATGAATCACGATTCCATCCTGTTTGCAATGGCAAACCCGGTACCGGAGATCATGCCGGACGTTGCAAAAGCAGCCGGTGCACGCGTGGTCGGAACCGGAAGAAGTGACTTCCCGAATCAGGTCAACAACGTTGTCGCATTCCCTGGTATCTTCAAAGGCGCCTTAGAGGGACGTGCCACACAGATCACGGAAGAAATGAAACTTGCCGCCGCAGAAGCGATCGCAGGTCTTGTTTCCGAGGATCAGTTATGTGACGAATTTATCATGCCGGAGGCTTTTGACCCGCGTGTCGCAGAAGTTGTAAGCGAAGCTGTCAAATCCCATATCAAATGATGATCTGGGGCGACAAACGGTATCATTCTTTAGATTATGAATTAAAACAGACTTTCGGGGAAAAGGTCTACCGCCTTTCCTTAAACGGCGGTATGACCTGTCCAAACCGCGACGGTACTCTGGGGAATCACGGCTGCATTTTCTGCAGCGCTGGCGGTTCCGGGGATTTTGCTGCCGCGCCTGACTTGTCTGTTCATGCGCAGATTCTTTCCGCCAAAAAACGGATTCAGGCAAAAACAGGCTGTAAAAAGTTCATCGCTTATTTTCAGGCATATACCAATACCTATGCACCTGTAGAATACTTAAGACAGATTTTTACGGAAGCCATTGAAGAGCCGGATGTCGCAGCATTATCCATTGCAACCCGCTGTGACTGTCTGGCTCCGGATATCTTAGATCTGCTTGATAAGTTAAACCACAGGAAACCGGTCTGGATAGAACTTGGGCTTCAGACCATCCACGATACAACACTGCAGGCAATCCGAAGCGGTTTTACCCTCTCTCAGTTTGAGCAGGCAGTAAATGCCCTGCATGAAAGAAACATTCCGGTCATTACCCATCTGATCTTAGGTCTTCCGGGTGAGACAAAAGAGGATATGCTCTGTTCCGTCCGTTATGTTGGCAGTCTTCCGATCACCGGAATAAAACTCCAGCTTCTTCATATATTGAAAGGAACCGATCTTGGGACTGCCTATATGGCAGATCCGTTTCCACTTTTTACACTGGAAGAATACTGTGACCTGATTGCAGACTGCATTGCACTGCTGCCGCCGGAAATTGTGATCCACCGGCTCACAGGAGATGGTCCGCGCAGTCTTTTGATCGCACCTTTATGGAGTACAGATAAAAAGAGAGTTTTAAACACGATACAGAAATGTCTGCGTGAGCGTGATCTCTGGCAGGGGAAAAATATCTGATTATAAAGAAAGAGGGCATCTAATATTATGGCAGAACCATTCACGATCTATAAACTGACAATTTTAAATATGCTGGATAAAGTGGATTTTCCATTGACAAACACACAGATATCTAATTTCTTTTTAGAGCAGGATTATACGGATTATTTTCGTGTCCAACAGGTATTAAGTGACCTTGAGGATGCCAGCCTGATACATGCAGAATCCACTCACAGCAATACGCAGTATACCATTACTGCTGCCGGAAAAGAAACGCTTGGTTTTTTCAAAGATAAGATCACGCCTGCAATCGAACGCGACACCACTGCATTCTTAGAAAAAAATAAATTAGAGCTGCGCAGCGTCAACTCCATACTTGCGGACTATTACAAAACACCAAATCAGGATTATGCTGCACGCTGCCAGTTTCGTGTACACGATACCAATCTGATCGACCTGACTCTCACCGTAAAAACAAGGGAACAGGCGCAGGCGATCTGTGATAACTGGAAAAAACAAAATGAAGACGTCTATGCATATCTCATGGATCTTCTTTTAAAATAATAGATCGGACGCCTGGCAGACTTTCTATTATTACAAATAACAGAACATGATACGCTGACAGCAATGTTATCATCTCTTCTTAACAAATTACTCAGAAATGGAGTTTTTCTATGGCAAAACAATATTTTAAACCCGGCAACATGCTCTATCCGCTGCCTGCCGTTATGGTAAGCTGCCAGTATCCTGCCGGAAAAGAAGATGTACTCTGTACCAATCCAGATCTTGCCGGAAAACCAAATATCATCACCGTAGCATGGGCAGGAACCATATGTACCAATCCACCGATGTTGTCGATCTCTGTACGCCCGGAGCGCTACTCTTACCATATGATCGAAACTTCCGGCGAGTTTGTTGTAAATCTGACAACGGAGCAGTTAGTCCGCGCAACTGATTTTTGCGGTGTCCGCTCCGGAAAAGACATTGATAAATTCAAAGAAATGCATTTGACACCGCTCCCTTCGAAGGAGATTTCTGCACCGGGCATCGCAGAAAGTCCTGTCAATATCGAATGTAAGGTTCGGGAGATAAAACCGCTCGGAAGCCACACCATGTTTCTTGCTGATGTGGTGAATGTCACCGTAGATGATGCATTTTTTGATGAGAAAAATACATTTCACCTCAATGACACCGGACTTGTTACCTACTCCCATGGTGCCTACTTTTTACTCGGCAAAAAACTTGGCACTTTTGGATACAGTGTCGCAAAAAAGAAAGCAAAGAAACGGAAATAACCTCCGTTTCTTTGCTTTTTTTATTCTGTCAAGATACTGATACATCTATTGCATTTTATTTTCTCTTACATATATCTGCTGTTTAACAGATCATTTTTTGCAAGCTCAATGGCTTTTTCCACCGTTCCCTGCTCAAATGGATTCATCAGATGTGCGTAGCGCAGTGTCTCTAAATAGCTCATGCTGCCACCACATTTACAGAGATTTAAATAATCTTTCCATGCATCCTCATGATCTTTTCTGTCCTTGGTTTTAAACTCCATCGCTCCCATTGTCGTCAAAGTATAGTTGATATAATAGAATGGATAGAGATAAATATGCAGTTTATGATACCAGTAACCGCCACGGTCAAAGAAATCATCTGCCTCATATTTTCTCCAAGGCATATAAGTTTCTTCCAACTTCTTCCATGCAAGCGTGCGCTCCTTCGGTGTCATATCCGGGTTGCTGTAACAGATATGCTGGAATTCATCTACGGCTACGCCAAACGGTACAAATGTCAGGGCATCCTGCAAGTGTGCAAAACGATATTTATCTGCCTGCTCTCCGAAGAATTTTTCTGCATATGGATAAGCAAATTGTTCCATTGCCATGGAATGAATTTCTGCAATATCCGTTGACTCACTGTAATATGCAGCGATCGGCTGGCTGCGCATTGCCATATATCCTGCAAACGCATGACCTAACTCGTGTGACAGTACCTGCATATCAAAGATCGTCTGATTGAAACAGGAAAATACAAACGGTGCTTTGTAGCGGTCAAGGGATGTCATATATCCGGTGGATGCCTTGCCCGGTTTGTTTTTTAAGTCCATCAGCTCATGGTCGATCATAAAGTCAATGAATTCTCCTGTCTCAGGGCTTAATTCATGATACATTTTTCTCGCCTGATCCACCATGAAATCATCATCCCCTGCCGGAACTGCATTGCCATCCGGGAATACACGTTTTTCATCGTAAAACATTAATGTATCCACACCAAGACGTTTCTTCTGTGCCTCATATAATTTTTCACAGAAAGGAACTAACACGGTACGCACCTGCTCGCGGAAAGCAGCCACTTCCTCCATGCCGTAATCAGTACGTCCCTGCTGCATATAGCCAACCGGGATGAAATTCTCATAGCCAAGATTTTTTCCCATCTGTGTGCGGATTTTAATCAGTTCATCCCAGATTTCTTCGAGACGTTTTTCATTGCCATGATAAAAATCGGAGTATGCCTTCACAGCAGCCTTTCGTACTTCACGATCCTCATGTTCAAAATACTTCTGTACCCCGTACAGGTTTAACGTTTTTCCGTCAAACGGGATTGCTGCGGTTGCCATCATTTTTTCATATTCCTTGCACAGTCTTGACTCCTGCTGCATCAGTGGGATGTTTTCCTCACAGAATGTCTTTTTCTGCAGATCCATCTGTGCAAAATACTGCTTTCCGTACTCCTTTTCAATATCCCCGCGGAACTTTGATTCCATCAGTGCATCATTCATCGCCAGAAGTTTTGGCATAACTGTCGGCACCATATCATTGATATACGCATCTTCTTTTTCATAAAATTCGTCTGTCGTATCTAAGGTATGGCGGATAGATGCGATCGTGCAGTCCGTCGAAAAATTTTTCGACATCTCCTCCATCTGCTCCATATATCCTTTTAATTCTTCATAGGATGCTGCATTTTTGATTTTTTGTGTGATCTCCTCTGCAAATGCACCTACTTTTTCAAAATCTGGTCTTTTATATTCCAGTGTGCTGAATTTAAAATCTTCCATGTTTCATTTTGTCCTTTCTTCCTGCATTTCTATATGTTATTGGTCTTTGACCATAACAGACTTTTATTCTGCGCTCTCATTTTTGTCTTTCGCAATGTTTTCTGTCATCTGCTCTTTCACTTCACTTTCAGTTTTCTTCTCATTCTTATGACGGATTTTTTCCCACCATCCAATGATTTTTTCTACCGGCTGTTCCTGTTCTGATTTCTGCCGTGCTGCTTCACGTTCTGCCTTGCGTGCTTCCCGTTTCTTACGCCTTTCTTCTTCCTTTTCTTTGCGCGCTTTTTCTCTCTGTGCCTTCTTCTCGTTTTTCCGCTGCAGTTTTTCAAACGCTTTTTCTTTCAGACGCACTTCCTTTAAAGCCGCCTTCTCCATTTCTTTTATGTAACTGTTTGCCTTTTTGCGGTTGCGCTTATCCACGCGGTATGGATCGTAAGCAAAATAAGATATAGCCCCAAGCATCAGAACAACCACACCAGCGATCACAAAGATTGGAACTAACATATCATATTCCTTAAATTTCAGTTCGTAGCACACAAACACCGTCAGCATCACAGGGTAAAGTAACAGATATAAAATCTTGATCAGTACCTCAAAAAACGCTGCCTGTTTTCTGCCATTTGAAAGAAGCGTACCCTCAATTGCCGTATAAAATGCCATAAAAATACACAGTTCCGAACCAAACCCATGTAAAACACCACACACTGCCACTAAGATCAGCGACAGAAAAAACAGTGCAAACGCCGCTCCCTGATACCATGCATTGCGGCGTTCCTCCATGCCCTGAAGTTTATCCTCACTGATGCCATGCATCCGGTAAACTTCCGTTCTGATATGGCGTTCAAATTCTTCATTTAACTTCTGTTCTTCTTTTGTATTTTTCAGATTTGCTTCCACGGAGTCGATCATCCGATTGATATATTCCTGCTGCTGTCTAATCCGCTTACTGCGAAGCTGCTCTAATTCATTCTGCCTCTTTGCTTCTTCTTCGAGTTTTAAAACTTTTCCGATCCGTGGATTTTTGACTTCCATCTGCGTATAATCCGGTTCCGTTTCCATCTTCACATCTTCGCTCTCTATGATAACCGGATCTTCTACCTGTTCCTGTTCCATAACATTCTCTACATTTACCTTTTCCTTTTCTGTGGCACTCTGTTCTTTTGCTTTTTTCTTTTCCACGGCACTCTGTTCTTTTTCAGTTTCAGTTTTCACGGAACTTTGTTCCTGAAATTCCTCTTCTGCCATACTGCTCTTCTCCTCTGTTTTATTTGATTTCCCAGTATAATTTATTTCAATATTATACAAAAATAAAACCAAAGAAGCAATATACACACTTTCCCTATTGTCTAATAGGATCTGTCTTTCAGGATTGATTTCAGATCCATCGTGTAATCAAAATATCCTTCCTCCACATACTGGACTTTATCGACCTCTTCCCCGTTTTCCATATGCCGGATCGTCTGTTCGACCAAAGGGGCTGTCAGCGGATTGCACTCAAAATCAGCCATGATCTTCTCATCCTGCATCACCGTAAGCGCATCTTTTACTGCATCAAATGAGATCACGATCACATCACCATCTGTTCCCATTTTCTTTCCTGCCGCCTCAAGCGCATCGATCACGCCAAACGTCATATTGTCGTTTTCACTGATCACAACATCGATATCATCGTACTTCTCTAAAAAATCTTCCATGACTTCCTGACCTTTTGCCTGTGTAAAATCGCCCGACTGTTTTTCAAGCATCACCCAGTCTGAGTGTTTTTTTAATATTTTTTCAAAACCGTCCGACCTCCCGATCTGTGCGGAGGAACCTGGCGTCCCCTGCAGTGTGACTAAATGGATCGTCTCATCTTCTCTTCCCTGTTCTTTTAAATAATTTTCAATCCATTCCCCCGCCTTTATTCCCTCTTCACAAAAATTACTTCCTACCCAGCAGCTGTAAAGGCTTTCATCGCCGACTTCCACGGTACGGTCAGAGAGAATGACAGGGATTCCTGCCTCCTTTGCCTCCTCAAGCACCGCTTCCCATCCCGTTTCCACAACCGGATCTAAAATAATATAGTCCACATCCTGTAGGATAAAGTTGCGGATCGCCTTGACCTGATTTTCCTGTTTCTGCTGTCCATCCTCAAAAATCAGATAATAACCGTTTTCTTCCGTAAAAATATTTTTAAATGACTGCGTATTCGTTGTTCTCCAGTCTGACTCTGAACCGACCTGTGCATAGCCTACCACAATACACCCATCATGACCTGCCATCTCCTCCGTGTCCAGTCCATTCGTGCGCTGCCCTCTTTTTTCTCCACATCCTGCCAGCAAAAATATTGCCCCAAGTACCGTGATTCCTGCTGATACCCACCTTTTGTTTAACATATCTCCTCCGAACCCATAACCTCTGCTTTTCATTATATACCAAAAAGCCGCCGCACATAAATAGAGAATTTTCTCTGTGCGACAGCTTTTTCTTATTCACTTTATTATTTACTGCTCTCTTTCATCTTTGCAAAAATACTCTGTAACACAATAAAGAAACAAAGTAATGCTGCAACTGCGATGCTCGACCAGGAACTTAAGAGCTTACCATTGGTCTTTACCAGAGTTGAGATTGTACCGTTGATCAGTACACCGAAGAAGGAACCGATCACATTTCCAACTCCTCCGGTCAGGAGCGTTCCACCGATAACGGATGATGCAATGGCATCCATCTCTAATCCAAGTGCCTGCTGCACGTTGCCGGACATGGTATTCAAGCAATAGCAGATACCGCCGATCGAACAGAGGAAAGAAGATAACACATAAGCTTTTAATTTTGTCTTTTTCACATCAAGTCCCATCATGGTCGCTGACTGCTCACTGCCGCCAACTGCATAAAGACTTCTTCCGAATTTGGTGTAGCGGAGCATCAGAAATACCACGACTAACACTACCAGTGCCACAACCACGGAAATACGGATAAACGGTACCTGTACCACGCCTTTACCATTGACATAAGATCCAAACGGAAGTTTGATCTTGGCATTTGCAAGTTTTACAAAAAATTCATTGCTGCTGATCGATACCTGATCCGTACAGATCACAGCCGTCATACCTCTTGCGAAGAACATTCCCGCCATCGTCACAATAAATGGCTGGATATTTAAATATCCGACACAGAAACCCTGTACAATTCCAAATACAACGCCGATCAAAAGGACCAGAATACAAAGAACCACTGCGTTCATGTTCCATCTCTCCATTCCGACCGCAAGAAACATACAGTCCATAGCTACAAGAGAACCAACCGAGATGTCGATTCCGCCTGTCAGCATAACACATGTCATTCCACAGGTAATGCATAAGAGTCCCGCATTATTGATCAGTACATTTAAAAATGTCTGCAGGTGTGTAAATCCCTTATTTGCATAAATCGCACATCCGACTGCATACATGACGAAGAATAAAACGATTGTGATGATCAAAAGTACCGTGTTTCCATTCATTTTCTTTTTCTTCATTATGCGACACCTCCTTTTGCCAGCTGTCTTTTTGCAGACATCTTTTTCATATAATCCTTAAACGGAGGCGCCTGGATCGCAACGATGATGATAACAATGACCGCCTTGTATACCGGTGCCTGTTCGGTGGAAACACCCAGCGCATACAGTGTTGTCGTGATCGCCTGGATCGTATATGCACCGATAATAGAACCGGTAAGACGGAACTTTCCGCCGCCAAGACTGTTACCGCCAAGTGCAACTGCAAGAATTGCATCCAGCTCAAAGTTTAATCCGATATTGTTAGAATCTGCAGAACTGATACGGGAAGATGCCACAATTCCGGCAATTCCGGCGCAAAGTCCACAGACAATGTAGCACAGGAAAATAATTCTTTCTGATTTGATACCTGCAATACGGGAAGCCTTTTTGTTGATACCAACACTCTGTACATATAACCCCAGCGCCGTCTTTTTTAGTATCAGGGAAGTGATTATGATACATACGGCTGCCACAACAATCGGTGTCGGGATAAATCCAAGATATCCACCAAAAATTTTAAAGGAATCCTCTCTTACATACACAATCATATTGTTACATAATAACAGACCGATCGCTCTTGCTGCCGAGAATAAAATAAGCGTTGCGACCATCGGCTGTACATTCAGATACGATACTAAAAATCCGTTAAATGCACCGCAGACACATCCGATCAGGATACCGCCAAGCACTCCGATGATAAGCGGTCTCGCCAGTTCATTCGTGGAGGAAACTCCATAGCCTGCAAGCAGCATACAGCAGAACGACGCTGCCAGTGACATGACCGAACCAACGGAAATATCAGTACCTGCAGAACAGGATACAACCAGAGTCATTCCGATCGCAAGGATTGCGATCTCACTTCCACGGTTTAAGATATCGATAATACGTCCATACAATACTCCGTTTCGAATGGAGATCGTAAAGAAATTAAATGCAAAATTTCCCGATGCAACATCGTAAATGATATTTACCGCCATTACCAATAACATACAAAAGATAGGCAGAAACAGCGGTTTGCTGATCAGTTTCTTTATATTATTCATTTGTGCCACCTCCTGCGATCGCCTGCATTACATGTTCCTGTGTCAGATTATCCGTGATCTCACCGACTTTTTCCCCATCTCTTAATACGACAAGGTTCGAACAGGTTCGAAGCATCTCTTCGATCTCAGAAGAAATAAAGATCAGGCTCTTTCCCTCCTCCGCTAACTGGATCACAAGTTTCTGGATCTCTGTCTTTGTTCCGACATCGATACCACGCGTCGGTTCATCTAAAATTAAAAATTCCGGATCGGTCGCAAGCCAGCGCGCTAAGATCACCTTCTGCTGGTTACCACCGGAGAGCTGTTTAATCAGTGTCTCCCTGTTTGCGGTCTTGATCTGAAGAAGTTCTATGTATTTGTCCGCGATCTCGATCTGCTTACTCATCGGCAGCAGTTTGAATATTCCACGTTTTGCCTGCAGTGCAAGAATAATATTTTCCCTTACCGACAGGTCACCTATGATACCTTCTGCCTTTCTGTCATCCGGCAATAGTCCCATTCCAAGGTTCATGGCATCGATCGGAGCATTGATCTTTACTTCTTTTCCCGCCACTTTCAGCTCTCCGGTCTGATTTTTGTCCGCGCCGTAAATAACACGTGCTAACTCACTTCTACCAGAACCTAAAAGTCCGGTCAATCCGACTACCTCTCCCTTATGGATCTGTAAGTCAAACGGTTTGATTTTTCCTTTATGGCTCAATCCCTTTGCATCGATAAACAGCGGTTCCTTTGAAAAGTCTTTCGCCTGCTCTGTTTTTACGGCCGCAAGATCATCAAAATCTTTTCCCATCATTGCCGCAACCAGACGCACCCTCGGCAGTTCTTCGATTGGATATTCCCCGACTAATTTACCGTTTCTGAGTACTGTGATACGGTCACAGACCGCATAGACCTGCTCTAAAAAATGGGTTACAAACACGATTGCAACTCCCTTTTCTTTCAGCTGACGCATCAGGGTAAATAATTTTTCTACTTCATGGTCATCCAACGATGACGTCGGCTCATCTAAGATAAGTACTTTACATTCCATATCCACCGCTCTCGCGATTGCGATCATCTGCTGCAGGGCAAGTGAATATTCTTCCAGATTCTGCGTTACATCAATTTTTATATCCAGACTGTCCATGATCTTTTCCGATTTTGCGACCATGGTCTTCCAGTCGATCGTTCCAAGTTTTGTTTTCGGTTCCCTTCCAATAAATAAATTCTCTGCAACACTAAGATTCGGGCAAAGATTTACCTCCTGATACACAGTGGAAATGCCCTTTTTCTGTGCATCCAGCGTCGAATGATTGACAACCGGACCATCGATGCCCTCCACATGTATTTCTCCTGCCTCAAATGCATTGATTCCTGTCAGACATTTGATCAGCGTAGATTTTCCGGCACCATTTTCCCCCATCAGTGCCATGATCTCACCTTTGCGTAATGTAAGATCCACATGATCCAATGCTTTTACTCCCGGAAATGTCATGGTTATTCCGCGCATGGTCAATACAACATTACTCTCCATCTTCCTTCACCCTTTCTTTAAAATGGGAGAGACCAGATGGTCTCCCCCGCATTTTATGCCATCAGGTTTGATTAGTACTGGGCATCTACGATTTCTTTTGTGACAACGGTCAGATCCTGATCTTCTCCATTTACATTGATCGTAGAAAGGACATCCTCATTTACGAACCAGTGTTCTGTCATGTATACTTCTTTCTCCGGAGTCTCACCAGCCTGAAGCTGTTTGATAACTTCCTCTACGAACGGAGCTGCAAGCGGGTTACACTCAAAGTCTGCATTGATGTCACCGGACATTACATACTCAAGTCCTGCGGTACATGCATCAAAGGAAACAAGGATCACATCACCATCTACACCGTAGGAGATACCAGCTGCCTTCATTGCATCCATTGCACCGAATGCTTCGTTATCGTTCTGGCATACAACAACATTAAATTTACCTTCATAACTCTTGATGTAGGACTCCATGACTTCCTGTCCGCCTGCCTGTGTGAAATCACCTGTCTGGGAATCTAAGATATTCCATCCATTTGCATCTGCAATCTCTTTAAATCCGTCGGTACGTCCGATCGTTGCGGAAGCTCCGGTAGATCCCTCGATCACAAGTACATTGACATCACTGATGCCCTTTGCATCTGTATATGCTTTTAACCACTCTCCTGCTGCAAGACCTTCTGTCTTGAAGTTAGAACCTACCCATGAAACATATTTATCTGAGTCATCGATCGTACGGTCAATAACGATAACCGGAATTCCTGCTTCCTCGCACTCTGTCAGTACAGTGTCCCATCCGGTTGATACGATCGGATCGATGATGATATAATCAACATCCTGCTCGATAAATCCTCTGACTGCCTCTAACTGTACTGCAGAATCATTATCACAGTCTACAAACTGAAGATCGTATCCATTGTCTGCGGAAAAAACACTTAAACAGGAATCTGTGGAAGCGGTACGCCAGTCAGATTCGTGTCCAACCTGTGCAAAACCAATTGTAACCGTATCACCGCTTGCTGCGGAGCTCTCTGTTCCGGCTGCCTCTGCGCTGTCATCTGTCTGATCTGCAGCAGCTGCATCATCTGTTTTTGCTGCGGCATCATTGGATGCACCCGCATTACCTGTTGACGTGTTTGCGCTGTTTCCGCATCCTGCTAACATTGTTGCCCCTAATGCCATACACATTACCATACTCACCAATTTTCTTTTCATTTCAAAAACCTCCCATAGTTTTTTTAGATTTGGTTTCGTTGCTAACCATGGTCTAATTATAACTGTGAGAGGTTTTTATGAATACCGAATTAAATTTGAATTAAGTATAATTTTTTACTAAATTGTGAACAGCTTTCATATATTTCGGTAAAAAAGTGTATTTTTTTTGGAAAAATGTGTATTTTTTATGAACTGCTTTCTGTTCTTACCGGAATTCTTACCCAGACTTCCGTTTCTTCCCCGTAGGTACTCTGCACTTTCAGTCCATATTCCGTGCCATAATGCAACTGGATGCGTTGATTGACATTAAACAGTCCAAAGCCGTCATTTTCTTTTTTCGTATTGCCATCCTCTTTTAACATCGCGCATACTTCTGCAAGTCTCTGTTTATCCATCCCGATCCCGTTATCTTTTACCTTAAAGATCAGGACATCCGCACAACGCTCCGCCGAGACCGTGATATGTCCCTTTCCACGCTTGTTTTTTATGCCATGGTAAAGTGCATTTTCCACTAACGGCTGAAGTGTCAGTTTGATGACCTCATAACCGTAATATTCCTCCGGGATCGCAATCTCATAATCTAAAATGTCCCGGTAGCGGAACTGCTGGATCTCTAAATAGCTGCGGATATGCTCTGTCTCTTCTTTCACGGAGACAAACTCCCTTCCCTTACTCAAAGAAGTCCTGAAAAATGTGGACAGGGAGGACACCATCATTACGACCTCGTCTGTCTTTTTTGACTCGGCAAGCCAGATGATATTATCGAGCGTGTTATATAAGAAATGAGGATTGATCTGCTCCTGCAGCACCCGAAGCTCTGCTGCCCTTAAATTCAACTCCTCCGTATGGATATCTTCCACAAGGTTGCCGATTTTTTCCACCATCTGGTTAAAACTCTTATTTAGCACCTCAATCTCTTCCGGTCCGGTTTTCACCGCCCGGATTCTGAAATCGCCACCCCCGGCAGCCACTGCGGCATCGCACAGCTCCCCGATTGGTTCTGTGATGCCCGTCACGATTTTTCTGCTGACTGCAAATGCACCCACTAAGATCACCAGTAAAATACCGCTCGTGATCGCAATCGCCTGCTCCACATCATTACGGATCCCACCCCGCAGATCCTCCATGTTCATGCTCTCGTAATAAATATAATACTGGATCTGTTCCTGGATCAGCTCCGTCAGCACCCTGATATTTAAGTCCAAACTCTCCATATTTGTCTCATAAGATCCACTGACTAACGCATCTTCCTCAATCTCCTGCACCCTTTTTTCAAGGGTGTCAAGACTCTTTAAAATTCGCGAGAGACGCTGTTTCGCATATGCGGAATCGGCATCCTCTGCCAATTCCCCAAACACCTCTCTCGCCTCTTTGATCATCTTTTGCGGCTTTTGTGTATCGACTAACTCCTCCGCACGTTCCGAATTAACCACGATAATGTACATCACATAGTCGATATCTTCCTTGAATCCGATGTTATATGCATTTGCCTTTGTGATCTTCTCCACAATATGGTCATATTTTGACGATACATTGTTGATCATAAAAAGCAAATATGTGATCATAACCGTTAGTGGGATCACACAGATAAGAAGCAGCAGATACAACCTGTTTTTTAATGAAAATTTTTTTCTTACGTTCATAATTTTTCCTGTTCCTGCTCTGGTCTGTCACTCCTGTTTCTGTATTCCCGCGGCGTACACCCCTGTGTCTTTTTAAACAGGTTACTGAAATAATGTGCATCCCGGAAACCGACTTCAAATGCAATCTCCGTGGTCTTAGTCCCGGTCGTCCGCAATAACTGTTTTGCCTTATCCATGCGCACCTTTGTCAGATACTCAACAAACGTCACTCCCGTCTCCTGTCCGAATACAGTGCTGAAATGGCTCGAACTTAAATTTACCTCCGAAGCGACCATATTTAAGGAGATATCCTCATGATTATAGTTATCTTCTATGTAGGCTTTTGCATGCTGGATCAGATTGTCATATCTGCGTTCCATGCCCTGCTCCCGCAGTTCGATCACTGCCCCGAACAGATTTTTGATGTACTCCCTCGCCTGTCCTGCAGTGCCAAGAAAAATTTCCATCTTCTGCGCATCTTTGTACTGTTCCAACAGATTTTCACTGGTATATCCGCTTTTTTCCAACACGGAGACCGCGCTCACATACAGATCCATCAGCACATACTGACGCAGCAGAACCGACTGTAAGCTACCGTTTGAGATTTTCCGGAAATAATCATCCACAAACCCGGATACTTCCTCTTTTCTTCCTGTATACAAAAACTGTTCCACCTGTCTGCGGTCGATCCCGGACACATTGAGTTCCCCAAGATCTAATGTCTCTTTTGTTTCCATCTCATTTTCTATCTTCTTTACCTGTTCCGTGATCTTATTTTTCTCTAAGGAATACCGCTTTGCAAAAAGAAGATTCGCTTCCTCGTAACATTTTTTGATCTCGCTGAACCGTGTGACCGGTATCCCGTATACCGCGGCATAATCGATCTTATTTTCCCCGCAGAGATATATTTCAAGTTCCTGTTCAATGGCATTTTTCAGCTGTTCAAGCGTCACACCATTTTCCTCTTTCAGTACCAGATGATATTCCCCACAGCTTAGTTTTGCGCGGATCACACTCGAACCGTATGCAAAAAACTGTTCCATATGATCTTCAAATGCTTCATCTTTTTCATAAAACGTCTCCGTCCCATCCTCGAAAAAGAGCTGTAACATAAAAACATTGTAGCGCTCCGCTGCCAGTTCGATCTCCTGTTCTCTGGCCTCTTTTAACACCTCCGAAAAGGAGTGCTCACCGGATACGATATGTCGGAACAGTCTTCTTTTTGTAAGTGTTTTCTGTTCTTTTTCGTTTTTTGTCTCTTCCTGTCTGCCTCTCCTGCCGTAAATTTTTTCTGCGATCCGCCTGATTGCTTCTAAAAGCTGTGCACTGGTCACCGGTTTCAGCAGATAGTCTTCCACACCGATCGAGATAGCTTCTTTTGCATAATCAAACTCACCATATCCGCTCAGAATCAGGATACTCGTATCCGGAAGTTCCTGTTTTACGATCCGGCTAAGTTCCAGTCCATCCATAAAAGGCATCCTGATGTCCGTGATCAGGATGTCCGGTTTTAGTTTCTGAATCATCGGATACGCGAGTTCTCCATCACTCGCCTCACCAACAAATTCAAATCCTTCCTCCTGCCATGCAATATTATTTCGTATCCCCTCCCGCATTACAATCTCATCTTCTGCCAGAAAAATTTTCAACATCGTTTCTGTTTCCCCCATCATATCTTCTTCCCGGACTCCCCATCCGCCGGAAAATCTATATGATGAAAATAGCACATTCCATAAAATGTTTCAATAAACAACTTTTGAAAAAGACCGGAGCCGCATGATTTCATATAGTGTCCCAAATCATGTCACTCCGGTCTTTTATTATATTATTTCCATCAACAATTCTTATTTTTCCCTATTGTACCGACAGGTAAGAATATCCCATCAGGCTCTCATCCACCGCATGTGCAACCTCACGTCCTTCACGGATTGCCCACACAACAAGAGACTGTCCTCTGTGCACATCGCCTGCTGCAAATACATTTTTCACACTGGTCGCATATGCCCCCTCTGCCGTTGATACATTTGTTCTTGCATTCAGTTCAACGCCAAACGCATCCGCAACATATTTTTCGGTTCCAAGGAATCCTGCTGCGATCAGAACCAGATCTGCATCAAGTTTCGTCTCAGACCCCGGTACCTCTGTCATCATCATACGTCCGGTCTTTTCATCTTTTTTACTCTCTAACTTCACGGTAATAATACCATTTAAGTTGCCATTTTTATCTTTTAAGAACTCTTTGACTGTCGTCTGGTAGATACGCGGATCATGCCCGAATACAGCAATTGCTTCCTCCTGACCGTAGTCTGTCTTGCAGACTTTCGGCCACTCCGGCCACGGGTTGTTCTCTGCTCTGGTATCCGGTGCTTTCGGCATCATCTCAAGCTGTGTCACGCTCGCGCAGCCATGGCGGATGGATGTTCCGACACAGTCGTTTCCGGTATCACCGCCACCGATGATGACCACTTTTTTGCCCTTTGCAGAAATATAATTGTTATCTTTCAGGTCGGAATCTAAAAGACTCTTTGTGGTTGCCTTTAAGAAATCCACTGCAAAGTAAATGCCCTTTGCATCACGTCCCGGTGCCTTAATGTCTCGCGGATTTTTTGCACCGCAGGCTAAGATCACGCGGTCATAATCCTTTAACAGCTTGGCAGCTTTTACGTCTTTGCCCACGTTGACTCCTGTGATAAATTCCACACCTTCTTCTTTCATGATATCCACTTTACGGTCGATCACCCATTTTTCCAGTTTCATGTTCGGGATACCATACATCAAAAGTCCGCCGACACGGTCGTCACGTTCAAACACCGTCACCTGATGCCCACGCTTATTTAACTGGTCTGCTGCGGCAAGTCCTGCAGGACCGGAACCGATGATTGCAACTTTCTTTCCGGTACGCACTCTCGGCGGTTTTGCTGCTGCATATCCCTTTTCATAAGCATTTTCAATAATGCCGTGCTCGTTTGCCTTACAGGTGACCGGATCTTCCCAGTGACCGCAGGTGCAGGCCGCCTCACAGAGTGCCGGGCACACGCGCGATGTAAATTCCGGGAAGTTGTTGGTTTTCTTTAAACGGTTATATGCCTGTTCCCAGTTTCCGGTATAGACAAGATCATTCCACTCCGGTACCAGATTGTGCAGCGGACATCCGCTTGTCATTCCCATGATGGTCATACCGGACTGGCAGAACGGCACACCGCAGTTCATGCATCTTGCGCCCTGAACCTGCTGTTTTTCCATGGAAAGTGGAATATGAAATTCCTTAAAATTTTTGATGCGCTCCTTCGGCTCGATCGCTTTCGCATCTTCTCTCTCGTAATCTATAAATCCAGTTGGTTTTCCCATTGCTCATATCCTCCATCGTGATGCCCTGCGGCACTTGCCGCAGGAACATCTTGCTTATTTAACCTCTCGTGTTTGCATAAAATGCTTCGATCTGCGCCTGTTCCGAGGATAAACCTTTCTCCTCCATCTGAACGATCGCCATCAGCATCCGGTTATAATCGTATGGAATGACCTTTTTGAATTTCGGCAGATATTCGCTGAAATTGTCAAGGATTGCTTTTCCTTTCTCGGAATTGGTCAATGCCACATGCTCTTTGATCATATCCTTTAATTCCATAACATCATATTTATTGGATATTTCTTCGGAAAATACCATTTCTTTGTTCATTCTTGTATACAGATCGTTGTCCTCGTCGAGCACATATGCGATACCGCCGCTCATACCTGCTGCAAAGTTCTTTCCAGTCTTACCGAGGACTACGACACGACCGCCGGTCATGTATTCACATCCATGGTCGCCGACTCCCTCAACAACTGCGGATGCACCGGAGTTGCGGACACAGAAACGCTCGCCTGCGACACCGCTGATAAATGCTTTTCCGCTGGTTGCACCATAGAGGGCAACGTTACCGATGATGATGTTCTCATCTTTTTTGTATTTCACGCCTGCCGGAGCATAGACAACCAGTTTTCCACCGGAAAGTCCTTTTCCAAAGTAGTCATTGGAATCTCCGACTAACTCTAAGGTCAGTCCTTTCGGGATAAATGCGCCGAAACTCTGTCCGCCTGCGCCGCTGCATTTTACGATAAAGGTATCTTCCGGGAGTCCCTCGCCGCCGTATTTCTTGGTGATCTCGGAACCGAAGATCGTACCGAAGGAACGATCGGTGTTGGTCACTTCCACGTCAATGCTTCTGCTCTGCTGTTTTTCAAGTGCCGGTCCTAACTGTTTTAAGAGCACCGTGATATCTTTTGATTTTTCCAACTCGAAATCATAAACCTGTTTCGGATCAAAGATGACTTTCTTTTTCTGGTCTGCAAACGGGTTGTTTAAGATCTTGGAAAGATCGATCTCTTTCTCCCTGCCGCTTAAATCATCACGAACCTTTAACAGATCGCTTCTGCCGACCATCTCATCGATCGTCTTACAGCCAAGTTTTGCCATGTACTCTCTCAGCTCTGCCGCGATAAAACGCATGAAGTTCTCAACATACTCCGGTTTTCCTGCAAAACGTTTGCGGAGTTCCGGGTTCTGTGTTGCAATACCTGCCGGACAGGTATCCAAGTTACATACACGCATCATGACACAGCCTAAAGTTACAAGCGGTGCGGTCGCAAAACCATATTCTTCTGCGCCGAGCAGTGCTGCGATTGCAACGTCACGTCCGCTCATCAGTTTCCCATCTGTTTCAATGCGGACTTTGTTTCTAAGTCCATTCATGATCAGCGTCTGGTGTGTCTCAGAAAGTCCAAGCTCCCAAGGAAGACCTGCATTGTGGATAGAGCTTGCCGGAGCTGCACCGGTACCACCGTCATAACCAGAGATCAGTACAACCTGTGCACCAGCTTTTGCAACACCAGCTGCAACGGTACCCACACCTGCCTCAGATACCAGTTTTACTGTGATTCTCGCATCACGGTTCGAGTTCTTTAAGTCAAAGATCAACTGTTCAAGATCCTCGATGGAGTAGATATCGTGATGTGGCGGCGGGGAAATAAGAGCCACACCCGGTGTGGAAAGTCTTGTTTTTGCGATCCACGGATAAACTTTTTTGCCCGGAAGATGTCCGCCTTCACCAGGTTTAGCGCCCTGTGCCATTTTGATCTGGATTTCCTGTGCACTGACTAAGTACTGGCTGGTAACACCAAAACGTCCGGATGCGACCTGTTTGATCGCAGAACAACGGTTCACACTGCTGTTTTTACTTGCGATACGTTCTGCATCCTCACCACCTTCACCGGAGTTGGATTTACCGTGCAGACGGTTCATTGCGATCGCAAGTGTCTCATGCGCTTCCTGTGAAATAGAACCATAGGACATAGCACCTGTTTTAAATCTCTGAACAATAGATTCCACACTCTCGACTTCTTCAAGCGGCACGCCCTTTTTCGGATAATTGAAATCCATCAGTCCACGCAGTGTGATCTCTCTTTCTTCCTTATTTACTAAATCTGTATACTGTTTAAATAACTCATAATCGCCACGTCTGGTTGCTTCCTGTAACAGATGGATCGTTGCCGGGTTATAAAGGTGTGGATCTGCCCCGCTTCTCATCTTATGACGTCCGCGGCTCTCTAAGGTCAGATCGGATTCAAGTCCGAGCGGATCATAGGCTGCGGAGTGAAGCTCATTGACATCGTTTTCGATATCTTTTAATGTGATACCGCCAATACGGCTGACTGTGTTGGTAAAATATTTGTCAATGACATTTTTATCGATACCGATCGCCTCGAAGATCTTAGAACCTTCGTAAGACTGGATCGTGGAAATACCCATCTTGGATGCGATCTTTACGATGCCGTTTAAGATTGCATTGTTATAATCCTGTACTGCTGCATAGTAATCTTTGTCAAGCATATGCTCGTCTACAAGCTGTTTTACTGTATCCTGTACCAGATATGGGTTGATTGCGCAGGCACCATAGCCAAGCAGTGTTGCAAAATGATGTACCTCTCTCGGTTCACCGGACTCTAAGATCATCGCAACGGATGTTCTCTTTTTCGTTCTTACCAGATGCTGCTGTAAGGCAGATACGGCGAGCAGTGATGGGATCGGTACATGGTTCTCATCAATTCCACGGTCGGAAAGGATGAGGATATTTGCACCATCTCTGTATGCACGGTCTGCCTCCACAAACAGACGGTCGATCGCTTTTTCAAGGCTTGTGTTTTTATAATAAATGATCGGAATCACTTCTACCTTAAATCCCGGCACCTTCATAGCTTTGATCTTCATCAGGTCTGTGTTTGTCAGGATCGGGTTATTAACCTTTAACACCTGACAGTTCTCTGCCTTTTCCTCTAAGAGGTTACCGTCCTCACCGATATAAACTGTTGTGGATGTTACAACTTTCTCACGGATCGAATCGATTGGCGGGTTTGTTACCTGTGCGAACAGTTGTTTGAAATAGTTAAATAACGGCTGATGGTCACTCGCAAGTGCAGCAAGCGGTGTATCAATACCCATGGCAGATGTACCCTCGCCGCCGTTCTTTGCCATCGGAAGGATTGCTTCACGCAGGGACTCGAAAGTATAACCGAATGCTTTTTGCATTCTCTGGCGTTCTTCCTTGGTATATTCCGGCACACGCTCGTTCGGAATCTTTAAATCTTCCAGTTTTAAGAGGTTGCGGTCAAGCCATTCACCATATGGCTGCTTGTTTGCATAAGTTTCTTTCAATTCATCATCGTCGATCACACGGCCTGCAACTGTATCAACTAAAAGCATTTTACCAGGACGTAAGCGCTCTTTTACAAGAATCTTTGTCGGATCGATATCAAGTACGCCGACCTCAGAGGAAAGGATCAGATAATCATCATCGGTAATGTAGTAACGGGATGGACGCAGTCCGTTGCGGTCAAGTACCGCTCCCATCATATCACCATCGGAAAACAGAATAGATGCAGGTCCGTCCCATGGCTCCATCATCGTTGCGTAATACTGATAAAAATCTTTTTTCTTCTGTGACATGATACGGTTGTTTGCCCATGGTTCCGGGATCATGATCATGACTGCAAGTGGAAGATCCATACCGCTCATAACCAGAAACTCCAAGGTATTATCAAGCATTGCGGAATCAGAACCCTCGGAATTGATAACCGGCAGTACCTTCTGAAGTTCTCCCTTTAAGTGTTCGGATTCCATTGTCTCCTCACGTGCAAGCATCTTGTCCGCATTACCCTTGATGGTATTGATCTCACCGTTATGTACGATAAAACGGTTTGGATGTGCTCTCTCCCAGCTCGGATTCGTGTTCGTGGAGAAACGGGAATGAACCGTTGCAATCGCTGATTCGTAATCTTTATCCTGTAAGTCAGCAAAAAATAAACGAAGCTGCTCTACCAAAAACATTCCTTTGTATACGATGGTTCTGCTGGACAAAGAAACCACATACGTATCATCGTTAGACTGTTCGAAAACACGTCTTGCAACATAAAGTTTACGGTCAAAGTCAAGTCCCTTTGCCACCTCTGCCGGACGTTTGACAAAGCCCTGCATGATATATGGCATACAGTCAACTGCTTTCTGTCCGAGTTTGGTCGGATCGGTCGGAACTTCTCTCCATCCTAAGAACTCCATTCCTTCCTTGTTGACAATGACTTCAAACATTTTCTTCGCCTGATTGCGTTTTAATTCATCCTGTGGGAAGAAAAACATGCCGACACCGTAATCTCTCTCATCTCCAAGCTCGATGCCAAGTGGTTTTGTCACTTTCGAGAAAAACTTATGTGATACCTGAAGCAGAATACCAACACCGTCACCTGTCTTGCCCTCTGCATCTTTACCTGCCCTGTGTTTCAAGTTTTCTACGATCTTTAATGCATTCTCTACCGTTGCATGTGTCTTGATACCTTTGATATTGACAACAGCACCGATACCGCAGTTATCATGCTCAAATCTCGGATCATACATTCCGGTTTCCTTCTTGTAGCTGCCTGTTACAGAAAAACGGTCTAATTTCTGCTCTTTCATCTTCAACTTCCTTTCTCCATCTGCTCGTCTGTCTTTGTCAGAAAAACAGTTGTCTTTTGCTGGATTTGTTATGTATTAATATACAACTTTCAGATCCGTTTGTCTACCAGTTTTTTTACTCTATTGTCTGATAATATGTCAATTACGCATTATTATATATAGTTATCTGTCTTTTTATTTTATTTTTGTTTCAAATCATATTTATACAAACAATTACATAAAAAGAAGATGCAAAAAAATTTCATTAATTTTTCTGCATCTTCGCATTTTTACCAGTTTTATTAAATTGTGTCTAAATTGCATCTGTGTATTTTTTCTGTTTTTGGTAAATCCTACGCTCTTATGTATCGTATCCGCGATTGCCTGCACAATTCCATCTCCCGGATTCGGGATCAGCCGCATGTTCAGTGACATCGCAGTCCCCACTCCGGTCAGAACGATCGCAAGCAGCAGAAACAGGAATCTGCCCACATAACTTCCGGCAAAATGATCCGGATAAACGTCAGACGGATATCCAGTTTCTGAGCATGCATCATGTTTCCTGTTTCGTTTCTCCTGTTTTGTTTTTGTTTTTCTGGACGTTTCCCTCCAGTGTTTTTTCCTCACAACTGTACAGGGCACCATTATCAATGTCAAGTGACAGAAGAAGCATAGAATCTTTCAGGTAGTGTGTCATTTTTTCCTGCAAAAGCGGGACAACGTCTTCCCTGTGTGTACATTCGTTCCAGTCCGGATGTTCGTCCTTGTCAACTGCAAATTCAACACCATAGGTGTCATCGATCACAATTCCCTTTTCATCATCCACATAAAAGGCTGCGAAATCATATTGGGCAGTCCCTTGCATTTCATAGGTTGTGCTTATCAAAAGATAGTCCAGGTTGTCCTTTTTTGAAAGACATATCGTTCCATTTCCTGCATGCGACAGGTGAAAGTTTCTGCTGATAAATCTCGGATAACGTTCATATTCTCTATCTTTTGTTCCGCGATAGACTTTCACATAACATCCATATGAACTGTTACTTACAACATCATCTACTGTTGCATCCGGCTCACCGCCATATCCGACTACTGAAACCAGATCTGCGATTCCATCGTGTGTGATGTCTGCAGTCGTTTCAAATACAGGCACCTCATAGGCATCCTTCCCCGGATAATCTGAATTATAATAGTTTCCCTCTTCCCCTAACTGACCGATATCGCTGTATGTGGAATAGACATATTCCTGATTCTCCACGACATATTTTTCTGTCTGTGCATCAGGAGCATTTTCTGTTTTCTTCGCGTCTTCTGCTTCTTTCTCATTTTCTTCCAATACTGACGTGTTTGAAGCAGCAGAATTTTCTATTGTTTTTTTACTGCATCCAGCAAAACACTCACTTGCAAATACAACAGTAATCATCGCCATGACTAATTTATTTTTCATTTTCCCCACCTCATAACATACTCTTTTTCGTTTGTATCTTCATCTGTTTCTTCCGCCTGAATCAGGAAATTCTCCCTCTGATAAAAGTAAATTGCATGCACATTCTTTTCGTATACACATAAACGCAATTCGGTTTTTCTGCTTTTTACATAATCCAGCAGATATTTTCCAATTCCCATCGATTGTGCAGATTCTTTCACAAACAATCCCTCGATATAGCAATCATTTATTCCGATAAAACCATCTATCTGACCATTTTTTCCCTCTTCATATACATATACTTCTGCTTCCGGCAGAATTTGTTTTACCATTTCATACTTGCTGGTCCAATATGCCTTTGTGATAAAGTTATGCGCTTTGATGTTTGTCTCAAGCCATATCTGCATAACAGCAGATATATCCTTTTCTTCCATTTTTCTTATCATAGCTTACTCCCTATTTACTTTTGTCTTTACGCACTGCACAGATATCTTTTTATCCGCTCTCACAAAAAGTTAATTTTCAGAATCATTTACATATGAAACATTGATCTGTATCAGTTGTTCAACCTCTTCTTCATCATATGTTTTTCTAGCAAAAAATGGGACTCATTGGCTGCTCATTTAGCGTCCGTGTCCCATTTTTTTCTCTTACTATTTATTTTCCTGTTTATGCCACTCATTCAAAACCGCCTCCACCTGTGCGATCAACTGCTCCTTATCGGGAATATAGGAAACATAGCACGAAGCAAAAATATTATTAGACAGACCGCCTAGTGCATATTCTGCTGCTATACTGTCCTTGTCCGTACAAAGAATAATGCCAATCGGTGGATTATCATGTTCGTCATTTATTTCTGCGGCATAATAATTCAGATACATATTGAGCTGTCCAGCAGCTTCTGGTGTCAGTTTGGTAGTTTTCAATTCCTTTTTCTGCGAGAGCAAGCACTGTTTTTTTGTTTGTTTTTCCCTCTGATAATAACAGCCTTTCATAGAGAGACGTGGAAATCTGCCACTTTAATTCCCGTATCGACCACCCGGAGTTGATAGCTTCCTTTTCCATATTAGTAAATATCCGCGCACTTTTTCTTCAGTCTCTCTCATCAAATCCCACATTCTTCTTCCACCTCCAGAATCCAACGATTACAACACCAGCCACAACAAGCATCCCCGCCGTAAAGCCAATCCCTTTCGCATCCGCCGCATAGCCAAAGGACAGCCATCCCGTCTCTGCACGCACAACTGCCACGGTATTCGCTGCGATATGTCCTAATACCGGTACATAGAAAAATCCTGTCTTTTCATACAAAAACGCCAGCAGACATCCTAACACTGCCGCATATAAAAACTGTACCAGATTCACATGCACCAGTCCAAAGATCAGTGCAGAACAAATGACTGCAGGATACACACCAATCATAAGTTTTAATCTCTGATAAACCACTCCACGGAACAATAATTCTTCTGCAATCGGGATCAGAAGACAAGAACCAAGGAACTCGTAAACTGCTGTTCCCGCAAAAAATGCCTGATTTGCAGTCTGGAACCCTTCAGATGCCTGGATGAGCGGTGTCATTGCAATAATATTGTTGACTGCAATTCCAAGTGCAGCTACAGATACAACCGTCACTGCAATATTTATAAACTGTTCCCTGCCCATATTAAACTTTCTTTTTCCATAAACGGTATCACGTACGTTCTGGTCTGCCATATAAAATTTTAATATAACCGGGATCGTAACCGCCGCACATACAAGCTGACGCAGCATATACGTCTCATTCGCAGTACCAAGAAGCATCTCCAGTGCAAAATAGCAGAGACTCGATACTACATAATAAAGTCCGATCGGATAAAGGATCTGCCAGATCTGGTAACCTTTTGTCTGTTTCATCGTTTGGTTCCCTTCGTGTCACGTCCTGCAGTACGCAGGCGGTTTAATGCTACCTCTTTGCCTTTTACCTCAACATTGACCGAATCTTCTGCATTCAGCAGATAAATGGCAGTAAGTGCATCGCCTGCACCTAATTTCATGCCACGCACTCCGACCGCTCCCTTTTTCTTTTCCGGGATACTTGAAATATCAATTCTGAGGAAAAAGTCTTTTTCAGACTGCATCACAAGTGTTTCTTCCAGTGTAAGCGCCTGTACAAAGATCAGCTCATCACCTTCGTTTAACTTTGTCGCGGCTGTGGTACGTTTTGCTACATCAAATTCACTTCCATCCACAACTTTTAACATTGCAGATTTTGTTCCAAAAAGAACCTGTGACCGGCTGATTGCAGCAAGATTCGTGATATAGACAAAATTTTCCTCGCTGCTGTTATAATTACTTAAGTTATCGATCGGCGTTCCCTTGTCACGGAATTTACCATAAGGAAGATCTAATACCTTTAACAGATGCATCTGTCCCTTATTTGTAAAAATGCAGATTTTATCCGTATTTTTGCAGGTTAAGATATAGCGGTTTTCCGTATTCGCTGCCTCTTTATTTCTCTCATAAGTTGCAACATCCACAGTTTTTGCATATCCAAAACGATCCATCAGGAATACAACATCCATTTCCTCGATCTTCTTCTCTTCAACAACCGCTTCCTCCAGGTTATCGATCACCGTTTTTCTTGGTTTTTCATACTCTTTCTTAAAATTCTCTAACTCTTTGATGATAACTTTTGCCATAGCTGCACGGCTGCCTAAAATATCCTCATATTTTGCAATATTTTTCAGCGTCTCGTCATGGTCTTTTAAAAGTGCTTCCAGTTCAAGTCCGATCAATTTCTGCAGGCGCATCTCGAGGATCGCTGTAGTCTGTCTTTCTGTAAAACGGAGTTTTGCCGCCTCACGCTTCGACTGTTCGGATTTGAAATTGATGTTATCCGTGATGCCATCCGTCAGACATGCTCTTGCATCCTTTACATTTTTACTTCCACGCAGGATCTCAATGATCAGATCAATGACATCGGTTGCCTTGATAAGACCTTCCTGAATCTCCTTTTTATCACGTTCTTTTGCAAGAAGTGTCTGATACTTGCGTGTTGCAAGTTCATACTGGAAATTCACATGGTGACGGATGATCGGAACGATTCCCATGGTTTCCGGTTTGCCATCCGCTACTGCTAACATATTGACGCCAAATGTATCTTCCAGTTTCGTTTTCTTATAGAGAAGATTCTTTAAATTCTCGATATCCGCACCTTTTTTTAATTCCAGAACAATACGGATTCCTTCTTTCGAAGACTGGTTTGTAATATCAACGATATCAGAAGTTTTCTTTGTCTCAACCAGATTATAGATATCATTTAAAAACTTTCCGATATTCGCACCGATCATGGTATATGGAATCTCGGTGATGACAAGACGGTCTTTTCCGCCTTTTCCCTTTTCCACTTCTACCTTGCCACGGATCTTGATCTTGCCCATACCAGTTGAATAGACAGCCATCAGCTCGTCCTTATTTGCAACGATACCGCCTGTTGGGAAATCCGGTCCCGGTATATACTGCATCATCTGCTCTGTGTTGATATCCGGATCTTTCATATATGCGATCACACCGTCAATGACCTCGCCAAAATTATGTGGCGGAATGCTTGTCGTCATACCGACAGCGATTCCCTCTGCTCCATTCAAAAGCAGATTTGGCACTTTTACAGGAAGTACTTCCGGTTCTTTTTCTGTCTCATCAAAGTTCGGGACAAAATTTACTACATCTTTGTCTAAATCTGCCAGATATGCTTCCTGTGTGATCTTCTGTAAACGTGCCTCGGTATAACGCATTGCAGCGGCACCATCACCTTCGATAGAACCAAAATTACCATGCCCGTCCACAAGCGGCAGACCTTTTTTAAAATCCTGTGCCATTACAACAAGTGCATCATAAATAGAGCTGTCACCGTGCGGATGATATTTACCCATCGTATCACCAACAATACGCGCACATTTACGGTACGGCTTGTCGTAACGGATGCCCAGTTCATACATATCGTAAAGTGTTCTTCTCTGCACCGGCTTCAAGCCGTCCCTCACATCCGGCAGCGCACGCGCAATGATAACACTCATGGCATAATCAATATAAGATTTCTGCATCAGTTCCGAGTATTCTGTGCGGATAATCTGTTCTTCCTGATTCATATCATACTCCATTCTGTCATAATAAGTTTTCGGCTGCTATCCACATTTATCAAATGAACGGCAGTCATTCACCTTGTCAGATATCAAGTGCTGCGTCCTGCGCGTGTTCGTAAATAAACATCTTGCGCGGCGGCACATCATTTCCCATCAAAAGTTCCGTGATATCAGATGCCATACGTCCATCTTCGATCTCAATACGTTTTAAGATCCTCGTTTCCGGATTCAATGTCGTCTCCCAGAGCTGCTCCGCATCCATCTCACCGAGACCTTTGTAACGCTGCAGAGTAAAATTGCTCTTATGGTTCCTGCGGTAACGTTCCAATGCCGCATCGTCGTAAAGGTATTCTTCTTCCCCTTTAGACGGGATCGCTTTGTACAATGGCGGCATTGCCACATAGACATGTCCCTCATAGATCAATTCCGGCATGAAACGATAAAACAGTGTCAGAAGCAGTGTGGAAATATGTGCTCCATCGACGTCGGCATCTGCCATGATGATGATCTTGTCATAGCGCAGTTTCGTGATGTCAAAATCATTGCCGTATCCTTCGGAAAAACCACATCCAAATGCATTGATCATCGTCTTGATCTCTGCATTTGCAAGCACCTTGTCAATACTTGCTTTCTCAACATTTAAAATCTTACCACGGATCGGCAGAATTGCCTGAAAATTACGGTCACGCGCCGTCTTTGCAGAACCTCCCGCGGAATCTCCCTCGACGATAAATATCTCACAGATCGACGCGTCCCTGCTCTCACAGTTTGCAAGCTTTCCGTTGGAATCAAAAGAGAATTTCTGTTTTGTCAGAAGATTCGTCTTCGCACGCTCCTCGGTCTTGCGGATCTTTGCCGCTTTCTCCGCGCAGGAGATCACGGTCTTTAATACCTCTAAATTTTTGTCAAAATAAAGCTGTATCTCATCCCCGGTCACTTTTGCCGTGACACGCGCTGCATCCTGATTGTCCAGTTTCGTCTTGGTCTGTCCCTCAAAACGTGGATCCGGGTGTTTGATGGAAACGATCGCCGTCATACCATTACGGACATCTGCTCCGGTAAAATTAGAATCCTTTTCTTTTAAAATCCCAAGTTCCCTCGCATAGGAATTGATGACAGTTGTAAATACCGTTTTAAATCCGGTAATATGCGTACCACCTTCTGCATTAAAAATATTGTTACAGAATCCCAGAATATTCTCATGGAACTCATTTGTATACTGAAATGCAGCCTCAACTGTGATTCCATCCTGCTCACCTTTAAAATAGACCACATCGTGAAGTACCTCATTGTTTTTATTCAGATCTTTGACAAAACCAATGATTCCTTCCTCCTCATGATATACGATATGCTCCACTTCCGGCCCGCGTTTATCCTCATAAATGATCGTCAGTGCCGGATTTAAGTATGCTGTTTCATGCATACGGCTCTTTACTTCATCTTCTTTAAATCTTGTCTTTTCAAAAATCTCCGGATCTGGGAGAAAGTTGACTTTTGTGCCTGTTTTTTTCGTTTTTCCAATGGTCGGAAGTAACCCGTTTTCCAATTCGACCACCGGAATACCACGCTCATAACCATCATGATGGATATAGCCATCTCTGCTGATCCAGACATCCATATGTGTCGATAATGCATTTACAACCGAAGAACCGACTCCATGCAGACCACCGCTGGTCTTATAAGCGGAATCATCAAACTTTCCTCCTGCATGCAGTGTCGTATAAACTATACGGGCAGCCGAAACTCCCTTTGCATGCATGCCGACCGGAACACCTCGTCCATTATCCTCCACGGTACAGGAACCATCCGCTTCTAACGTTACATAAATCGTATCGCAGGCTCCCGCAAGATGTTCATCCACCGCATTGTCCACGATCTCGTAGATCAGGTGATTTAAACCTTTCCGTGAAACACTGCCGATATACATTCCCGGTCTTTTTCTTACCGCCTCAAGCCCTTCAAGAACAGAAATACTGCTCTCGTCATAGCCGCCTGTCTTTGCCATTTCTTTCTTCCCTTTCCTGCTAAATCTATTCCTTATTTACCAGATAACCTTTGTATCTGCTTCAAATTTCTATCTCTGATCCGTATCCTGACGTTTCGCATACTGCATATGTGAAATAACCATCAGTGCAAGTTTGAATGTCATCGCATCATCAAATTTACGGATATCAAGTCCAATGATCTTTTCTAACCGCTCCAGACGATACACTAAAGTATTTCTGTGTACATAAAGCTGTCTGGCTGTCTCTGATATATTAAGGTTGTTTTCAAAGAATTTCTGTATCGTTGTTGTTGTCTCTTCATTAAAGATATCCGGTATCTCATCACCGAACACCTCATGAATAAACATTTCACACAGACTCATTGGAAGCTGGTAGATCAGACGTCCGATGCCGAGATAACGATATGCGATCGTCTCCTTTTCCGCATAGAAAATCTTCCCGACCTCAAGCGCCATCTTTGCCTCCTGATAGGATTTTGCAATATCCGGCAGATTATTCACCTGATTACCGTAACCGACTCTTACACGCACCATCGCCTCCGTGTGCATATTATCCACGATCATATCGGCTAACTTCTGTAATTCATCTTCACTTTTGATGTCACGTACATCTTTGATCAGCACAATACTCTGCTCGTCCACTTCTGTCACATAATCGCGCATTTTGGTTGCAAAGAGATTTTTTACAAGTTCCACTGCTGTGGAATCTTTTTTATCTTCCAGATCGATCACATAAACCACACGTTCCGCCTGCTCAATATGAAGTTTCTGCGCCTTATTATACATATCTACGACTAACATATTGCCAAGCAGGATATTCTGCATGAAATTGTTCCGGTCAAACTGTTCCATATATGCCGCCGCAAGATTCCTGATCTGGCAGACTGCTAAACGCCCTACCATATAAGCATCCTCTGCCTGCGACTTTGTCAGCAGAATATATTCCACCTCGCCATCCACGATAACTTTAAAAAAGTGATATCCTGAGAGCATCTGGCTCTCTGCCATGGAATCTGCAAAAGACGTGATCGCATCTTCTAAATCCTCCTCCGGCTCAAAGGTTGCCGCAACCGGTTTTCCTTTTTCTGTATAAAGTGCAAGATCAATTCTCGATATATCTTTTATCTCATCAAGTGCTGTCTGTATTTTATGGTTTGAAATCATAATCTGTTTCCTTTCCGATATCTCCCCTTCGTCTGGTTTACATTCATCATCTGCTTTACAATTTCAGCCTCACTGACGAACAAAAACTGGGTACATCACTGTACCCAGTTTTATTTTAAATGATGTTCTGTTTAATTTTACCGAATTAGTTGGTAATTGTCAATTCTGTTTCTTTGTCGAAAACATGAATCTTCTCAGGATCAATAGCAAGTTTGATGTGATCTCCCATACGTGCTGTTGTTCTTGAATCAACTTTTGCAGTCATGCTTGTGCCTGCTGCTTTGAAGTATAATAATACCTCAGAACCTAATAACTCGTATCCTGTTACATCAGCCTCGAATGCACAGTCTTTGTGTGCTTCGATCTCGATCTCGGAATCACCGATATCCTCTGGTCTGATACCCATAACAACAGTCTTTCCGTTGCATCCTGCATCTGCAAGTTTCTTTGCTTTTGCTGGTGGTAATACGATTGTTGTGTTATCAAATGTAAGAGATACTTTGTCTCCCTCTACTTTACATTTTGTATCGATGAAGTTCATCTGCGGAGAACCAATGAATCCAGCAACGAATAAGTTATTCGGCTCATTGTATAATTTCTGCGGAGAATCAACCTGCATGATAACACCATCTTTTAATACAACGATTCTGGTACCAAGTGTCATAGCCTCGGTCTGATCATGTGTTACATAGATGATAGTTGCTTTTAATCTGTTATGTAAGGAAGCGATCTCAGAACGCATCTGTACACGAAGTTTTGCATCCAGGTTGGATAACGGCTCATCCATAAGGAATACCTTAGGATTACGAACGATAGCACGTCCCATAGCAACACGCTGTCTCTGTCCACCGGATAAAGCCTTTGGCTTACGATCTAACAATTTCTCAAGGTCAAGGATCTTAGCTGCTTCCTCAACTTTTCTCTTGATCTCATCCTTCGGAACTTTTCTTAATTTTAATCCGAATGCCATGTTATCAAAAACTGTCATATGAGGATACAGAGCGTAGTTCTGGAATACCATTGCGATATCTCTGTCTTTTGGCTCAACATCGTTCATGAGCTTTCCGTCGATATAGAACTCACCAGAGGAGATTTCCTCAAGTCCGGCGATCATACGAAGTGTAGTAGATTTACCACATCCGGATGGTCCTACGAAAATGATGAATTCCTGATCTTCTACTTCAAGGTTGAAATCCTTAACAGCTTCAAAACCGTTAGGATAAACTTTGCAAATGTTTTTTAATGATAAACTTGCCATTGGTCTAAATACCTCCTGATATTTGTGTTTCGTTATTTGATAAATATACTATACAAAAAAGATGCAAAAAGCGCCATATGTCTCCTACACAAAGAATTTTTGTTTTTCTTGTAGGATGTCACAGTGCTCTGTGCATCTTTTTCCTTTTTTCGTCAAACTGACGGCTTTTTTATCAAAAACTGTACAGATTGACGGATACAGATGTTCTTCTTTTTTATAAAAAGTTTATTTTATGATCAGGCATAATCATTTTTTACGGATTCGGTGAAGCTGCGGTCTTAATACAAGTTCCGGAATTACGATTCCCTCCCGCTGCTTTAGCACATATTCCACTGCCTCTGCCACTTCTTTCGGGGTGAGATAAGATGCTTTTTCTTCTCCAACTGTAAAATCCGCATTCCGGTACAGATTTGTTTCAGTCATATCCGGGTATATCGCAGTCACTTTAACCCCATATTTTCTTGCCTCTTCAAATAAACTTGCAGAAAATGCTGCAAGTCCTTCCTTAGTTGCAGCATAAGCACATCCATGCGGACTTGGCTGTTTTGCCGTAACAGACGATATATTGATGATATAACCGTTATTTTTCTTCAGTGTCCGTAAAAGCTGCTGTGTAAGGATCAATGGTACTTCTAAGTTCACGCGGACCATTTCCTGTATCTTCTTTGGATTCAGTTCTTCATGAAGTCCATAGTAAGCTGCCCCTGCATTATTGACAAGGATTTTTACTGTGTGTTCCGATGTGATCTGTTTTACGATGGCACACAGTTTGTCCGTATCAGTCAGATCACAGATGATGGGATGGAATACACCCACATTTTGTTCTGTTTCCACTTTTGAATCAAACCTGCGCCCGATACCAAATACATCATATCCCAACGCACATAATTTTTCACTGACAGCGCGTCCGATACCGGATGAAGCGCCTGTTACAATAGCTGTCTGTATCATACTATCCCTTTCTCACGACTCCCACCGGAAAATCTTATCTTCCGGCACATATTGCAGAAGTTTACCGGTCAGATAGTGTTCCATCTGTTCTGTCAGCTCTTTTCCATAATGATACACACCGCCATCATTCTGAAATGGAAACTGTACCACCGCAGAATAAGGTTCGCTTTTTCTCATTTTTTTCAAATAATCCTGTGATACACGGAAAGAACCGACACTGACATCAAAGATCTGATCCATCGGTACTTCTTTTGCAACAAGTTTTATCATTTCATCATACTCCTGCTGCCAGTCTGGACAGTATATCATCGGATCAAAACACAGACGCACCGGAAAGCCTTTCTGAACCGCCCCTGTTACACAGGAAATACGCTGTTTTAACGATGGCGTATTATGCTCATACTGTTCTGTAACACGCTGTGGTGATAATGTAAATGCATAAATAATATTTTCATCCGGAATAAGGCTTTCAAAAGATTTTTCATTCGCTGATTTCGTGCGGATTTCAATTTTAAGCGGATTCGGTGATCTTTTGTTTTCTTCCAGTACAAAATGTTCCCATTCCCTGACGTAACCGGTCACGGAATCGAACGCTAAAAGATCCGTATCATAGGACACACACAGATATACCGGATGCTCTGACAGCATCTGATGTAGTTCTTTAAAAATATCTTCTATATTAACAAAAATTACAATATTAGCCGAAGGGTACATTCCTTTTAAGTAGCAGTATTCACAATCGTAAATACAGTTCATCATGCAGGAAGTATAATAAAACCAGGTATTCCCAAAATTCTGGCACACCGGGGCGCCCTGATAGATCAGACTGCCTGTCTTTTTCGCCAGGATCAGGTTCTGCGCATGGTGCTGTTCCTCATAATCCTGTCTGCGTCTGCAGAATATATCTTTATAATGTCTGATATATACAACTTCTGCATTTTCAAACCGTGTGAGGATCTTCTTTACCCGCGGATGATCTGCTATTTCTTCTTCCACATAAATATGAGAAAAAAACGGATTATAATAATTTTCGTCCAAGTTCTTCAAAACAGCGTTTCCCCTCTCTTTTATCCCTGCAGGGCAATTTCCCGCTCTGATACATTTCGCTGATAACCCCCTGATAATCAATCCCCGCAAGTGAAGCATATTTTAACTGCTGTTCCACCGAAGCACGCATCACTGCCGAGCAGTGCATATCGGTGCTTAACCGCTGCGCAAATTCTGATACTTCGCTGGCTTTTTTTTCATACTGTGATCTTTTCATTTCACCAATCTTTACCAGTTCATCCAGATAATGACTGATTTTTGCAACTACACCTTCAACACTTTGTCTTAGCACTTCTGCTGACATATTCTGTACATTTCCATCATCTGTCACAATTTTCAGGAATGACATCTGATGCGGTCCAAAAAAATATGCCCCGGACTGATACACGGCTGATGCTTCCATATCATACAAAAAACTGTCTGATACGCTGTTTTTTGCAGATGTTTCATATTTTTTTATGAATTTCATCCTGTCTTTGACGCAGTAAGCCACTGCTCCTGTTATAATCTCTGCTTCTGTAAAAGGATGTCTGTACAAAATATCCGGATAAAACGTTCGTCCCGTCACATGTTCTGTAATCTTTTTACACAGATATATCTTTTTTTTAGATTGATATCCACTATCATCGGGTACATATACTCCATGTTCTCCACAGGATATCCACGCACAGGTTCCGATATTTACCAGAAAATCCTCCGGTTGTGGAGTTCTCTTTGTGCAGATTCGCATCACCGCAGCCGCTGCCGCATTCATTCCACATCCTGTTACTGTGAGCAGAATATTTTCTTCCTCATCAAAAAAGACAGGGAAACAAGTTTCATCTGTCTTTTTTTTCAGTCCATATTCACGAATCAATGGTTCTGCCTCATGGTACAAGGCACAAAATATATATATCATCTTTTACGCTCTTCCGGTACTGCCGATACCACCACGATTTTCATTGCCTAATGTATCCGTCTCTTCAAAATGAATAACCGGCTGGTGTTTCTGGATACGGAACTGGCAGATGCGGTCATTGACATTGATCTCTGTATCACGCATTGCAAGTGCCGGCATCATCCACACATCATCATCTCCGCAATAACTTTCATCCACGACACCCATATGGTTCGTCTGAATGATTCCAAAATTCCTATAGGTAGAACTTCTCGGTACGATGACCGCCTCATATCCTGCCGGAAGCTGCATGGATACTCCAAGTTTTATCAGCTTAAATTCGCCTTTTTTTAATACAACATGCTCTGCTGACCGAAGATCGATCCAGTCACTTTTTCCGTCAATATAAGTAAGTTTTTCTATCTCATCTGAATGATATTTAATCCTGATTGTCTGCTGTTCCATTTTTACTCCTGTCTATTCTGCCCACTCTAAACTGCTGTGTTCTTCCCTGCGGTCACGCAGCATCAGCTCGCGCACTGCATCTTTTGCCGTTTTATCGTCAAACAGAACATGATTGATCTCCTCAATGATCGGCATATCTACTTCGTATTTTCTTGCAAGCGCAATGGCTGCTTTCGCAGAGTAAACACCCTCAACAACCATCTTTACTTCATCCATCGCCTGCTTCATCGTGTAACCCTGTCCCATCAGCATACCGGCTTTACGGTTTCTTGAATGTTTACTCTCACAGGTTACAATCAGATCACCGATGCCGGTAAGTCCGTTTAACGTCTCAGCATTTGCCCCCATCTTAATTGCAAGTCTGCTGATTTCAAAAATACCGCGTGTGATCAAAGCTGCCTTGGTATTGTCTCCATACCCAAGTCCATCTGCCATTCCTGCTGCAAGCGCGATCACATTTTTCAAAGATCCGCCAAGCTCCATTCCAAGGACATCCGGGCTTGTGTATACACGGAATACTTCGTTCATAAAGATATCCTGCACACCCTCAGCCACAGATTTTTTTCTTGCACCGGCAACCACCGTGGTAGGAAGTCCGATTCCGACCTCCTCAGCATGGCTTGGTCCACACATTACTGCTACATCTGCGGCAGGAATCTCCTGCTCTACAATATCAGAAAGTGTCATAAGCGTGTCTTCCTCAATCCCTTTTGCCACACAGACGATCACCTGTCCCTTTTTCACGAAAGGAGTCATAGATTTCGCTGTGCTTCTTGTAAAAACAGAAGGTACTGCAAGGATCAGATAATCTTTTCCTTCGATCGCTTCTTTTAAATCTGTTGTAAACGTAATATCTTCCGGCAATTTTACTCCCGGAAGTTTATCCACATGCTCATGTTTTTCACGGAGCATCTGTATCTCCTGCTCCACGATTGACCAGACTGTCACATCATTGCCATTTGTATGTAATACCAGAGAAAGTGCTGTACCCCAGCTTCCTGCACCAATAACCGCTGTCTTTGACATGCCGATTCCTCCTAATTTTTTTTCATTCCAAATTTGTTTTCTGTTCCAGTAAGCAGACGCTTAATATTGGCTTTGTGTCTCCATAATGCCATCGCTGTAAAACATGCGCTGACTATGTAAAACTCCGGCAGATATACAGCATCCACATGCAGATATCCCATATGTCCAAAAATAAGCACCTGGATCAGATAACTTGTAACCACAAGAATCGAACCTAACGATACATATCTTGTAATTGCGATCGATCCGATAAAAAGGATCAGACAGATTGGTGCTGCAAGCGGGCATACGGCAAGTATCATACCGGATGTGCACGCGATTCCCTTTCCGCCCTTAAACTTCAGATAAAACGGAAAGTTATGTCCTAAAACTGCTCCAAATCCTGCATAAAGTTCTAATATTTTGACCGCATCCGGATATTTTCCAATAAAAATGAACCGGATCAAGAGCACAGCAAAAATAGCTTTGAACAGATCTCCCAGAAACGTGATAAGACCCGCTTTCCAGCCTAACACACGAAGCGTATTCGTCGTTCCGGCATTGCCGCTTCCCTGTGTCCGAATATCAACGCCATGCTTTTCTCCATAAATATATCCTGTCTGGAATAATCCAAAACAATACCCCACTGCCACTGCTATGATTCTTGCCCCAAGCATTACTGTTCTTCCTTCCTCTCACGAATGATAAATTTTAACGCTGTTCCACGGAATCCAAACGTATCACGGATACGGTTTTCTAAATAACGTGTATAGGAAAAATGCATCAGTTCTTTGTCATTGACAAAAATAACAAACGTAGGCGGTTTTACTGCAACCTGTGTGGTATAGTAGATCTTTAAACGTTTTCCCTTGTCTGAAGGCGGCTGCTGCATTGCCACTGCCTCTGCAACAATTTCATTTAATACACCGGTTGCTATACGCATGCTGTTATTCTCGATGACAAGATCGATCATATCAAACAGTTTATTTAAACGCTGTCCTGATTTTGCAGAGATAAATAAGATCTCCGCATATGGCATAAAACTTAAGATCTGACGGATCTTCTCTGTGTGGCGGTAGATCGTCTTATCGTCTTTTTCAATGGCATCCCATTTATTGACTGCAATGATAATGCCTTTTCCTCTTTCATGGGCAATACCTGCGATCTTTGCATCCTGCTCTGTCACACCCTCAGTCGCATCGATCACAATGATGCATACATCAGCACGTTCCACTGCAGTCACTGCACGGATGATACTGTATCGCTCTATTTCTTCTTTAATCTTATTCTTGCG